>CADEFX010000012.1:34850-37903 GCA_902826715.1 uncultured Hyphomicrobiales bacterium | reverse complement strand
CACGCGCCGCTCCGCAGCACCATACCTGTAAGCAGCAGCGCAACTCCCACGACTCCGGCGATCCGTCCCGCTCGCAAGGCGTACATGAGGCAACTCCCGGCTATTGAGCCAACGACACGAACCCTACCACGTTGTTTCTCGCTCGGAGAGCAGCCAGCCGCGCTTCGGCCTGATCTTGTGCCAACGCCTCGGGCGACAGGCGAACACGCCAGATGCCGCCGGCCCTTGGACCGGCCACGATCTGCACATTGAGCTCGGCCAGGGCCGCCGTTACTTCCGCCGCCGTAGCCGTCGGCCGGAATGATACCAGAGCAAACGTCCCCTGGTCAGCCTTCGCGTCGCCGCCACCGGATGCCGTCTCGTAGGTATGGCTGGGGGACGATCCCGTAGCCAAATAAACCAGTGAGGCCGCCTGTACGGCCACAACCAGCGCGGCGGCGGCCGCCATGGCGCCGATCTGGGGCCGCGACAGGCCCGTGACGAAGTCTGCGATGCGCTCGAAGAATGGCGACACCACTGCCAGCACGCCTGCACTGCGGCGCGGCTGGGCGGCCACCTGCGCCATCAGCTTGTCGAAGGACGCCCGGCTCGGCATGCCGAAGCTTTCGGCTCCGACCACCGTTTCCTGATTTTCCTCACGCGCCAGCACCACTTGGCGGTGCATTTCGGGGTGTTCGCGCAGATACCGCTCCACGCGCTGCTCATCGACCGTGCCGAGCTTGCCCGTCACGAACCAGGGCAGCAGCGTCTCGATCTCCTCACGCTCGTCGTCCATGGCAGTGTTCATTGTCTCTTGGCCCTACGGCCACCCTATATTTATGTCACGCTCCAGAAGGAGCGCCGCCAGCTTCTTGTGCGGAGAGAACATGCGCGTCTTAACCGTGTTTTCCGGGATGCCGAGAACTTCCGCAGCCTCCCCAACCGACAATTCCTGGTAGTAGACCAGATCCAGAATCTCCCGATGGTCCGGCGACAGTCGGGCAATGCACGCCCGCATGACGCGGCCCTTGTCCTGTTTCTGGCTTGCCACCTCAGGGTTGTCGTCGAGATCTGCCACCTCGGCCATCGCCGTTTCGTCCACACCTGTGGCCTCACGACGCTTCCGCAGTCCGCTAACCGCCTTGTTGTGCGCGATCGACATCATCCAAGTGGTTGGCGTCGATCGCCCTTCGTAACGGCCGGCGTGTTGCCAGATCTCCATGAAAACCTCGTTCACCAGTTCCTCTGCCGTGGCCTTGTTTTGAACCAGCCGCATCGTGAAACGAAAAATGCGAACGCCATGTCGTGCGTAAAGACGCTGGAACGCTCCTCGATCGCCGCGAGCTATCGCCTCTAGCAACTCGCGATCGCCGGCGGCCGTGGTTTGCGCCTCCATCCTCACTCACTTGCTGGTTGTGACGCGTCGAGCGCCGGAATGGTTCAAAATGGGTGGCTGATTGCGGCCGCATGATAGCCGTCGAGCCCTTGATCCCGCCAGCCTGGGGATAGGTTGCATATGGCCCTAGAGTTCCGGATCTCCCCGCGGCCCCCGGGCCCGCTCGAGGCGGCGAGCCAACGCGACGACGCAGGCGACAATAACGCCTAGTCCGGCCGTGATCACGAATATGGGGATCAGGATGGGTGCAAACGCCCAAATCAGCCCGAGCAGGATCAAACCGCCCGTCACCAGGAACCAGAGGCGCACGACGCTCATGCGCCGCCCTCGTAGAGCGGACCACTTTGGACTTGGCAGGAAACCCCAGCCGTCGCACCCTTGGCGAAACCCATCGAGGACAGCATGACAGGAAAACTGGCTGCGAAAGTCGCCATGGTCACCGGCGCGGGCCACGGGATTGGCGCGGCCATCGCCGTCCGGCTCGCCGCCGAGGGCGCCAGCGTGCTCGTCTGCGACATTGACCCCGACCGTGCAGCGGGCGTCGCGCAAACCATTGCGGCCACGGGGGCGTCGGCTGCTCCGCACCGTATCGACGTCCGCGATCGTGACGCGGCAGCCGCTGCCGTCGCGCAGGCCGTTTCGCGTTTTGGCGGCCTCGATATCCTCATCAACAATGCCGGCATCATGGACCGCGCCCCGTTTCTCGACATGACCGATGACCTTTGGGAGCGGGTCATCGGCACCAATCTGTATGGCACATTCGTGTGTGCACAGGCAGCCGCGCGGCAGATGGTCCGACAGGGGCGCGGCGGTCGTATCGTTAACATCGCCTCCAATTCCGGCATTTTCGGCGGGCGCGGCCGCGCCGCCTACGGCGCCAGCAAGGCCGGCATCATCAACTTGACCCAGACTATGGCCATCGAGCTGGCCGAGCACGGCGTTCTCATCAACGCCGTGGCCCCCGGCCCTACCAAAAGCCGTCCGGATCAGGAGGACAAGCCTGGCTCCAGCGTCCTCGCACGCATGCCCCTCCAGCGCTTCGGCAAGCCGGAGGAGATCGCATCGGTCGTTGCCTTCCTCGCCTCCGACGAGGCAAGCTTCGTGACCGGCCACGTCTATGCCGCCGACGGCGGCTTCACCATCACGGGGATGATGGAGGGCTAGCACCCGCGAGCCCACCTTTCACCAACGCCAGGGAGCAACGAATGAAGGAACGTAACCTCGGAAAATCAGGCCTGCGCGTGTCGCTGGTTGGGCTCGGCTGCAACAACTTCGGCGGTCGCCTCGATCTCGAGGCTTCGCGCCGCGTCGTGCACCGGGCGCTCGATGCCGGCATCACTTTGTTGGACACCGCCGATATCTACGGGGATCTCGGCGGCTCGGAGACCCAGCTCGGACAAATCCTGGGCGACCGCCGCAAGGACATCGTCCTCGCCAGCAAGTTCGGCATGGCCATGGACAAGGAGGGCAAGCTCATCGGCGGTTCACGGCGCTATATGATGCGCGCCGTCGAGGACAGCCTGAAGCGGCTACGCACGGACTGGATCGACTTGTACCAGCTCCATCAACCTGACCCGCTGACGCCACTGGAAGAGACGCTGCGCGGCCTCGACGACCTCGTGAAACAGGGCAAGGTGCGCTATATCGGTTGCTCCAATCTCGCCGCCTGGCAGGTCGC
>CADEFX010000012.1:0-34840 GCA_902826715.1 uncultured Hyphomicrobiales bacterium | reverse complement strand
GCTCTCGCAGGAAACGTCCGCCCGCCTCAATCTCAATTCCTTCATCTCGTGCCAGGACGAGTACAGTCTGCTTGTGCGCAACGTCGTCGAAGGGCAGCTCGATGCGGCTATGAAGCACTACGGCATGAGCCTCCTGCCGTTCTTCCCGCTGGCCTCCGGCATGCTGACCGGCAAGTACAAGCGCAACGCGCCCATGCCGCAAGGTGCGCGCCTCACCAACACGCAGCGTCTCGCCGATCGCTACGTCACGGATGCAAATTGGCCGATCATCGAGAAGCTGCAGACGTTTGCCGATCAGCGCGGCCACACGCTGCTGGAGCTGGCTTTCAGCTGGCTTGCGGCGCGCCCCGCGGTAGCAAGTGTCATCGCCGGCGCAACCAGGCCGGAGCAGATCGACGCCAACATCAAGGCGGTCGATTGGGCGCTGACGGCGGAGGAGATCGCCGAGATCGACAAGATCGCGAAGAAGTAGGCGGTGCGGGCTGGGGCTCTTGCAGATGGCAAAGCAGCGTGTGGCCCTCATCGGCCTTGGCATGGCGGTCGCTCCCCATGCCAAGAGCCTGCTCGATCTCAGGGATCGAGTCGATGTCGTGGCCTGGAGCCCCAGTACGCAGCGGCGCGAGGCCTTCGGCAAAGCCTATCCTTTCGCATTCGCCGATGGCCTCGATGCTCTGCTCGCCGATCGCGCAATCAATGCCGTCGCGATCTTGTCGCCCCCCAATACGCACCTCGATCTGGTGCAGAAAGCGGCGGCCGCGGGCAAGCACATCCTGCTCGAAAAGCCGCTGGAAATCACCACGAGCCGGGCGCAGGTACTGGTTGATTGCGCCGCGCAGGCCAGCGTTACGCTGGGCGTGGTGCTGCAGCATCGCTTCCGCCCTGCCGCCGAGCGACTGAAGACGATCATCGATGACGGCCGCCTCGGCGCACTCGTGAACTGCTCCACGTCGATCCGCCTGTGGCGCCCGCAGAGCTACTATGACGAACCCGGACGCGGCGCGCGTGCGCGTGACGGCGGCGGCGTGCTGATCACGCAGGGCATTCACACGCTCGACCTGATGATGTCGCTGGCCGGCCCCATCGCGGAAGTGAGCGGCTACGCGATCACCTCGCCCGTGCATCACATGGAGACGGAGGACACGGCAGCGGCCGCCGTGCGCTATGGCAATGGTGCCATCGGCGTCATCGACGCGACGACGACGGCCTATCCGGGCTTCGCCGAACGCATCGATCTCGTCGGCGAGAAGGGCACGGCGTCTCTCGCCGGCACATCGCTTGTCGTGCAATGGCAGGACGGCACGCGAGAGGAGCACGTCGCCGACGGTTCGGCCGGCGGCACCGGAGCCGATCCCATGGCCTTCCCGCACGACTACCATCGCAGCGTCTGGATTGATTTCCTTGACGCCATCGCGACGCGCCGCGCCCCGCGCGTCACCGGTACTGAAGCCTTGAAGGTGCATCGCCTGATCGATGCGCTCATTGCAACATCTGCGACGGGCAAGCCGGTGCGCGTGATCGGATAAGCAAATGGGCCGCTCATGCGGCCCATTCGTTCAACATAGACGCGTGTTCCATCAACCCTTGAACGGCGGATCGCGGTCGAAAACCTCGGCGATCTTTTGCCGATCAACCTCGATCTTCACGCCGGCGCGCTCGATCTGCAGCTTCATGGGGGAGCGCGAGTCCTGCTTGTCCCAGCCGCGATTGAGCGCTTCCGTCATCTCCGCCATGGCGGTATTGGCGACCCGCATGGGTACGCCGATCTCGCGCCCGAGCTGCGTCGCCAGCGTCATGTCCTTATGCGCGAGCTTGAGCGCGAACGCCGCCGGCTCGTACTTATTGACAAGGAACTGGTCGATCAGCCCGTCGAATGTCCGGCGCCGTCCCTGGGCTCCGCCGCGCACCGCCTCCCACAGCGCCAGCGGCGGAACGCCCGCTTTGACACCCATGGTGAAGACCTCCGACAACGCCGTCTGGATGCAATAGCCTGCGCAATTGTGCACGAGCTTGGCCACCGCCCCGGCACCGATCTCACCGATGTAACGGGCCTGATCGCCCATAGCATCGAGCAGTGGCTTGTACTTGTCGAAGGTCGCCTTGTCGCCGCCGACCCAGATGGCCATCCGCCCCGACCGCGCCCCATGCGGACCGCCACTGACCGGTGCATCCATCATCTGCACGCCCTTCTCAGCGTAGACGGCGTGAATCTTGCGCACCAGCGTCGGCGAGTTGGTGGACAGATCGAACACGGCCGCTCCGCGTTTCAATCCGCCCAGAAGTCCGCTCTCCCCCAACGCCACGGCTTCCACCTCCGGCGGTCCGGGCAACGACAGGAAGATCACATCGCACTGTGTGGCCAGCTCCGCCGGGCTCGCCGCCCATTTGGCGCTGTTAGCAATATGAATGTCCGCCGCCTCACGACGGACGTCGTTTACGACGAGCTTGTGTCCAGCCTTCTGCAGATTGGCCGCCATGCTGGCGCCCATCATGCCCAGGCCGATGAATCCGAGTTGCATCGGGGTCTCCGCCTAGTCCCGCTTCGCGAACACGTCAGTGGCGACCAGCGCTGCCGACATGGAGCACGGCCAGCCGGCATAAAAGCCCAGATGCGTGATCAGCTCGCCGATCTCCTCTTTGGTCACGCCGTTATCAAGCGCCCGGCCAAGATGCCCGGTAAGCTGCTCCGTCCGATTGAGCGCCACCAGCGTCGCCACCGTGATCAGGCTGCGGTCGCGCTTTGACAACTCGGAGCGCTCCCACACGTCGCCGAACAGCACCTTCTCGGTGAGATCGATGAGCTTCGGCGCAACCTTGCGGACCGTTTCGCGGGCGGGGTTGGGAGGCGTCGTTTTTGCCATGTCGGATGTCTCTCTGCTCGGGTTAAGTCGAAGGGCGAAAATCGTGCCGTCCTATTCGCGATAGGACGCGTCTTTGCGATCGAGCATGCGCAGCAGGCCGTGCCATTCCAGCAGACCGTATGGGCGCACGACACCCGGTTGGTACATGGCCACGGACTTGTCGACGATCTCGTCGGTGAGAACGTTGAGCTCGGTGTTGCAGGCCATGGCCGCGAGTTGCGCCCGGCACGAGCGCTCCAGGCCATACATGCGGTTGAACGTTTCCTGCACGCTAGGGCCCACGGTGAGCAGGCCATGATTACGCAGGATCATTACGTCGTAGCTGCCGAGGTGCTGCGCCAGCTTCTCACGCTCACCCAGATCGCGCTCAGGGCCGTTGAAATCATGATAGGCAACACGCGAATAGAAGCGATGTGACGTCTGCGTCAATGGCAGAAGCCCACACTTCAGGGAGGATACCGCCATGCCGGGGATGGTATGGGTGTGCATCACCGCCATCACATCGGCGCGGGCCTTATAGATGGCGCTGTGAATGACAAAGCCGGCCGGGTGCAAACCATATCCCTGCTCAAGCTCCGGCTTGTAGACGACGTTGCCGTCAAGATCGACCTTGAGGAAGCACGATGCCGTCATCTCATCGAACAGCATCCCGTGCGGATTGAGCAGGAAGCGATTGCTCTCGTCTGGCACGCGCGCGCTGATGTGCGTGTAGATCATGTCCGACATGTCGTAGTGATCGCAGAGGCGATAGCAGGCCGCCAGATTAACGCGGGCCTCCCACTCGGTCGCCGAAACGGATTGGCGGACCGGCTTCACCTTGAGAACAGACACGGTGCTCATCGTTTCCTCCCCGCCGTTGGCCACCCGCGCGTGCCGAGCGCGCTTCGCCAGCAGCCAAACTCCATCAAGGCCTGTTTCAATGCAGCACCGGACCTTTCAAAAAGCTGTTGCGGTCGGCTGACGTTACACCCAGTTCGAAGGTGCTGCCATCGCGAAAGATCTTCATGGGGATGTCGGCGCCAGCCGGCCCCACCGACCAGATCGTCCGGAACAAGCTCGACAGTGTCGTCACCTTGCTCCCCTTGATCGACATCACGATATCGCCCGGCCTCAGGTCAGCCTCCTGCGCCGGGCCGCGGCTCGCAAGGCCGGTTATGACGATGCGGTTGCCGATCTCGCTGGCATAGAACCCAAGCCATGGACGCGGCGGACGCTTGGCCCTGCCCTGAGTCATGATGTCCTCAAGGATAGGTTTTAACAGATTGATGGGCACGATCATGTTGAGGTTTGCCGGTTGTGCCGACTCGCGCACCTGATGCTGCACCTGCAGCGATCCGATGCCCAAGAGGTCGCCAGCAGGCCCGATCAGCGCCGTCCCGCCCCAATGCGGGTGACCCGGCGCGGTAAAAAGAGCCTCGTCGAGCAGATACTCCCAGTAACCGGCAAACTCCTGCTTGGCGACGATGCGCGCGGCAATGGCTGCCTGCCTTCCCCCGCCACCGGCAACAACCACATCCTCACCGACCTTTACCGTGTCGGAGTCGCCCAAAGGCAAGCAAGACACATCCAGGCGCGCGAGCGCTTGCACGAGCCCGAAGCCCGTCACTTGATCGAAGCCCAGCACGTGCCCCGGCACGACGCGATCGCCGAAGCTTAGCCACACGGTCTCCGCCTCCGTCACGAGATAACCGATCGTCAGCACGACGCCGTTCTTGCGGATCAGCACACCATTGCCCAGCCGCTCCGTGCCGAGCGTATCGGCCGTGAAGGCGTCAGGCGGAATAAGCGTTCTGACACCCACGACGGCACCGAGAGTCTCCTCGAGGTCGTAGGCGTAGTCTTCCGGATTGGGATGCATGACAGCAGCCTTTCAACGGCTTGATGTACCGGTACGTCGTCATGATAGAGCAACACTTGGCTCAGGAGCCTGTGCCACTTTCAGCCACCGGCTTCAAAGATTTTAGATGACCCGGCCATGCGATGCCACTGTCTCCGCACATGCGGTCCCGCGACATACACAGTCGCCGTGCCCATGGTTGTGAAACTCCCTGAGGCGGCTGTTCCGCACAACGGCCTCCTGCCCTTTGACGGCCTCAGGCGACGCTCCCGTCCTGAGCAAGCTCGGGTTGCAGCCGCTTGTCGGCCATCACTCGCCCGGTGTGCGTCCATCTATGCCGCCGCCTCCATCGTCGGCGAAATTTCTGGAAGGTCGCCGTATCGCCGGTGCAGTGTTCTTCAAAGCGTTCATGATTGGTCTATCGCCCCGGCACTCTGCCGATACCCGCACCGTGGCCTAGAACGCACGCCGACCCTGATTCACGCGGATGGCCCATACCTTGACAGCGTCAGCAGGGCGTCACGATACTCGCAAGATGCTCGCCTTGTCTGCAGCGCGGCCGCATTGGCGCCACCCCTGGAAGGAAACGCACTATGAGCAAAACCCTGAGAGGGGCCGACATTGTTGCGCGCTCTCTGGAGCAACTGGGAACGACCAAGGTCTTTACGCTGTCCGGCAACCACATCATGTCGATCTTCGATGCGGCGTTGGAGACCAAGCTCGAGCTCATCCACGTCCGCCATGAGGCGGCCACCGTGCACATGGCCGACGCCTGGGGCCGGCTCACCGGCGAGGCCGGCATCGCCATGGTGACGGGCGGGCCGGGGCACGCCAATGCGGTGGGGGCCCTGTATACGGCGCTCGCGGCGGAGTCGCCCATGGTCCTGCTCTCCGGCCACGCCATGACGAGCGAGCTCGGACGCGGCGGCTTCCAGGAAATCCGCCAGGCCGACATGGCCGCGCCCGTGACCAAGGCGTCTTGGACGTCCACGTCCGCCGCCAACCTCGGACGCGACATGGCGGAGGCCGTCCGCATCGCGACGACCGGGCGCCCCGGACCGGTGCATGTCAGCTTGCCGTCCGACCTCCTCGATGAAAACGTCGAGGCCAACGCCATCGCGTGGCCCGACAAGAAATACGCGCCGCGCGTGGTCGCGCTCGCCGATGCGGCGGCCGATGCCATCCTCGATGCTGTTGCTGCGGCAAAGCGGCCATTGCTGCTGGCCGGCCCGCAACTGGCCCACACCGGTGGCCGCGCCCTCGTCGCCAAGCTGGAGGCGGCGACCGGCGCCCCAGTCGTCATCATGGAGAGTGTGCGCGGATTGCGCGATGCGACGCTCGGCACGTACGCCAGCATTCTGAAGCGCGCGGATCTTATCGTGCTGCTGGGCAAGCCGCTCGATTTTACGTTGCACTGGGGCGCGGAAACGGCACTCGATCCCTCCTGCAAACTCATCGTCGTCGATCCGGAGGGCCTGCTCGTCGAGCGCGCGGTGAAGGAGAAGGGTGGCTCGATCGCACTCGCGTGTGTTGCCGATGCGGTGCCGGCCATCGATGCGCTGATCCAGCGGTCGGCAAAGCGAACGCCGCGCGACCGCGGCTGGCACACCGAGGTGCATACCGCCATCGATGGGCGGCCGAAAGCGTGGGCCGAGCTCAAATCGCAGACGCCCGGCAAACTGCATCCGGCGGAGGTGTTCCGCGCGCTCCGTCCCATCGCGGACCGCGATCCCGACACGGTGCTCATTTGTGATGGCGGCGAGTTCTCGCAATGGGGCCAGGCGATGCTCAAGGCCGAGCGGCGCCTCATCAACGGCATCGCCGGCGCCATTGGCTCCGCACTGCCGTTTGCTATTGCCGCGCGCAGCTACGAGAAGAAGGCACCCGTCATCGCCGTGCTGGGCGACGGCACGTTCGGCTTCCATATGTCGGAGTTCGACACGGCCGTGCGGCACAACCTGCCGTTCGTGGCGATCGTAGGCACGGACTCGTCGTGGAACGCCGAGAGCCAGATCCAGCTCCGCGACTATGGCCGCGATCGCATGCACGGCTGCGCGCTGCTGCCCACGCGCTATGATCAGGTCGTGACTGCGCTTGGAGGCTACGGGGAGATGGTCGACAAGACCGAGAACCTGCCCGGCGCCATCGAACGCGCCATCGCCAGCGGCAAGCCGGCGTGCATCAACGTCATGACCGAGAGCATCGCCGCCCCTGCCTATCGCTAAAGGCAGCCTCCATGTCAGCGTTTCCTACTGGGAACGCCTGGGAAGATTGGTCCGTATCAATACGAGGCTGACGTGGCGCCGCATGCAGCACCCGCCGCTGGACTCATTCGGGTCCTTTCCCTAGAAGTCGCGGCTCCACGCCTTGAAGTGCGGGCTCCCCCTCCGTATCTGACCGGACCATGACACAGACATCCACGTCCCTGCGCCCGCTGCGTCCCATCCCTCAGCTCATTTTCGGCTCCCGATGGTTGCAGCTTCCTCTCTATTTGGGCCTCATTGTCGCCCAGGGCGTTTATGTTGTCCTGTTCCTGAAAGAGCTTTGGCACCTGATCTCGCACGCCGCGACGGTCTCGGAGCAGCAGATCATGCTGATCGTCCTGGGCCTCATCGACGTCGTCATGATCTCCAACCTGCTCGTGATGGTTATCGTCGGCGGCTACGAGACGTTCGTGTCAAGACTGCGCCTGCAGGGGCACCCCGACCAGCCCGAATGGCTCGATCACGTCAACGCCAGCGTGCTGAAGATCAAGCTCGCCATGGCCATCATCGGCATCTCGTCGATCCACCTCCTGCGGACCTTCATCGAAGCGGGCAATCTCGGCAAACCGACATCGACCTACACCGAGGCAGGCATCATGTGGCAGACGATCATCCACGTGACGTTCATCCTGTCGGCGGTCGGCATCGCCTATGTGGACCGGCTATCCGGCGGCAACACGGGCGTGAGCCACAAGGCCCAGGCGCACCCGGCCGCACTGCACGATTGATCCCACGACGCCCGCCCGAACTGTAGGCGGCATCCTGCGCCCTTTACGGCAGTGTGCCCGCGGATTGGGCGCAATTGCCATCGTCAAACCATGGAATCGGTCGCCAAGGGCGTTCCTCACGCACCGGCGCCCCATACTGTGTTGACAGGCCACAGCCGGGGCCTTTGGATACCTGCGCTAACCTCGATCGAAAGTGATACATAACCGCACGGACGCGCTAGGAGACATGACGGCATGACAGGGTGGCGCGTCGGCGTCGATTCAGGCGGCACATTCACTGACATCTGCCTCGTTGAGGCCGACGGCGGAGCCATTCGCGTGTGGAAGGTTCCAAGCACGCCGGATGATCCGTCCCGCGCCATCGCCGGCGGCGTGACGGAAGGCTTGGAGAAGTCCGCCGGCGCGACCGCCAAGGATGTGATCTCCTTTGGCCACGGCACGACCGTCGCGACCAACGCGCTGATCCAGCATCGCGGTGTTAAGACCGGCCTCATTACGACGGACGGCTTTCGTGATCTGCTGGAGATCGGCCGGCAGCGGCGGCCCCATCTTTACGATCTGCAATGCGATAAGCCGGCCGTCCTCGTCACCCGCGATCTCAGGAAGGAAGTGCCTGAGCGCCTGCGCCACGACGGCCGTGTCGAGAAGCCGCTCGATGAAGACGCGGTGCGGGCGGCCGCGCGCGACTTGAAGGCAGCAGGCGTGCAATCAGTCGCCGTGACGTTCCTCTACTCGTACATCGATGCGCGTCACGAGGCGCGCGTGCGCGAGATTCTGGCCGAGGAATTTCCCGACGCCTTCGTCACCTGCTCGCATGAGGTCGCGCCGGAGTTCCGCGAGTTCGAGCGGCTGTCCACCGCTGTCGTCAATGCCTACCTCGGCCCCGTTATGGCCAAATACATCGAGCGCCTCGGGCCGCGCCTCGACGAAGCCGGCCTCAAAGGGCCAAGACACATCACGCAATCGAACGGCGGCGTCATGTCGTTTGCCACCGCCCGCGATCACGCCGTGCGGACGGTGCTGTCGGGTCCTGCCACAGGTGTCGTTGGCGCCATGAAGGTCGGCGCACTGTCGGGCTTTCCCAACATTATCACCTTCGACATGGGCGGCACGTCAACGGACGTTGCCCTCATCGAGAACGGCCGGCCGAAACTCGCCGGCGAGATGGAGGTGCACGGCTATCCGCTGAAGACGCCGATGCTCGACATCCATACGGTGGGTGCCGGCGGCGGCTCCATCGCCTATCTCGATGCTGGTGGGCACCTGAAGGTCGGCCCCCGCAGCGCTGGCGGTGCGCCTGGACCCGTGTGCTATGGCCTCGGCAACATCGAGCCTACGGTCACCGACGCCAACGTGGTGCTGCAGACGCTCAATCCGCAGTATCTGCTCGGCGGCCGCATGAAGATCGATCAGGCGAAAGCAAAGGCCGCCGTCAGCGAGCTGGCCGGGCGCCTGGGGCTCGACGTCATGGCGACGGCACAGGGCATCCTCAGCGTCGTCACGGCCAACATGGCAAAGGCGATCCGCCTCGTGTCGGTGCAGCGCGGGCACGACCCGCGCGAGTACACGCTCGTCGCGTTCGGCGGCGCTGGTCCACTGCACTCCGCACGCCTCGCACGCGAGCTGGAAATTCCACGCGTGCTGGTGCCGCGCAATCCAGGCATCCTGTGCGCCCTCGGCCTGCTGATGACGGACCTGCAGACCAACTATGCGCAGACACGCCTGATGCCGGTGACACCGGATACGCTTGGCGCCATGGCGGAGGTGTTCTCAGATCTCGACAGGCGGGCGCAAGCTTGGTTCACGGCAGAAAACATCCCCGCCAATGACCGTCGCATGAGCCGCACCATCGACATGCGCTACGCCGGACAGAACTACGAGCTGCCAATCGCGATGCCGGACAACCTGGATGGCGAAGCTCTGCTCGGTGCTCTGCGCGAAAGCTTCGAGCAGGCCCACAAGCAAATGTATGGCTACATCGCGCCGGAGGAGCCGATGCAGGCGGTGACCTTCCGCATCGAAGCGACGGGCGCGGTGCGTCAGGCCGAGCTTCGGGACCAGCCTGCTGCGACCACGCCGCTGGACACGGCCCTCATGGCCAGGCGCGATGTGTGGCTGGCCGAGGCGTCCAGCTTCGTTTCCTGCCCGGTTTACGATCGCGAGAAGCTGGGCCCGGGACATCGCATTACCGGCCCTGCCATCGTCGAGCAGATGGACGCCACCACCGTGGTTCTTCCGGGGCAGACGGCAGCCGTCGATCCCTACCTGAACATCATCGTCGAGGGCTAGACAGCGATGAGCGCGGTTGTTTCTGCTCCCAAGACGGCCTTCTCCGGACCGATCGATCCCATCACCGTCGAGGTCATCGGCAACGCGCTTGCCTCCATCGTCGAGGAGATGGGCGAGACGCTGGTGCGCGCCTCCTACTCGACCAACATCAAGGAGCGGCGCGACAGCTCGACGTGCCTGTTCGACGCCAAGGGCCGGACGCTGTGCCAGGCGTCGCACATCCCAATCCATCTGGGCTCGCTGATCGGCGTGGTCGACGAGATCGCCAAGCGCTTCGACATGAGGGAGATCCGCGAAGGCGACGTCTTCATGGGGAACGACGCGTATACCGGTGGTGGCACACATCTGCCCGATATCGTTCTTGCAGAGCCCATCTTCTACAAGGGTGAGCTTGTGGCCTGGGCCACCAACACCGCCCATCACGCCGATTTCGTCGACCGCAGCCATGCGCACATCTTCCAGGAAGGCATTCGCATTCCGCCGGTGCGGCTCTACCGCGAAGGCAAGCTGGTACAGGACATCCTCGATCTCGTATTGCTCAACTTGCAGGTGCCGCGCGAGCGCCTGAATGATTTGCGCGCACAGATGGCAGCCAACCGTCAGGGCGTCGAGCGTTTCAAGCACCTCTGCGAGCGCTACGGCAAGGATCTGCTGCTGGCGGCCGGCGATGCGCTTCTCGACTACGCGGAACGTCTCACTCGCGCGGGCATCCGCACCATTCCCTCCGGCGTCTATACGTTCGAGGACGTCTACGAGAGCAACGAGCTCGACGGCTCGCTTACGTTCAAGACCCGCATCGAGGTCAGGGACGACGAGATCCACCTCGTTTTCGAGGCTCCGCCGCAGGTGCGTGCCGGCATCAATCTCGTCGAAACCGGCCTGCTGGCGACCGTCTACTATGCCATCAAGACATTGATCGGGCCCGAGATCCCGCCCAACGCCGGCCTGTTCCGGCCCATTCACGTCACCGCCGAGAAGGGCACCATCCTCAATGCGGCCCCGCCGGCCGCCGTGAACTCGCGCCTGCACACGGGCCAGCGCGTCGTCGATCTCATATTCGGGGCCCTGGCCCCCGCGCTACCCGATCGCATCGTGGCGGCCTGCAACGGCGCCTGTACCAATTCCACCTTTACCGGCGTCAATCCGCGCACGGGTGAGTTCTACGTCTATCTCGAGACCATCGGCGGCGGCTTCGGCGCGCGCGCGGCCAAGGACGGCCTCGACGGCGTGCACGTGCATCTGACCAACACCTCGAACCTGCCGGTCGAGGCACTGGAAACCGAATAT
The DNA here is from genome assembly GCA_902826715.1 of uncultured Hyphomicrobiales bacterium. Classification (GTDB taxonomy): domain Bacteria; phylum Pseudomonadota; class Alphaproteobacteria; order Rhizobiales; family Hyphomicrobiaceae; genus CADEFX01. The sequence continues at coordinate 23,577 of CADEFX010000012.1, read as the reverse complement.
CCGCTCGTGCTGGAGCGCTACGAGCTGGTCGACGGCTCGGGCGGAGCCGGAAAGCATCGCGGCGGCATGGGCCTGTTCCGCCAGGTGCGCATCGAGGACCACGAGTGCCGCACCTACATCCATGGCTCCCGCTTCAAGACCGGACCGTGGGGATTATTCGGCGGACACGACGGCGGCGGCGCCCGCTTCGACTTCGACGACGGCGTGCAGTTTCCCGCCAAGGCACGCGCCGTGCTGCACTCAGGCCAGCGCGTCTACATCACCACGCCCGGCGCCGGCGGTTACGGCGATCCCGCCAAGCGCGATCGCGATGCCGTGCGCCAGGACTTGCGCGAGAGTCGCATCTCCATCGACACCGCACGCAGCGTATACAAACTCGCAGACTGAACAACAAAAGGATCCGTCATGTCTCGCATCACCAACGACACAGTTTCTCGCCATCTCGTGTCGCGCCGCCGGCTGATGCAGGGCGCGGCGGCCACAGCGCTTGCAGGGCCCATGTTGATGAGCCCGGCACGTGCGCAGGCGAAAGACACTATCGTCTTCGCGCTGTCGAGCTATCCGCCTTCGCTCCGGCCCTGGGCTAACACAGGCACGGCGGCGGTGACAGTCAAGCTGCAGACGATGCGCGGGCTCTTGGGCTACGATGCCAAGGGCGAGTTGCGCGGCGAACTCGCCGAATCTTGGAAGCAGGATGGCACCACGGCATGGGTTGCCACGTTGCGCGAGGGCGCGAAATTTCACGATGGCGAGCCGGTCAACGCCGAGGCCGTCCAGAAAAGCTTCGCGATGATGGCGGATGAAAAGTCTTCCGCCTATTTCCGCGCGCGCGTCAACGCCCTCCTCGACAGAATCGAGACCCCGGACGCGCGTACCGTTCGCTTCGTCATGAAGCAACCGTCGGCGACATGGCCATACCTTCTCGCCAGCCCGCACATGCCGATCATCTCGCCCAAGTCCACGGAGGCCAATCCGGCCGGCGCCGGACCCTACCGCATCACCGACATGGAGCGCGGCACGCGCATCGATCTCGAGGCCTTCGACGGCTACTATCGCAAGGGCAAGCCGGCAACCAAGAAGCTGCGCTTCATCGCCTATCAGGATGAGAGCTTGCGGGTGGCCGCGCTCGAATCCGGCGATGTCGACATTTCGGAATACATCCCGTGGCAGAATATGTCGGCGATAGAGAAAAACCCCAACCTCACGCTCGACACGCTCGATGGCCCGTTCCTCTATCTCGTCTTCAACATGCAGCAGGGGCCCTTCATCAACGCCAAGCTGCGCGAGGCCGCCGCCTACGCCATCAACCGCGACGACATCGTCAAGGCCGCGTTCTTCGGCCGCGGCTCACCGCTCGCCGGCCTTCCGTTTGCCAAGGGCACGCCCTACTGGAACGAGTCCGGCGCCAATCACTGGAGCATGAATCTGGAGAAGGCCAGGAAGGCGCTCACCGAAGGCGGACAGCCGAACGGGTTCAAGACCACGCTGCTTGCGACCAGCACCTACGGCATGCACAAGGACGCAGCCGAGGTCGTTCAGCAAAGCCTCAAACCCATCGGCATCGAGGTGACGCTCGCCGTGCCCGATTGGGCCTCGCGCGTGAACCTCGGCAATCGCGGCCAGTACGAGTTTTCCGTCAATGGCACGGCCGGTGACTTCAACGATCCGGATGCGTTGACATCGCAGCTCGCCGGCGGGCAGACGGCCTCGTATGCGCGCTCGTTCGGCTATTCCAATCCCAAGGTGGACGAGCTGCTGGACAAAGGCCGCGCCGAATTCGACGTGGAGAAGCGCAAGGCCATCTATCGCGAGCTCGAAACCGTTGCGCTCGCCGACGCGGCCTTTGTCGGCCTCGCCTGGCGCTCGCAGGGCTACGGCCTCAAGAAGTCCGGCAAAGGCTTCAAGAACCTGCCGGGCGCCTTGACCTTCTTCTCCGGCATCACGCTTGAGGATCTGGCATTTGGGTGACTTCTCCCTCTCCCCGCAAGCGGGGAGAGGGTCATGTCGCAGACATGCCGCCAGCGTGCGGTGAGGGGCCGCACCATACTCAGAACAAGAACCTGCCCCTAACCCTAACCCTCTCCCCATGCCGGATAGTGGGCATGGGGAGAGAGGACGCTCTGTTTTCCTAACGAGCAACCCCGGTACCTGCATGGCCTACCTGCTCCGCCGCCTTGGTGTATCGCTCGTCCTCATCTGGCTGGTGGCGACCCTCATCTTCGCCGTGCTGCGCCTCATCCCTGGCGATCCAGCCGAGATGCTATTGTCGAGCGGCGGTGTCGCACCCGATCCGGCAGCGGTGGCAGAGCTGCGTGAACGCCTGGGCCTCGAAAAGCCGATGCTGGAGCAGTACGGCGCCTTCCTGCGCGGCCTCGCGCGCTTCGATCTCGGCAATTCCATGCAGGACGACCGGCCGGTGATGGAGGAGATCGTGCGCCGTCTGCCGCGCACGCTGGAGCTGGTAATCGCGGCAACGATCCTTTCGATCCTGATCGGTCTGCCCTTGGGGGTCGCTGCCGCACTCCGCCGCGGCCGCCCCCTCGACCGGGCACTGTCCACGCTGTCGAGCTTCCTCATGTCGGTGCCGGTGTTCGTGATCGGCACGCTGCTGGTGCTGGTGTTCGCGCAGAAGCTGAGATGGGTGCCGGCGGGCGGCTTCACTCCCTTCACCACGGACCCGTTCACGCATCTCAAGATTCTGCTGATGCCGGCGATCACCATTGCCTTGGGCTTGTCGGCCGTCGTGTTCCGCATGGTGCGCACGACGACGCTCGAGATGCAGAGCCGCGATTGGGTGCGCACCGCACGCGCCAAAGGCCTCCCCGAGAACCAGGTCATCCGCAAACACGTTGTGCGCAATGCGTTGGGCCCGGTCCTCACCGTCGTCGGGTTGCATATGGGCACGCTGCTTGGCGGCACCGTGCTCGTGGAGTACGTCTTCAACTGGCCCGGTCTGTCTGGCTTCCTCGTGCGCGCCGTGGAACAGCGCGACTATCCGGAAGTCCAAGGCATCGTGCTCGTGATCTGTGCCCTCTTCGTGCTGCTGAACCTCGCCGTCGATCTTCTCTACGCGGTGCTCGATCCGCGCGTGCGGCACGGGTGACCGGATGCTGGGAAGCCTCGCCCAACTTCCCTGGCGCCGGATCGGCTGGCCGCTGGCGTTCGTTGCTCTCCTGATCCTACTGGCACTGCTGGCGCCCCTCATCGCTCCCTATGACCCTGTGCGCATGGACGTCGGCGCTCGTCTCACGGCGCCTTCCGCACAGCATTGGCTCGGCCAGGACGAGTTCGGGCGTGACGTGCTCTCGCGTCTGCTGTGGGGTGCACGCGCGTCGCTGGCCGTAGCCCTGATGTCGGCGCTGATCGGCGGCCTCATCGGCGTTTCGATCGGCCTGATCGGCGGCTACTTCGGCGGCATCGCAGAGTTGCTCACCGTGCGTCTCACCGATGTCATCCTCTCCTTCCCGCCCATTCTGCTGGCGCTTCTCATCGTCACCCTCGCCGGCCCCGGAGCCGGGACGCTCATCTTCGCACTCTCGATTCTCTATGCGCCGGGCTATGCGCGCGTGACCTTCGGCGAGGTGCTGTCGGCGCGCCACCTCGAATACGTGGAGGCGGCGCGCGCCTCCGGCGCCACGCCGTTGCGCGTCCTCAGCCGCACGATCCTGCCCAACGTCTTCCCGCCGATCCTGGTGCAGTTCTCGCTGACGGTCGGCGCAGCCATCGTCATCGAGTCCGGTCTGAGCTTTCTGGGCCTCGGCGTCGTGCCGCCCACACCGTCGTGGGGCCTCATGATCCGCGGCGCCCGCGCCACCATGGAGCAGAACTGGCTGCTGCTGCTCTGGCCGTGCGCTGCGCTCGTGCTGACTATCCTGGCCGTAAACCGCCTCTGCGACGCCCTGCGCGACGCCTTCGATCCACGCCTCACGGCGCTCGCCCCACATACCACGCTCATCGGTGCGCTGATCCGTCCGCGCGGCACAGCAACGGTGCCGCCCGCAACCGATGCCACGCCGCTCATCGACGTGCGCGAGCTGGAGACGTGCTTTGACACGGTCGACGGACCGTTCACAGCGGTGGCCGGCGTGTCGTTTGCGATCAGGCACGGCGAAACGGTTGCGGTCGTCGGCGAGTCGGGCTCCGGCAAATCGATGACCGGGCTGTCGATCCTCGGCCTTGTCCCAAAGCCCGCAGGCCGCATCACCGCCGGCTCGATCCTGTTCACCGGCCGCGACGGCACGCGTCGCGACCTCGTGCAGCTCGACGATTACGGGATGCAGGGCGTGCGCGGCAACGAGATCGCCATGATCTTTCAGGAGCCGATGACGAGCCTCAATCCGGTCTACTCGGTCGGCGAGCAGATCGGCGAGGCCATCCGCCGCCACCGCGCCCTGCCCAGCAACAAGGTCCGTGCCGAGGCGGTGCGCCTGCTCGAGCAGGTGGGCATCCCCGATGCCGGGCGCCGCGTCGACGACTTCCCGCACCAGCTCTCCGGCGGCATGCGCCAGCGCGCCATGATCGCCATGGCGCTGGCCTGCGACCCTGTGCTGCTCATTGCCGACGAGCCAACCACCGCCCTCGACGTCACCATCCAGGCGCAGATCCTCGACCTGCTGCGCGCCCTCGGCAAGGATCCGCAGCGGCCGCTCAGCATGATGTTCATCACGCACAACCTCGGCATCGTCGCCGAGCTGGCCGATCGCGTGATCGTGCTCTATGCCGGCCGCATCATGGAGGAAGGCGACGTGCGCGCCATCTTCCGGCGGCCGCGCCATCCCTATACCCGGGGGCTGCTGGCCTCGATGCCCGAGAGCGGCGTGTCCGCTCTCGACAGCCAGGACCGGCCGCCGTTGCGCGCCATCAGCGGGCAGGTGCCGAGCCCGCTCAATCTGCCGCCGGGCTGTCCCTTCGAGCCGCGCTGCGACATGGCACAACCTGCGTGCCGCGTCGAAGTCCCGGCCCTGGCCGACGCGGGTGACGGCCGTCGCTCCCGCTGTTTGCGATGGAGCGAGCTGTGACCGCGCCCCTCGTCGAGGTCGAAAACCTGACCCGCCATTTCGCCGCCAAGCGCGGGCTGTTCACCTGGGCTGCTCCGCCCATCCGCGCCGTCGAGGATGTGAGCTTCAGCATCGCGCCGGGCGAGGTCATGGGCCTCGTCGGCGAGTCGGGCTCCGGCAAGAGCACGATAGGCCGCACGCTGCTGCGCCTCGTCGAGCCGACGCGCGGCACGGTGCGGTTCCGCGGCGACGACATCGGCACGGTCCCGGCCGGCGCGTTGCGCAAATTGCGCCGGCACATGCAGATCGTGTTCCAGGATCCCTATGCCAGCCTCGATCCGCGCAAGCGCGTCGAGGACATCATCGGCGACATCCTCGACATACACGGCCTGGCATCTGGCCCGCAGCGGCGCCCCCGTGTCGTGGAGCTGTTGTCTGAAGTCGGCCTCGGTCCCGACCACTTGAACCGCTTCCCGCACCAGTTCTCCGGCGGACAGCGGCAGCGCATCAGCATCGCCCGGGCGCTGGCGTCGAATCCCGATTTCATCGTCGCCGACGAGCCCGTGTCGGCGCTCGATGTGTCCGTGCAGGCGCAAATCGTCAACCTTCTGGCGGATCTGCGGCGGCGGCACGGCCTGACGATGCTGTTCGTCTCGCACGACCTGTCGATCGTCGAATACCTGAGCGACCGCGTCATCGTGCTGTATCTCGGGCGCATCGTCGAGCTGGCGCCCGCGCGCGAGCTGTACGCCCGGCCGCGGCATCCCTACACGCGCGCCCTGCTCTCGGCGACGCCGGTGCCCGATCCGGATGCCAAGCGGGCGCGCATCGTACTGTCGGGCGAGCTGCCGAGCCCCGCCAATCCGCCCTCCGGATGTGTCTTCCACACGCGCTGCCCCCACGCGACGGACATCTGCAAGCGCGAGGTGCCACGGCTCGAGGAAACCTCGCCGGGCCACACCGTAGCCTGCTGGCGCAAGGACGAGATTTGAACGGCGGCATAGTCTCCACACGAGACGGCCACATCACCGCAAATACCGGGCCAGGTGTGGAGCGTCGACCTTTCCACAACGTCATACCGGCGAAGGCCGGTACCAGAAGCCTCACTGCAATCTCAGAGAGAATGGATAGGCATCTGGGCCCCGGCCTTCGCCTGGGTGACGCTGAGAATGCGCGATCGCCGGCGCACCACACGACGGTCATGGCAATGGCGCCGGGGCACTGACCACAGCTACACTCACACCATAAAAACCAACAGATCTGGAGGACACGGCGATGAAGGTCGAGCGCATCGAGACGCTGCACTGCGATGCCGGATGGCGCAACTACCACTTCGTCAAGCTGACCACGGACAGTGGCATCACCGGCTGGAGCGAGTTCGATGAAGGCTTCGGCTCTCCCGGCGTCGGCACCGTCATCGAACGGCTCGCCCCACGCGTCATTGGCCAGTCCCCGAACGGGCACGAGCGCATCTATGCCGAGCTCTATTGCGCCACGCGTCCCGCCGCCGGTGGCATCGTGGCGGAGGCCATGGGCGCCATCGAGAACGCGCTGCTCGACGCCAAGGCCAAATCGCTCGGCGTGCCCTGCTACGAGCTGCTCGGCGGCAAGGTGCGCGACCGCATCCGGCTCTATTGGTCGCACTGCGCCACCTGGCGCATCAACCATCCAACCTACTACAAGCCGGCCATTACCGATCTCGAGGGCGTGAAGGCCATGGGCCGCGAGGTGCGCGAGAAAGGCTTCTCCGCGCTCAAGACCAACATCTTCATCTACGAGGACGGCCAGAAGAACCCGCGCGGCTGGCGGCCCGGCTTCGGCGCCCCGTTCTATCCCGAGCTGAACGTGGACAAGGCCGTGCTGCGCAATCTGCGCATGCACCTGGAGGCCATTCGCGACGGAGCCGGCCCCGATGTCGACCTCCTGCTCGACCTCAACTTCAACGCCAAGACCGAGGGCTATCTCAAGATCCTGCGCGAGATCAACGACATCGAGATGTTCTGGATCGAGATCGACACCTACTCCCCAGAAGCGCTCGGCTACATCCGCCGCCAAAGCCCGCACCCAATCTCCTCATGCGAGACGCTGCTCGGCCTGCGCGAGTTCCTGCCCTACTTCCGCGAGCAGGCCATGGACGTCGCCATCGTCGACACGCCCTGGAACGGCGTATGGCAGTCCATGAAGATCGCCGCCGCGGCCGAGGCCCACGAGGTCAACGTCGCACCGCACAACTTCTACGGCCACCTGTGCACGATGCAGAATGCGCACTTCGCCGCCGCAGTCCCCAACCTGCGCATCATGGAGATCGACATCGACCGCCTGCCCTGGGATCATGAGCTATTCAACACGCTGCCCAAGATCGAGGACGGTCACCTCGTCATGACCGACGCACCGGGCTGGGGTTGCGATCCTAACGAGGACGCCATCCGCGCGCATCCGCCGAAGGCGCCGCCGGGATTGCTGAACTACGGCAAGAAAAGCTGAGAGGCGTCCCGAGCTCAGCCCTTGTCCTTCTCATACCGTGCCTTGGTCTCGGCGTTCATCGGATAAAGGCCGGGCAGCGACGCGCCCTTGTCCACCTCGCGCATGATCCAGGCCTCCATGCGCTCCTGCTCCGGGCCCTGCTCGACCATCATATCGACGAGCGCCGCCGGGATCAGCACGGCGCCATCGTCGTCCACCACCACAACGTCATCCGGAAACACCGCGACACCACCGCACGCGATCGGCTGCTGCCAGGCGACGAACGTCAGGCCCGCCACCGATGGCGGCGCCGCACCACCCTGACACCACACCGGCAACTTCGTGCCGAGCACACCGGCCACATCGCGCACGACGCCATCCGTGACAAGACCCGCCACGCCGCGCTGCTCCATGCGCGCGCACAGGATGTCGCCGAAGATGCCCGCGTCCGTCACGCCCATGGCATCCACCACAGCGATGCACCCGGCGGGCATAGCTTCGATGGCAGCACGCGTGGACGTTGGCGAGGACCATGACTCCGGCGTCGCCAGATCTTCCCGCGCCGGCACGAACCGCAGCGTGAAAGCCCGCCCGACCAGCCTCGGCTGACCCGGCGCCAGCGGACGCGTGCCGCGCATCCACACGTTGCGCAGGCCCTTCTTGAGCAGGATCGTGGTCACGGTGGCCGTGGAGACCGCCGACAGCGTCTCGATAACCTTGGGGGAAAGCGACATTTCAGTCTCCGCGTGCAAGAGGCTCACTCAATAGCAGTTTGCCTTGACCCCGCGACGCCTGTCACGTCGCGATCGTTAGCCGCTGGCTTGCGCCTGCGACCGGCGCCACCAGCCCAGCAAGGACGCGAAGACCGGCCATAGCAGCGCGGCGATCGTCATGGCAGCGAGGATCGACGCGATCGGCCGGCTGAAGAACGGCCAGATGCTGCCGTCGGATTTGATGAGCGAGGTCACGAAGCTCTGCTCGACCATCGTCCCCATGACGATGCCGAGCACCATGGCGGCCACGGGATAGCCGTTCCGCTCCATGACGAAGCCGAACACGCCGAAGGCCGCCACCGTCAGCACCGCGAACAGGTTATTGCCGATGGCGAACGAACCCACCGCGCACAGCAGGACGATCACGGGCATGATCGCCGAGCGCGGCGCCCGCAGCACCTTGCTGGCGATGCGGATCATGATGATGCCGAGCGGGATCATGATGATGTTGGCCAGGATGAAGATGATGTAGAGCGCGTACATGCTGGAGGCGCGCTCGGTGAAGAGGGTCGGCCCCGGATTGAGGCCTTTCATGTAAAGCACGCCAATGGCAATCGCCGTGATGGTGTCGCCGGGAATGCCGAACAGCAGGGACGGCACCCAGCCCGACGCGAGGCTCGCGTTGTTGCTGGCGCCGGCCTCGATCAAACCTTCCGGATGGCCGGTGCCGAACTTCTCCGGCGTCTTGGAGAAGCGCTTGGACATCGAGTAGCTGACCCAGGCCGCCATGTCGGCGCCCGCACCTGGCAACACCCCAATAATGATGCCGACGATGTTGCCGCGCACCTGCGGCGCCACGTACTTCTTCGTCAGCTCGAGTTGGCCCCTGAGGATGCTGCCGAAGCGGCGATGCGGCAGCTTGGGCGGCTCGGCCGTCATCATGGCGCGCATGACCTCGGATACGGCGAACACGCCGACGAGTGCCGGGATAGGCTCGATGCCGCCGAGCAGGTCCGTCGAGCCGAACGTGAAGCGCGGCGTGCCCGCCGGGTTCTCGATGCCGACGCAGGCGACCAGCAGGCCCAGGAGCATGCTGACGATGGCTTTGACGGGCGAGGATCGCGCCACCAGCGTCGCGCACATGAGGCCAAGGAAGGCGAGCCAGAAATATTCGTAGGTCGAGAAGCTGAGCGCGATCTCGGCCAGCGGCGGCGCCAGCAGCATGAGGGACAAGGTGCCGGCGATGCCGCCCAGTGCGCTGAACCAGAGGCCGATACCGAGCGCAAGCTCCGGCTGACCCTTGCGCGTCATGGCGTAGGCTTCGTCGGTATAGGCCGCCGACGCCGGCGTGCCCGGAATGCGCAGCAGAGCGCCCGGGATGTCGCCCGAGAAGATTGCCATCGCCGACGCGGTGATGATGGTTGCGACCGCGGCGATGGGAGACAGGTAAAACGTGACCGGCACCAGCAGCGCCGTCGCCATGGTTGCGGACAGGCCCGGCAGCGAGCCGACGACAAGGCCGTAGATCGCCGACAGTAGTATGGCCAGCAGCACATCCTTCTGCATGACGAGCGCGAAGGCTTCGACGTAGACGTTCATGCGAGCATCACCAGGGCGTGGGCAGCAGGCCCGGCGGCAGCGGCACGCGCAGGAGCTTGCCGAAAGCCAGAGACACAAAAATCGGCGCCGCCACGGCCATGCCGACGGTGATCAGCCAGCTTGCCCCGAGAGCCCGGGCTGCGACTGCGACCATGATCGCGGCGGTGATGAGAAATCCAAGAAAGTCCGAGGCCACCGCGTAGAACACGAGCAGTCCCGGCGGCACCAGAAGGCGTGCGCCCGCAATCCACCACGGAACCGGCGGCGGCGCCTCCTCGTCCGAGTGCGCCGCGAGGTCGGCCTGCGCCTCCTCCTCGAAATGCCGGCCGACACCAAGCGCGATCAGCGCACCGCACAGCACCATGCCGATGCCGACGACCATGGGGAAAACGTTGGGCCCTACCTGCTGGCCCGGTACCGGCGGCAGCTTCGACCCGGCATAGGCTGCAGCCGCACCGAGGCCGACGACTAACAAGCCGGTAACGCGATCGGAGAGTTGCATCGATGCCCGGTTTCCTTCGGGAGAGGCCGAGCCCAACCGCGGCTCGGCCTTATCTGTCGTCAACCCTTGGCCAGGCCCGCCGCCTTCATCGCGACACCCATGGCCTTGTTGCCCTCATCCATGAACTTGGCGAAGCCGTCCGCGTCGGCCCATTTCACGCCGAAGCCACGGTTCGCCATGAACTCGCGGAATTCAGCGGACTCGTTGACCTTCTTGAAAGCGGCGGTCAACTGGCTGGCGATCTCCTTCGGCAGCCCCTTGGGTCCGGACATGCCGCGCCAGGCACCCGTCGTGTAGTCGATGCCCATCGCCTCTTTCAGCGTCGGCACATCCTTGAACACCGGGTTGCGTTCCGCTGCCATCACGGCGAGGCTGCGCGCCTTGCCGGCTTCAATGATGGCGCGCGCTTCCGGCACCGAGCACGTGACGATGTCGAGGCCGCCTGCCGCGAGGTCCTGCATGGCCGGCGCTGCACCGTTCGACGGCACCCAGGCGACGTGATCGGGCTTCAGTCCCATGGCTGTCAGCCAGCCGACGAGCGCGAGGTGCCAGATGCCGCCCTGGCCGGTGCCGGACGCCTTCAGCTTGCCGTGCGGCGTGGCCTTGATGGCGTCCGCCAATTCCTTCACGGTCTTGTAGGGGCTATCGCCTTTCACCTGCACGCCCGGCGGATCCTCGTTCATGAGGGCGAGCGGGGTATAGCTGTCGGGCTTCAGCTCCGTCAGGCCCTGCCAGTGCATCATCGAGATCTCGACGGTCATCAGGCCCAGCGTGTAGCCGTCGGGCGCGGCCGTGGCGATGGCCGAGTGGCCGACAACGCCCGAGCCGCCCGTGCGGTTGACGACGTTGAAGGGCTGCTTCAGCTCCTTCTCCATCACCGCGGCGATGATGCGGGCGGTCGCGTCCGTGCCGCCACCTGCGCCCCAGGGGCAGATGATCGTGACAGGGCGATTAGGGTATGCGCCTTGCGCCGCAGCGGTCTTGAGCCCGAGCGTGGCCGCAGCGCCGGCAGCGCCTCCGGCAGCCAGGGTCTGTCTGCGGGTCCATGTCGTCATATTGCATTTCCTCCTGAGGGCTCTTGTTGTCTTAAGGCGCACGCGACGCGTGTTTTACATCCGGCGCCACTGTCTTTTAGCGGCATGGTAGATGGCCGCAGCAGCGCCTGCCAAGATCGATTTCCAGTCAGCGCGTATCACCCGGCGGCTTCGATCAGCGCATCGATGGCCTTGGCCACGTCGGCAATCGGCGCCATGCCGTCGACGGCGCGCAGATTGCCCTTGCAGTAGTAGTAGCCGACGAGCGGAGCCGTATCTCGGTAGTACGCCATCATCCGTGTCGTGACAGTCTCGGCATTGTCATCGGCCCGGCGCGTAAATTCCTGGTTGCCGCATACGTCGCAGACGCCGCGAACGCTCGGCCGCTTGAAACGGTCGTGATAGCCCTCGCCGCAATTGGCGCACGTGTAACGGCCGACGATACGCTCGACGAGGCGGTTGTAGTCGACCTTCAGCTCGACAACGAGGTCCATCTTGGTCCCCTTGTCGGCCAGCATCTTGTCGAGAGCGGACGCCTGCGCGAGGGAGCGCGGGAAGCCGTCCAGAATGAAGCCTTTCGCGCAATCCGGTTGCTCGATGCGGTTGGCAATGATCTTGATGACGATCTCGTCCGACACGAGCTCCCCGCGGTCCATCACGGCCTTGAGCTCGGATCCGATAGGACTACCGGACTTAACGGCGGCGCGCAGCATATCCCCGGTCGAGAGCTGCACCAGACCCCGCTTGCTTTCGATCTCCTTGGCCTGCGTACCCTTCCCCGCCCCCGGCGGCCCCAACAGGATCAGTTTCATCGCCGGCCCCGCGTGGCCCCCCTGAGTTTCGCCTTCTTGATCAGGCCTTCATACTGGTGCGCCAGCAGATGGCTCTGCACCTGCGCTACGGTATCCATGGTCACGCTGACGGCGATCAGCAGCGACGTGCCGCCGAAGTAGAAGGGCACCGCCGCATATGAGATCAGCACCTCCGGCAAGACACAAACGACCGCCAGATAAATGGCGCCCACGACGGTGATGCGCGTCAGCACGTAGTCGATGTATTCCGCCGTCTTGGCGCCGGGGCGGATGCCCGGCAGGAAGCCGCCGAATTTGCGCAGGTTGTCCGCCGTGTCCGTCGCGTTGAACACGACCGCCGTATAAAAGAACGCGAAGAATACGATCAGTGCCACGTAGATCAGGATGTGCAGCGGCTGCCCGCGCCCGAGCGACGCGACGATGGAGTTCAGCCACTCGGGCCCCTGCCCTTGCATGAACTGCGCGGCCGTGATCGGCAGCAGCAGCAGCGACGACGCGAAGATCGGCGGGATGACGCCCGACGAGTTCAGCTTCAACGGCAGATGCGAGGCCTCGCCCTGGAACATCCGGTTGCCGACCTGTCGTTTCGGATACTGAATGAGCAACCTTCGCTGCGCCCGCTCCATGAACACGATCGCGGCGACGACGGCGAGCATCAGAGCCAGGAGCGCCAGCAGCAGGACGGAGCTCATCGCTCCGGTGCGCGTCAATTCGAACAAGCCGACGATCGCGCTCGGCAGCCCGGCAACGATGCCGGCGAAGATGATCAGCGATATGCCGTTGCCAACGCCGCGCGCGGTGATCTGCTCGCCGAGCCACATCAGGAACATGGTGCCGCCAACCAACGTAATCACCGTCGAGATACGAAAGAACCATCCGGGGTCGATGACAACACTGCCTATCGAGGCGCGTGAGCCCTCAAGCCCTATGGCGATGCCGTATGCCTGGAACGTCGCGAGCGCCACGGTCAGGTAGCGCGTGTATTGGTTGATCTGCTTGCGGCCTTGCTCGCCCTCTTTCTTCAGCGCCTCGAGCGTGGGAGACACCGACGACATTAGCTGCATGATAATCGACGCCGAGATATATGGCATGATGTTGAGCGCGAAGATCGCCATGCGCTCGATGGCACCGCCCGCGAACAGGTTCACCATGCCGAGGATGCCGCCGGAGTTCTGCTTGAACGTCTCGGCGAACGCCACGGGATTGATGCCCGGGATCGGGATGAAGGTGCCGAAGCGGTAGACCAGCAGGGCTATGAGCGTGAACCATAGCCGTTTCTTCAGATCCTCCGCTTTCGCGAAGGCCCCAAAGTTGAGATTGGACGCAAGTTGTTCGGCGGCTGAGACCATTGGGTCGAGGCTCCCGGAGATCCGGACCTCGCCCGGCAGCTATCGCCGCAATGGGCCCGGCATCAAATTCTTCTAGAACATGGCGGGTCGAGCGGCCCGATGCAACTGCATCCTCGATATTCTGATTGCGGCCCCGTAACGCGGCAAGGCGGCTGGCTTGACGACCCGCAGCCGTCCGCGCCGCATCACTCTTCCGCAGCAGCCTTCCTGGGCGCCGCCTTGGCCTTTTTGGCAGCAGTCTTCGCCCGCTTGGCTTCATCAGCCGGCAGGATCTTCTTCTCGATCAACCTGATCGAGCCGCCGGCCTTCTCAATCGCCGCCTTGGCCGAGGCCGTAGCATGATCGACGGTAAGCGCGAGCTTGGCTTTGAGCTCACCGCCCCCGAGAATGCGAACACCGTCCAAATGGCGCCGCACAAGACCGGCCGTCCGCAGCACCGCCACGTCCACCGGCTTGCTGCCATCGAGGCGCCCCGTATCGATCGCCGCTTGCAGCGTCTCGACGCTCACCTCGTTGAACTTGCGGCGGTCGCGTGACCTGAAACCGCGCTTGGGCAGACGCCGATGCAGAGGCATCTGGCCGCCTTCAAAGCCGCCGATGGCCACGCCCGCGCGCGCCGTCTGGCCCTTGCCGCCACGGCCGCCCATCTTGCCCATGCCCGAGCCGATGCCCCGGCCAATTCGGACGCGGACCTTGCGGGCACCCGGCACATCCTTGATGTCATTCAGTCGCATGGACCGTTATCTCCGTCGAACTGTCAGGCTTTGTCTTCGACGACACGCACGAGATGCGCAATCGAGGCGATCATCCCGCGCACCTCCGGCGTATCTTTGAGCGTGCGCTGGCGATTGAGCTTGTTCAGCCCGAGCCCGATCAGAGTGCGCTGCTGGCTGTCGGGCTTGCGCGAGGGGCTCGCAATTTGCTGCACCGTGATCGTGCCACCCGACTTCTTGTCCGCCATATCACATCACCTCGAATTGCCGCCGCCCACGGCGGCAGCCAAAATCACGCCGATTCCTGAGCCGCCTCGGCACCCTCGGACACGTCGCTCGCCCCATCGCGACGGCGCGACACAATCTCGCTCACCTTCTTGCCACGGCGCGCGGCGACCCCACGCGGATTCTCCTGCACCTTCAAGGCGTCAAATGTCGCCCGCACCATGTTGTAGGGGTTGGTGCTGCCGAGCGACTTGGCCACGACGTCGCGCACGCCCAGCATCTCGAACACCGCGCGCATCGGGCCGCCGGCGATGATGCCCGTTCCCGGAGGCGCCGAACGCAGCACGACCTTGCCCGCACCGTGCCGTCCCTCGCTGTCGTGATGCAACGTGCGCTTGTCGCGCATGGGCACGCGCACCAGGCCACGCCGCGCTGCCTCCGTTGCCTTGCGGATGGCTTCCGGCACCTCGCGGGCCTTGCCGTGGCCGAAGCCGACTTGACCCTGCTGATCGCCGACCACCACCAGCGCCGCGAAACCGAAGCGCTTGCCGCCCTTCACCACCTTGGCGACGCGGTTGATGTGCACGAGCTTGTCGGCGAACTCGCCCTTGCGGTCGTCGCCGCCGCGGTCCCGGTCTCTCTGGGGATTACGTGCCACCTGGAACGTCCTTTCTAGAAGCTCAACCCGCCCTCGCGGGCCGCATCCGCGAGCGCCTTGATGCGCCCGTGAAACATGTAGCCACCACGGTCAAACACGACCTCTTTAATACCGGCCTTGACCGCCCGTTCGGCGAGCAGCTTGCCGACACTGGCCGCGGCGGCCTTGTCGGCGCCAGACTTCGCCTTCAAGTCCTTCTCGAGGCTCGACGCAGCGACCACGGTCCGGCCTGCCGCATCATCGATCACCTGTGCATAGATATGCTTCGATGACCGGTGCACCGAGAGTCTCGGCCGGCCGGCCGAGTTCTTACGAAGCGTGCGGCGTACGCGGACGCGGCGGCGCTGGAATTGCTTGTCGTGCGCGCTCATAGCTGCCTCACTACTTCTTCTTGCCTTCCTTGCGCAGGATGTATTCGCCCTGATAGCGCACACCCTTGCCCTGATAGGGCTCCGGCGGCCTATAGCCGCGCAATTCCGCGGCCACCTGACCAACCTTTTGCTTGTCTATTCCTGAGATCAGGATCTGGTCCTGACGCTGACCGGCAAGCTTGACCTCGATGTCCGCCGGCACCTTGTAGTTGATCTCATGACTGAAACCGAGCTGCAGAGTCAGGTCCTTGCCCTTGAGCTGGGCACGAAAACCGACGCCGTGAATTTCCAGCGTCTTGGCATAGCCGTCAACGACGCCCTTGATCTGGTTGTCAATCAGGGTGCGGGACATGCCCCACATGCTGCGCGCCTTCTTGGTTTCATCCCGCGGCTCCACCGAGATCCCGTTAGCGCCTTTAGACACCTTGATCTCTTCCGGCAGCGCCAAGGACAGCTCGCCCTTCGGCCCCTTGATCTTGACCAATTGCCCTTCCACTGCGGCCTGAACGTTGGCCGGGACCGGGACTGGTCGTTTTCCAATGCGCGACATGGCGCTAGTTCCTCTTCACAATGGGTCGGAAGCCCTTGAGGCTTCGACCTAGAATACGTCGCATAGGATCTCGCCGCCGACCTTCTCTTCCCGCGCGCGTGTATCCGACATCACGCCCTTCGGCGTCGACAGGATCGCCACGCCGAGGCCGTTGGCCACCGTCGGCAGATCCTTCAGTTGCGAGTAGACCCGCCGGCCCGGCTTTGAAACCCGCTTGATCTGGCGAATGGCTGGCTGACCGTTCGAGTACTTGAGCTCGATCTCAAGCTGGCTCAGGCCGTTCTTGTGATCGACGCGCGCATAGCCGCGGATATAGCCTTCCTCGGCCAACACGTCGAGCACATGCGCACGCAGGTTTGACGCCGGCGTCACCACCTTCGGCCGGCGCCGCATTTGCGCGTTGCGAATGCGCGTCAGCATATCGCCCAACGGATCGTTCATTGACATCGACGGTCCTCCTACCAGCTCGACTTCACCATGCCCGGGATCAATCCCTGGCTGGCGAGTTCACGGAGCTGGTTGCGGCACAGCTTGAGCTTGCGGTAGTAGCCGCGCGAGCGGCCGGTCAGCTCGCAGCGATTGCGGATGCGCGTTGCCGAGGAATTGCGCGGCAGCTCCGCCAGTTTCAAACGTGCGGCGAAGCGTTCCTCCGGCCGTTTCATCTGATCCTTGGCGAGCTCCTTTAGCGCCTTGCGCTTGGCAGCGTACTGCGCCACCAGTTTCCTGCGCCGATTATTCTTCTCGACTGAACTTGTCTTTGCCATCTCTCATCTCCCAAGACCCACTTATCGGGTGTTGCCGAGGTTAGGTCCTAGCTGCGGAAAGGAAAATTAAAGCCGCGCAGAAGCTCGCGCGCCTCGTCGTCGTTGCCTGCAGTCGTGCACACGATCACGTCCATGCCCCAGATCTGATCGACCTTGTCGTAGTCTATCTCGGGGAACACGATGTGCTCCTTGAGCCCCAGCGCATAGTTGCCGCGGCCGTCGAAGCTTTTCGGATTGAGCCCCCGGAAGTCCTTCACGCGCGGCAGCGCAATCGTCACCAGGCGATCCAAAAACTCGTACATGCGATCGCCACGCAGCGTCACCTTGGCGCCAATGGCCATGTTCTCGCGCACCTTGTAGGTCGCTATGGACTTGCGCGCGCGGGTGATCACAGGCCGCTGGCCGGCAATCATGGCCAGATCCGCCGCAGCATTATCGACCTTCTTGCGGTCATTCACGGCCTCGCCGATGCCCATATTGAGCACAATCTTCTCGATGCGCGGAACCTGCATCGGATTCTTGTATCCGAACTTCTCGGTCAGCTCGGACTTCACCGTCGCGTACTGCGCTTTCATACGCGGCGTGTAGTCCTTCGGGCGCGGCGCACGCGGCGCGGCAGCCGCCTTCTCGGTCGGCTTCCCGTCGGCCTTACCTTTGCCCCTTGCCTGCTGAGCCGGCTTGCCGCCGCCCTGCGCAGGCTTGCCCGCCGCCTTGCCGCCCTTCTTCTTGTCGTCGTCGGCCATGGTTACTTCCTATCCGGGATGACTTCACCGGAGCGCTTTGCAAAACGCACCTTTTTGCCATCCGCCAGCAACTTGAAGCCGACGCGCGTCGGCTTGCCATCCTTGGGGTCTTCAAGCGCGAGATTGGAGAGATTTATGCCGGCTTCCTTCGACACGATGCCGGCCTCCTGGCTCGCCGTCTGCTTCTGATGCCGCCGCACCATGTTGACGCCGCGCACCAGTGCGCGACTGTCCTTCGGCATCACGCGGACGACTTCGCCGCGCTTGCCCTTGTCGCGGCCGGTGAGGACGATGACCTGATCGCCCTTCTTGATCTTGAACGACGGCATTACAACACCTCCGGCGCGAGGCTGACGATCTTCATATGGTTCCTGGCGCGGAGTTCGCGCGTCACCGGTCCGAAAATGCGCGTGCCCACGGGCTCGCCCTGGGGATTGATGAGCACCGCCGCATTGCGGTCGAAGCGGATGAGCGAACCGTCCGCGCGGCGCACACCCTTGGCGGTGCGCACGACGACGGCCTTCATCACTTGGCCCTTCTTCACGCGGCCACGCGGGATCGCCTCCTGCACGGCGACCACTATGGTGTCGCCGATGGTGGCATACTTGCGCTTGGAGCCACCCAGAACCTTGATGCACTGGACACGACGAGCACCGGAGTTGTCGGCGACGTCGAGGTTCGATTCCATCTGGATCATGTCGCGATCCCTTGTTCCATGTCTTCAGGCCTGCGCCCGCTACGTCCTGTTCAGCACCACCCGCCGCAGCGGCTAAGCCGTATTCTTCAAGACCGACCAGCGCTTGTTCTTAGAGATCGGCCGGCACTCCTCGATCCGGACCTTGTCGCCCACCTTGTGGGCGTTGGCCTCATCGTGGGCGTGGTACTTCTTCGAGCGGCGCACCGTCTTCTTGAACAGCGGATGCGTGAACCGGCGCTCGACCTCGACCACAATGGTCTTGTCGTTCTTGTCGGACACCACCACGCCTTGCAAAACGCGCTTCGGCATTTGAACTACCCTCTCGCCTTCAGCGGCCCGTCGTGGCCGCGCTGCCCCGCTTCTGGCGGGCGACTGTCATGACACGCGCAATGTCGCGCCGGACCACGCGCACGCGCGCGGTATTCTCGAGCTGCCCCGACGCCGCCTGGAAGCGCAGGTTGAACTGCTCCTTCTTCAGCTTCACCAACTCGTCGTCGAGCTGGTCCGGCGTCATATCCGTGAATTTCTCGGCTGCCATCGTCGCCCTCTTACCTTTCCCGGCGTCTACAGCAGGCGCGTCACAATGCGCGTCTTGATCGGGAGCTTGGCGGCCCCGAGCATGAGCGCTTCGCGTGCAACCTGATCGTTGACGCCATCGATCTCGAACATGATGCGACCGGGCTTCACGCGCGCGGCCCAGAGTTCCGGGCTACCTTTACCCGAGCCCATGCGAACCTCGGCCGGCTTCTTGGTGATCGGCAGGTCCGGGAAAATCCGGATCCACACACGACCGGCACGCTTCATGTGCCGGGTGATGGCTCGGCGCGCCGCTTCGATCTGCCGCGCGGTCAGCCGCTCCGGCGCCACCGCCTTCAGGCCGTACGAGCCAAAGTTCAGGGTGGTGCCGCCCTTGGCTTGGCCGTGGATGCGGCCCTTGAAGGCCTTGCGGAATTTGCTGCGCTTGGGTTGCAACATGGTCTCGTCCTCAAATCCTTAGGCGCGGTCGCCGCGATCACTGCGGTCGCTATCGCGCCGGCGGCCGCCGCCACCACCACCCTCTTGCGCTTCAGCCGCGCGACGCTCGGCCGCCATCGGATCGTGCTCGAGGATCTCGCCCTTGAAGATCCAAACCTTGACGCCGATGATGCCGTACGCCGTGCGCGCGACGCCGTAGCCGAAGTCGATATCGGCGCGCAGCGTGTGCAACGGTACGCGGCCCTCGCGATACCACTCCATGCGCGCGATTTCAGCGCCGCCGAGGCGGCCCGACACGTTGATGCGGATGCCGAGTGCGCCGAGCCGCAGCGCCGACTGCACAGAGCGTTTCATCGCGCGGCGGAAGGCGACGCGACGCTCGAGCTGCTGCGCGATCGTCTCGGCCACCAGGACTGCATCGATCTCGGGCTTGCGCACCTCGACAATATTGAGATGCACCTCCGAAGACGTCAGCCGGGCGAGCTGTCCGCGCAGCTTCTCGATGTCTGCGCCCTTCTTGCCGATCAGAATGCCCGGACGCGCGCTGTGGACCGTCACGCGACACTTCTTGTGCGGACGCTCGATCACGACCTTGGAAATGCCAGCCTGACGCTGCATCTCGAGGATGTGGTCGCGGATCGCCATGTCCTCATGCAGCAGCCTGCCGTACTCGCCTCGTCCAGCGAACCAGCGGCTGTTCCATGTTCGATTGATGCCGACGCGCAGGCCGACAGGGTTGACTTTGTGACCCATCACCCTTGCTCCTTTGCAGACGCCGGCTCGGCCTTAGCGGCCTGCTCACGCACGACAACAGTGATCTGCGAGAACGGTTTCACAATTGAGCCGGAGCGACCGCGGCCGCGCGCATGAAACCGCTTCATGATGAGGTTCTTGCCGACCCAGGCCTCGGCAACAACCAGATCGTTGACGTCAAGCCCGTGGTTATTCTCCGCATTCGCAACCGCGCTCATGACGCATTTGCGCACATCGCCGGCAATACGCTTGCGCGAGAACTCGAGCTCGGCGATCGCCTTGTCGATCTTCTTGCCGCGGATCATGGCGGCCACAAGGTTTAGCTTCTGCGGAGAGATCCGCAGGTTCCTCGCCACCGCCTTGGCCTCGCTGTCGGCGAGACTGCGCTCTCGCTTTGGCTTGCCCATTTTACTTCCTCACCGCTTTGCGGTCACCGCTGTGACCATGGAACGTCCGCGTCGGCGAGAATTCGCCGAACTTGTGGCCGACCATGTCCTCGTTGACAGACACTGGAATATGCTTCTGACCGTTGTGGACGCCGAACGTCAGCCCGACGAACTGGGGCAGAATCGTCGAGCGTCGCGACCAGATCTTGATCACCTCGTTACGACCCGATGCCCGCACCTTCTCCGCCTTCTTGAGAAGGTAGCCATCGACGAACGGACCTTTCCAAACCGAACGTGCCACTGCGCGTGCTCCTATCCGCTCGCTACTTCTTTGCCTGACGCGGGCGGACGATGTACTTGTCCGTCGCCTTGTTCTTGCGCGTCTTGTAGCCCTTGGTCGGCTTGCCCCATGGCGTCGCCCAGTGCTTGCCGCCCTTGGTGCGTCCGCCGTTGGGATGATCGACCGGGTTCATCATGACCGAGCGCACCGTCGGGCGCGTGCCCTGCCAGCGCGTGCGGCCGGCTTTGCCGGTCGACGTGTTCGCGTGATCGGGGTTCGACACCGCACCGACCGTCGCCATGCACTCCTGGCGGACGCGACGCGTCTCGCCGGAGTTGAGTTTAAGCACTGCCCAGCCACCGTCACGGCCGACGAGTTGCACATAGGCGCCCGCCGAGCGCGCGATCTGCCCGCCGCGACCTTGTTTCAGCTCGACGTTGTGCACGATCGTGCCGATCGGCATCGACGCCAGGGGCATCGCATTGCCGGGCTTCACGTCGACCTTCTCACCGGACACGACCTGATCGCCAACCGCCAGACGCTGCGGCGCCAGGATGTAGGCAAACGTAGCGTCGTCGTACCGGATCAGCGCGATGAACGCCGTCCGGTTCGGATCGTACTCGAGCCGCTCGACGCGACCCGGCATATCGAACTTGCGCCGGCGGAAATCCACCAGCCTGTAGGACTGTTTGTGGCCACCGCCGATGTGACGCATCGTGATGCGGCCGTGATGATTGCGGCCGCCCGAGCGCGTCTTGCCCTCGACCAGCATCTTGACCGGCGCGCCCTTCCACAAGTGGCTCTTGTCCACCAGCACGAGCTGGCGCAGGCCGGGCGATGTCGGACGGAATGTTTTCAGTGCCATCGTTCGACTCCTAGAGCCCCGTCGTCACGTCGATGGAATGGCCTTCCTCGAGCGTAACGATGGCCCTCTTGGTATCGCGCTGCATCGACTGAATGCCGCGAAATGCCTTCTTCTTACCTTTGCGCACGAGCGTGTTCACGGCCCGCACCTTGACGTTGAAAAGCTTCTCGACCGCCGTCTTGATCTCGGTCTTTGACGCCTTGTTGGCGACCTTGAAAATCACCTGATTGGCCTCCGATGCCATGGTGGCCTTCTCGGTGATGACCGGCGATTTGATGACGTCGTACGCACTCATCTTCATTTGAATCGCGCCTCCAGCGCCTCGACGGCGGCCTTCGTCAGCACGAGCTTCCTGCGCCGCAAGATGTCGTAGACGTTGATGCCCTGCACCGGCAGCACGTCGATGTTGGGGATGTTGCGCGCCGCCATCGTGAAGCTCGGCTCAAGCTCCGCACCATCGATGAACAGGGCGTTGGTCAGACCGAGCTTCTCGAACTTCTGGCGCAGCGCCTTGGTCTTGCCGTCGGTCGACTCTGCCTTATCGAGCACCACCAGTTCGCCAGCCTTGGCCTTGGCCGATAACGCGTGACGCAGCGCCAGCGCACGCACCTTCTTCGGCATGCCGATCTCGTGGCTGCGCGGCTTTGGCCCAAAAGCCTTGCCGCCGCCGCGAAACTGCGGCGCCGACTTGTCGCCGTGGCGGGCGCCGCCGGTGCCCTTCTGCTTGTACATCTTCTTGCCGGTAACCGCGACTTCGGACCGATCCTGTGCGTGATGCGTGCCGGCCATGCGCTTCAGTGTCTGCCAGCGAACCATGCGCTGCAGCAGATCCGCGCGCGGCTCCAGGTTGAAGATGGCATCGCTGAGCTCGACCGTGCCTGCGGAGGCCGCGTCGAGCGTCGTGACCTGACTCTGCATCACGCCTGCTCCTTCTGCGTCTCGGCTGCGGCCCTGGCGCGGAACGCACCTGGCTTCGGCGCATCTTTCGGGAGCGCTCTTTTCACGGCATCGCGCACCAGCACCCAGCCGCCCTTGGCGCCCGGCACGGCACCGCGCACCAGCACCAGACCGCGGTCCGGATCGATCTGCACGACCTCAAGATTCAGCGTCGTGACGCGCTCGTCGCCAAGATGGCCGGCCATCTTCTTGCCCTTGAACACCTTGCCTGGATCCTGGCGCTGGCCGGTGGACCCGTGGGCGCGGTGTGTCACGGACACGCCGTGCGTGGCGCGCAGGCCGCCGAAATTCCAGCGCTTCATGGCGCCCTGGAACCCCTTGCCCTTGCTCGCGCCGGTGATGTCGACGAGCTGTCCCTTCACGAAATGATCGGCCGTGATCGTGGCGCCGACCTCAATCAGGTTCTCGGTCGTCACGCGAAACTCGGCCACCTTACGCTTGGGCTCCATCTGGACCCGCGCGAAGCTTTCGCGCGCAGCTTTCGTCAGCCGGTTCGGCTTGCGCGTGCCAGCGCCGAGCTGAACGGCTGTGTAGCCGTTCTTCTCGTTGGTGAGGTGGGCCAGGACCTGCACGTTTTCGAGCTTCAGAACCGTCACGGGGATGTGCTCCCCCGCCTCGGTGAAGACCCGGGTCATGCCGACCTTCTGTGCAATTACTCCGGAACGCATGCTTGCATTCCCCTGCTATGAGGTGACGCCGCTGCGGCGACGCTTCCCTCGAGAAACCTAGAGCTTGATCTCGACGTCCACGCCTGCGGCCAGGTCGAGCTTCATCAGCGCATCAACCGTCTGCGGCGTGGGATCCACGATATCCAGCAGACGCTTGTGCGTGCGCATCTCGAACTGCTCGCGGCTCTTCTTGTCGATGTGCGGAGACCGGTTCACCGTGAAGCGCTCGATGCGTGTGGGCAGCGGAATGGGTCCGCGCACCTCCGCACCAGTGCGTTTCGCCGTGTTCACGATCTCGCGCGTCGATGCATCGAGGATGCGATGATCGAACGCCTTGAGCCGGATGCGGATGTTCTGGCCGTTCATGGGTCAACTCTCAAATGGCAAGGCGCCCATTTTCTCGGGGCACCCTGATCCATTCCCTCTCTACTCGATGATTTTGGTGACGACGCCGGCGCCGACGGTGCGGCCGCCCTCGCGGATGGCAAAGCGAACCTTCTCCT
>CADEFX010000011.1:34644-42116 GCA_902826715.1 uncultured Hyphomicrobiales bacterium | reverse complement strand
TGGATCTCGCTTTGATTCCCGGCGCCGCACCAGCGCGCGCGCAGTCTCCCATCACTGTCGAGCAGCTCCTGACGGGCGGATGGGAGGTTGCAGGCTATATAGCCGCTTGGGAGAACCGCTCCCTTCTCCTCTTCAAGCACAAGGATCACAAATACCTGGTGCAATGCTCGATCCTGATCGACGTGCTGCGGACGCCGCGCCAGGTGATTTACTGCTACGAGATCAAGTAGATCGCGCGACCTCCGCGAAAGCCTGGAATGTTCTTATATTGTTCTTGACGAGGTTGCGGCGCCGCCCTAGCCTTCTGGCCGCGGTTGGGCGGGGTGTCCATGTACGGCCAGATTTCCACGCTTGCCTTCGTCGGCATCGAGGCGCGTCCGGTGGAGGTGCAGGTCCGCATCAGTGGTGGCCGGCACGTGTTCGCCATCGTCGGCTTGCCCGACAAGGCGGTGGCTGAGAGCCGCGAGCGCGTGCGCAATGCCTTGCATGCGGTCGGGCTGGGGCTGCCATTCAAGCACATCACCGTCAATCTCGCGCCGGCCGACCTGCCCAAGGAAGGCAGCCATTTCGATCTGCCGATCGCGCTGGCGCTGATGGCGGCCACAGGCGCCGTCGCCCCCGATGCGCTGGATGGCTACGCCGCCATCGGCGAGCTGGCGCTCGACGGCTCCATTCGTGCGGTGCCCGGCGCATTGCCTGCGGCCGTGGGCGCCAATGCCTTGGGCAAGGGCCTCATCTGTCCGGAAGGATGCGGTGCGGAGGCTGCGTGGGCGGCAGAGGATATGGCCGTGCTGGCGCCACCGCATCTCCTGTCCCTTGTCAATCATTTCACCGGCCGCCAGACGCTGGCGCGGCCCGAGCCCAACCTCACGCGATCGGCTCTGCCGCTGCCGGATCTCAAGGACGTCAAGGGACAGGAGACGGCCAAGCGCGCACTCGAGATCGCGGCCGCAGGCGGGCACAATCTCCTGATGGTGGGGCCGCCGGGATCAGGCAAGTCGATGCTGGCCGCACGCTTGCCCTCGATCCTGCCACCGCTCGAACCGCAGGAGATGCTGGAAGTCAGCATGGTCATGAGTCTCGCCGGCGAACTGGCCGGCGGACGCATTGCGTCGAACCGGCCGTTCCGCGCGCCGCATCACTCGGCGAGCATGGCAGCACTGGTCGGCGGCGGATCGCGGCCACGGCCGGGCGAAGTCTCGCTGGCACATTTGGGCGTATTGTTTCTCGACGAGCTGCCTGAGTTTCAGCCCAATGTGCTCGACGCATTGCGCCAGCCGCTGGAAACGGGCGAGACCGTGATAGCGCGTGCCAATCATCGCATCGCCTATCCGTCGCGGTTCCAGCTCGTGGCGGCGATGAATCCATGCAAGTGCGGCGGCAGCCTGGGGCAGGCGTGCAAGCGCGGGCCGCGCTGCGCCGCCGACTATCAGGCGCGGCTCTCGGGACCGTTTCTCGACCGCATCGACCTGCAGATCGAGGTGGGCCAGGTCTCCGCCGCCGACCTAGTGCTGCCCGCGCCGACAGAAGGCAGCGCCGAGGTCGGACTGCGGGTGGCGCGAGCGCGCGGTGTGCAGCGGGCTCGGTTCGCGGCGCTCGGCACGGCGGCAACGCGCATGCGCACCAACGCCGATTGTGCCGGCCAGCTTCTGGAGCAGATCGCCATGCCGGACGAAGCGGGGCTCAGCCTGCTGCGCGAGGCTTCGGCGACACTCGGGCTTTCCGCACGTGGATTTCACCGAACGCTGAAGGTGGCGCGCACCATTGCCGATCTCGACGGCGCGGATGGCGTGGGCCGCATACATATTGCGGAAGCGCTGAGCTATCGCGGCGAAGCGATGCGGCAGCAGCAGGCGGCTTAGGCTCGCCTCCTAGCCGCCCGCGATCTGGGGCAGGATGTGGACTTCGCTGTTTTCGGGGATCGGCTCGAGCAGGGCGTCCTGGTAGATCTGGCCGTCGATTGCAACGGCGAGGCCGTCCTCGAGGTGAGGACCGAGTTCGGGAAATTTCTCGGTCAGTCGCGCGAACAACTGGCGCACGGAGGCGGCGGCGATGTCCAGCTCGGTAACGCCACCGGTGTACTGTCGTAGATTGCCGATCAAAACGACATGCGCCACGCGCCATGCCTCATAGGTTCAACGCAACGGCATGCGGCGCGGCACCCGACAGGCACCGCGCCGTTATCGTTGTCAGGTCGTCGCCTTGGCGCCGCCGTTGGCCTTGACCGCCTTCATGCCGGCCAGGATCTTGGGCGGCGACATCGGCAACTCGAAGAAGCGCACGCCGGACGCACGCTTCACGGCTGCCGCGATGGCGGCCATGGGCGGTACGATGGGCGTTTCGCCGACGCCGCGCACACCGTACGGATGTCGCGGGTTGGGCACCTCGACGATGATCGTGTCGATCATCGGCAGGTCGGATGCTACCGGCATGCGGTAGTCGAGAAAGCCCGGATTCTCCAAGCGGCCATTGTCGTCGTAGATGTACTCCTCGTTCAGCGCCCAGCCGATGCCCTGCGCGGCACCGCCCTGGAACTGTCCCTCAACATAGGCCGGATGCACGGCCTTGCCGGCGTCCTGGATCACGGTATAGCGCGTGATCGTGGTCTTGCCGGTTTCCGGATCGACCTCGGCGTCAGCGATGTGTACGCCAAAGCTCGGGGCCGCGCCGTGTGCCGTGATGGCCGAGTAGCCGACGATCGGGCCGCCGGTCTTGCCGGCGATCTTGGCGATGTCGCCCAGATCCATTGCTTCATGCTTGCCGGCATTGTCGCCCGCAGGCCTGACCTTGCCATCCTCCCAGGTCACAGCATCGAGCGGGATCTCCCAGAGCTTGGAGGCGCGTACGCATGCCTCCTTGATCATGGCGCGTGCAGCTTCCACCGTCGCCATGCCGCTCGAGAAGGTCGAGCGGCTGCCGCCGGTGAGGAAGTTATAGCCCAGCGAACTGGTGTCGGCGATGATCGGCCGAACCTTGGCCACGTCAACACCAAGCTCCTCGGCCGCCATCATCGACAGCGAGGCACGCAGCCCGCCGACATCGGGCGTGCCGGCCATCAACGACAGCGTGCCGTCCTCATTGAGCTGGAGCGACACGGTCGTCTCGCCGCCGATATTGAACCAGAAGCCGGCAGCGATACCGCGACCCTGGTTCTTGCCGAGCGGCGCGTTCCAGTGAGGGCTGCCTTTGGCGGCCTCAAGCCCCTCGACCAAGCCGATCGGCCCGAACTTAGGACCATAGGCAGCCTTGGTGCCTTCCTTGGCCGCGTTCTTGAGGCGCATCTCGATAGGATCGAGTCCAAGCTGCTCGGCGATCTCGTCGACGACGCTTTCGACGGCATACTCGGAGATGGGCCCGCCAGGCGCACGGTAGGCCGCAACCTTGGGCCGGTTGGTGACGACGTCGTAGCCGACGACCTTCACGTTCTCCAGGTCATAGGGGGCAAATGCACACATGCAGCCCGGCTGCACGGGCGAGCCCTGGAAGGCGCCAGCCTGATATTTCAGGATGGCTTCGCCGGCGACAATCCGGCCGTCCTTCTTGGCGCCGATCTTCACCCAGATGTTGGCACCCGATGTCGGGCCCGAGGCGCGGAACACCTCCTCGCGGTTCATGACCATCTTGACGGGCTTGCGCGCCTTCTTCGACAGCGCCAGCGCCAGGGGCTCCAGGTAGACGACGGTCTTGCCGCCGAAACCGCCGCCGATCTCGGAGGCGGTGACGCGGATCTTGGAGATATCCCAGCCGAGCAGGCGGGCGCAGTGCGCACGCACGATCCAGTGGCCCTGGGTCGTCACCCACACCTCGGCGGAGCCGTCCTCCGAGACGCTGGCCACGACGGCGTGCGGCTCGATGTATCCCTGATGCACAGGCTTGGTGTTGAACTCGCGCTCGACGATGACGTCGGCGTCCTTGAAGCCCTTCTGGATGTCGCCCATGACGAATTCGATGCGCTTGGCGACATTGGACGCTTTGGTCGGCGGCGGCGTGACGCCGGCCGTGATCATGTCCTCGTGCAGGACCGGCGCGTCGGGCTTCATCGCCTCGACAGCATCGAGCACGTGGGGCAGAACCTCGTAGTCCACCTTGATAAGGCGCAAGGCCTCGCGCGCGATCTTCTCACTGGTGGCCGCGACCGCGGCGATGGGGTGGCCTTCGAACAGAGCCTTCTCACGCGCCAGCACATTGCGAACGACGTCACGATAGTTGACCAGCATCTCGCCGGCGGGCACGAACTCCGAGCCCTGATCCTTGAAGTCATCGCGCGTCACGATGGCCTTGACGCCGGGCAACACCGCGGCCTTGGACACGTCGATGCCCTTGATGCGGGCATGTGCGTGCGGCGAACGCAAAACCTTGCCGACAAGCTGCCCGGCCATCTTGAAGTCCGCGCCGAACTTGGCGCGGCCCGTCACCTTGTCGGCGCCGTCGGGACGAATGGGGCGGGTGCCGACGACGCGAAACTCACGCTCAGGGTCCTTCTTGACGCGCTCTTGCATGGAATCAGGCTCCTCTCATCTCCGCAGCCGCATCGATAACGGCCCTGATGATCTTGTCGTAACCCGTGCACCGGCACAGATTACCCGCGAGCCAATAACGGATCTCGGTCTCTGTCGGGTTGGGATGCTTCTCGAGCAGCGCCTTGGAGGCGACGAGGAAGCCCGGCGTGCAGATGCCGCACTGAAGCGCGGCGTGCTCCAGGAACTTCTGCTGCAGGGGATGCAGCTTCTCGCCGTCCGACAAGCCCTCGATGGTCTCGATGGACTTGCCGCTGGCCTCGACGCCCAGCACGAGGCACGAGCACACGAGACGGCCGTCGACCATCACGCTGCAAGCCCCGCAGTCACCCGATGAACAGCCTTCCTTGGCCCCCGTCAGGTCGAGTTCGTCGCGCAGACAATCAAGCAGCGTCTGCTCTGATTCGCACAGGAACTCGACCGCGTCGCCGTTGACCGTTGCCGATACGTGATGTTTCGCCATTTATGCTTTCCTCGCACGTTCCTGCGCAATGAGCGCTGCCCGGCGGGCCAGGACGCCCGCCACATCAATCCGGAATTCCACGGTGCCGCGCTTGTCGTCGATCGGCTTGCACGCCGCACGCGCAGCGGCCTCGAGCTTCGCCAACGCCGCATGATTGAGCTTGGTGCCGATAATGGCCTTGGCCGCATCCTCGACCAGCAAGGGACGGGCGGCGACGGCGCCGAGACTAACACGGGCAGCCGTGCACGTACCGCTCGGATCAAGCGTCAGGCTGACGCCGCAGCCAACGACGGCAATGTCCATCTCCGTGCGCGGAATGAAACGCAGATAGGCATCCGACGATCTTGCGGGACGCGCCGGCAGAAGGAACGACGCGACGATCTCGCCCTTCGTCAGCGCCAGCTTGCGCGGGGCGAGCATGATATCCTCGACCTTGAGATCACGCCGTCCGTTCGGGCCGACCAGCGTCGCCGTGGCACCCGCAGCAATGAGCCCCGGGACGCTGTCGGCGGCCGGCGAGCCATTGCAGAGATTGCCGCCCATCGTGGCGCGGCCCTGCACCTGCGTCGATCCGATGAGATTGGCAGCCTCCACCAGACCCGGCCAGGCTTTCGGAAGCTTCGCGTGCTCTTTCAGCTCGGCACCGGTGACGGCGGCGCCGACGCGAAATCCGCCAGCTTCCTCCTTGACCTGCCGAAGCTCGGAGATCTTCTTGATGTCGACCACGAGATCGGGGGACACGACGTCAGACCGCATCTGGACCAGAAGGTCGGTGCCGCCGGCCAGAACGCGTGCCAAGCCTGCCTCGCCCGCAAGAAGCTTGACGGCAGCATCTATGGTATCCGGCGCCTCGTATCGCATGGGTGTAAGCCTTTCAGGTGTGCGGTCTAAAGAGATGTCATGGGCGGGATGAAAGCATTACATACCGCGCGGTCACAGCCAACCCCCGCGCTGTTTGAATAGCCAAGGGGCTTGAGCTAGAACTTGGCTAAAGGCCGACAAGGCCGCAGGGTGCGTAACGATCGCCAAGGGAGGACCAGGATGAACGTGTCTCGTCGCCAGTTCGTGATCGCCGGAGGATCCGCGGTCGCAGCGCCCGCCTTTGCGCACCGGGCTCGGGCACAGACTGCGGTAACGTTGAGGTTGCATCATTTCCTGCCAGCGGTATCCAATGTTCATACCAAACTGCTGACGCCATGGGTCAAAAAAATCGAGGCCGAGACCGGTGGCAATCTGAAAATCGAGATCTATCCGTCGATGCAGCTCGGTGGAACGCCGCCACAGCTGTATGATCAGGCCCGGGATGGCGTTGCCGACATTATCTGGACCCTGCCCGGGACCACGCCGGGGCGTTTTCCATCCACCGAGGTCTTCGAGCTGCCGTTCGTGGCCGCACGGCGCGCCGCCGTCAATGCGCGCGCCTGCCAGGAATTCGCGTCGACCCATCTCAAGGACGAAACCAAGGACGTCAATCTCATCAGCTTCTGGGCGCACGATCATGGCCTGATCCATGCCAACCGGCAGGTCACGACCATGGAAGACTTGAAGGGATTGAAGCTGCGCTTTCCAACGCGCCTTGCCGGCGAGGCGCTCAAAGCACTTGGCGCCACCGCTATTGGCATGCCAATTCCGCAGGTGCCGGAAAGTCTCGCGCAGCGAGTGATCGACGGGTGTGTCATCCCCTGGGAGGTGGTGCCAGCGGTGAAGGTGCATGAACTGGTCAAATTCCACACGGAGATCCCAGGCTCGCCCACCCTTTATACGGCGTCGTTCTTCCTCGCCATGAACAAGGCCAAGCACGACGGGCTGCCGGCGGAGCTCAAGAAGGTGCTCGATGCAAATTCCGGAATGGTGTTCGCGGAGATGGCCGGAAAGATGTGGGACGATGCCGGAGCGGCCGTGTTCGAGATGGTCAAGGCCCGCGGCAACACCGTTACCACCCTCACCGAGGAGGAGAAGGCCAAGTGGCAGAAAACCACCCAACCGGTGATCGATGCGTGGGTGAAGCAGGCCAAGGACGGCGACAAGTTGCTGGAGAGCGCTCGCAGCCTGCTCGCCAAATATGAGAAAGCCTGAGGAGAGCGCGACAAGTGACGCATCCCGAGGCGGACAGCCCGGCCGCAGCACCGGCATCGAACGGCATTCTCAGACTGGCGAGAGCCATCGCGCTCGGTGGCGGCGTGCTGACGCTCGGCATTGCGTTGCTGGTGACGGCCAGCGTCATTGGCCGGCGCGTGTGGGGTCAGCCGGTCCCGGGTGACTTCGAGTTCGTGCAGATGGCGACCGCCGTGACGCTGTTCGCGTTCCTGCCCTTGTGCCAGTCGCACCGGGGCAATATCGCCGTCGACACGTTCACGAGCTGGTTGCCAAGCAGTTGGCAGAGAGGACTGGATGCCGCCTGGGATCTGACCTATGGGGCCTTCATGGCGGTCATCTCCTTCGGATTGTTCCGGGCGGCTCTCGAAGCCAGCGGCTACGGCACGACAACGATG
>CADEFX010000011.1:15496-34634 GCA_902826715.1 uncultured Hyphomicrobiales bacterium | reverse complement strand
GGTGGTTCTGGGGTCACCGATTGTGCCGGCAATGGCGCGCAGCGCGCTCCTGTGTGCCGTTGTGGCGATGGTGGCGCTGATGACGAGGTCCCGTCTCATCCGAGACGAGACGTGAGCGGGCTTGCCGCCGGCGCCGTTGGCTTCGCTGTCATGCTGCTGCTGATTGCGATTCGCATGCCCGTCGGCCTGTCGATGCTGGTTACCGGCAGCGTTGGATACGTCTATCTATCAAGTTGGCAGGCGTTTCTCGCCTACATGAAGGCCAACCCCTATCACCAGTTCGCCAACTACACGCTGTCAGTCATTCCGCTCTTCATTCTGATGGGGGCGTTCGCAGAGCGCTCGGGGCTTGCGCGCGATCTGTTTGCCGCCGCGCGCAGCCTTGTCGGACATATCCGCGGCGGACTTGCCCTGTCGGTAATCGGCGCGTGCACGGTATTTGGCGCGATCTGCGGCTCTTCGGTGGCGACCACGGCCACGTTCGGGCGGGCGGCGCTGCCGGAGCTGAGGCGCTACGGCTACGATCCGGGCTTCGCCACTGGGACGATTGCCATCGGCGGCGTGGTCGATCTGCTCATCCCGCCGTCGATCATTCTGGTCGTCTACGCCATTGCCACCGAGCAGAACATCGCCAAGCTGTTCATGGCTGCGCTCATTCCTGGCCTACTGGCGGTTGTATACTATTCCATCGTGGTCGCGATCGTGGTGCGCTTGCGCCCTGGCATCGCCCCTTCGCTTCCCAAGAGCGATAGCAGCGAGCGAGCGCATGCCCTGCTCGCGACGTGGCCGGCAGTGCTGGTGATCGTCATGGTCATCGGCGGCATCTATGGCGGCGTCTTCACCCCGACAGAGGCAGCAGCCGTGGGCTGTGTCGCCATGTTGGCGGTGGGCGTCGCGCAGCGGCGGCTTGGGATAACGGAAATCAAGGAGAGCTTTATCCAAACGGCCGAAACGTCGGCGATGATCTTCATCATCCTGCTTGGCGCCGAGGTCTTCGATGCCTTCCTCGCGCTATCGCGACTGCCTGCAGAGGCCGCGGGGATGATCTCATCGCTCGGCCTGCAACCGTTCGTCATTATGGCGTTACTGATGCTGTTCTACATCCTGCTCGGTGCTGTGATGGACGAGCTCGCCATGCTCCTGCTGACGCTGCCGGTGTTCTTTCCGATCGTGCAGGGGCTGGATTTCGGCATCCCGCCCGACGAGGCCGCGATCTGGTTCGGCATCCTGGTCCTGATCGTGGTCGGCATCGGGCTTACGGCGCCGCCGATCGGCCTCAATGTGTTCGTCGTGTCGGCGATCGCCAAGGATGTGCCTATTACTCAGACATATCGCGGCGTGCTGCCGTTCATTGCGGCGGATATCCTCCGCCTAGCGCTCGTGGTGGCGTTCCCGGGACTTGCGCTCTGGCTCGTGAGGCTCTTGAGTTGAGCGGCAACAGTATGGACAGCCGCGCATGAGCAAGGTCGAGCCGAACAGAGGAAACTTCTTCGAGGACTTCCGCCTCGGACAGGTGATCCGGCACGCGACGCCGCGAACGCTGACGACCGGCGACGCAGCGCTCTACCAGGCGCTCTATGGATCGCGGTTCGCGATCCAGTCGTCCGATGTGTTCGCGAGGGCCGTTGGCTATCCGCAAGCGCCGCTGGATGACCTGCTGGTGTTTCACACCGTGTTCGGCAAGACCGTGCCGGACGTCTCGCTCAATGCCATTGCCAATCTTGGATACGCGGATTGCCGGTTTCTGGCTCCGGTATATCCCGGCGATACACTGACGGCCTCGAGCGAGATCATCGGCCTCCGGGAAAACTCCAACCGCGAGACGGGTGTGGTTTATGTGCGATCGACCGGACGCAACCAGCACGACGCGCCCGTGCTCGACTACGTACGGTGGGTGATGGTGCGCAAGCGCGACAAGGCCGCTCCGGTACAGCAGGCAATGGTGCCAAAGCTGCCCGAGCGCGTCGATCCGGCCGTGCTGGGCGCGGCGGTGCCGCCGCTCGCCGGGTCGAAATGGGATCGCGCGCTGGCGGGCTCGGAGGCTGTGTGGGGCGACTATCAAGCCGGAGACAGGCTCGATCACGCCGATGGCATGACGATCGAGGAGGCCGAGCACCAGATGGCCACCCGCCTCTACCAGAACACGGCCAAGGTCCACTTCAACCAGCATACCGAAGGGCAGGGGCGATTTGGCCGCCGGCTCGTCTACGGCGGCGTCATCATCTCATTGGCGCGGGCGCTGTCGTTCAACGGGCTGGCCAATGCCTTTCATGTGGCGGCCATCAACGGGGGCCGGCACATGGCGCCGGCGTTTGCCGGGGATACGATCTATGCGTGGTCGGAGGTGCTGGAAACGGCCGAAATCGGCGGGCGAACCGATATCGGCGCGCTGCGCGTCCGGCTTATCGCCACCAAGAACCTGTCCGGAGCGGGCTATCCGGGCCGAACGGCAGCAAGTGGCTATGCCGACGGAGTGATCCTGGATCTGGATGCCTGGTTCGCCATCCCCCGCTGACGCAACGCTGCTGTGCATCAGGGCGCCTCGACGGCCCATTGGCCGCTCCCGACAATTGCCCATGCCGCGTCCGCGCGTTACAAGGCGCTGTTTGCCGGACCACACAGTGCATCGGCGGAGACTAAAGACCCATGGCGCAAGCCAAAACACTGACGAAGGCACAACGACCACGGCCGCTCTCGCCGCACCTGCAGATATACCGGCCGCTCGTCAACATGATGATGTCGATCATTCATCGCATCACGGGTTGCGCGCTCTATTTCGGCACGCTGCTGCTCGCCTGGTGGCTGATCGCGGCTGCGGCTGGGCCTGACCAGTTCGCCATCGCGCAGGCCTTCCTTGGGAGCCCGCTCGGACTTCTTATCCTGCTCGGATACACCTGGGCCTTCATGCACCACCTGCTTGGCGGCATACGGCACTTGATCTGGGACACGGGCCGCGGATTCGCACTCCCGACAGTCGACGCGCTGTGCTGGCTGACGCTCGTTCTGTCACTGGCGCTGACGGCAGCGATCTGGGTAGGCGCCTGGTATCTCAAGGGAGCCCTGTGACATGAGCGATGCGCAAAACGCCCGCATCCAGACCCCGCTCGCCCGGGTACGCGGGCTTGGATCGGCGCGCGACGGCACGGCACATTTCTGGCAGATCCGCGTCACAGCTATCGCCGCGCTGCTGCTGACTCCTATCTTTCTCGCCGTGCTTGTGACCTTGGTCGGCGCGGACCACGCGACCGTAAAGCGGATCGTCGGCCATCCGGCGATTGCCGTGGCGCTGCTGCTAATACTTGGCGCGACGCTGCAGCATATGCGGCTCGGCATGCAGGTGATCATCGAGGATTACGTACACTCCGAAGGGAACAAGGTCGTGCTCCTGATGCTGAATACGTTCTTCACTGTGCTGGTGGGCGCGGCATGCGCCTTCGCGGTGCTCAAGCTGAGCCTGGGAGCCTGATCATGGCCAACGCAGCCAATGGCAAGGGCAATGGACACGCCGGAAGTAACGGCGTGGCAAAGCCCGGCGTGAACGGCAGAGCCTATCCCACGACGGATCATACCTACGACGTCATCATCGTCGGGGCGGGTGGTGCAGGCTTGAGGGCCACGCTCGGATGCGCCGAGGCGGGCCTCAAGACGGCGTGCATTACAAAGGTTTTTCCGACCCGCTCGCACACCGTGGCGGCACAGGGCGGCGTGGCTGCGGCGCTCGGCAACATGGGACCTGACGACTGGCGCTGGCACATGTACGACACGGTGAAGGGTGCCGACTGGCTAGGCGACCAGGACGCCATCGAATACCTGTGTCGCAACGCACCCGATGCCGTCTATGAGCTGGAGCACTACGGCGTGCCCTTCTCGCGCACAGATGACGGCCGCATCTACCAGCGCCCCTTCGGCGGCATGACAACCGAATTCGGCGAAGGCCCGCCGGCCCAGCGGACGTGCGCGGCGGCGGACCGGACCGGCCATGCCATGCTGCACACGCTCTATGGCCAATCGCTGCGGCACTCGGCCGAGTTCTTCATCGAATACTTCGCCATCGACCTGATCATGGATGCCGACGGCACATGCCGCGGCGTGGTGGCGCTGTGCATGGACGACGGGACGATCCACCGCTTCCGCGCCAAGAAGACGGTGCTGGCGACGGGTGGCTATGGGCGCGCATATTTTTCCTGCACCTCGGCGCATACCTGCACCGGCGACGGCAACGCCATGGTGCTGCGGGCCGGTTTGCCGCTTCAGGATATGGAATTCGTCCAGTTTCATCCGACCGGCATCTACGGCGCGGGCGTGCTGATCACCGAAGGATCCCGCGGCGAAGGTGGATACCTTACGAACTCCGAAGGGGAGCGCTTCATGGAGCGGTACGCGCCGCACGTGAAGGACCTGGCTTCGCGCGACGTGGTGTCCCGTTCGATGACGATCGAGATTCGCGAAGGGCGCGGCGTGGGCCCGGACAAGGACCACATCTATCTCCACCTGGACCACCTGGACCCGAAGATCCTGGCCGAAAGGCTGCCGGGCATCACGGAAAGCGCCAAGATCTTCGCCGGTGTCGACCTGCGCCGAGAGCCGATCCCGGTGCTGCCGACGGTGCATTACAACATGGGCGGCATCCCCACGAACTTCCACGGCGAGGTGCTGACGCTCAAGAACGGCAACCCGGACCACGTCGTGCCAGGCCTGATGGCCATCGGCGAGGCGGCGTGCGTGTCGGTCCATGGAGCCAACCGTCTGGGCTCCAACTCGCTGATCGACCTTGTCGTGTTCGGGCGGGCGGCCGGACTGCGCGCTGCGGAAACGACCGAGATCAACTCGCGCCAGCCCGACCTGCCGGAGGATGCGGCCGATCTGGCGCTGTCGCGCATCGACAAGTTCCGGCACGCCAAGGGCGACACACCGACCGCAGCCCTGCGTCTCAGGATGCAGCGGCTGATGCAGACCAACTGCGCCGTGTTCCGCGACGGTACGGTCCTGCAGGAGGGCGTGCAGAAGATCACCGAGATCTGGAAGGAGACAGGCGACATCAGCGTCACGGACCGGTCCATGATCTGGAATACGGACCTGATTGAGACGCTGGAGTACGACAACCTGATCGCGCAGGCGGCGGTGACAATGTACGGCGCGGCAAACCGCAAGGAAAGCCGCGGTGCGCACGCGCGCGAGGACTTTGCCGATCGCGACGACCGCAACTGGATGAAGCATACGCTGACCTGGGCCGACGACCGCGCTCACATCGTGAACATCGACTACCGTCCCGTCCACACGTACACGATGACGAACGAAATCACGTACATCGAGCCCAAGGCGCGCGTTTACTGAGCAGGGAGCCTTGCAGCCGGCTGTGAGTGGCCTATCGGCCGCCTTGGTTGCGCTAAAGTTGGCGTGTTGATTGCGCGGATACGACGGGGGTACACGCGTTCACATCCATATTTTCTGGAGCACAGGTGGCCAGGGAGCCGCGACACAAGGCGGAGACCGCCGACGCAGACGGCCGCATTGCGCCCGATCCGTTCGCAGCCGTGCTGCCGGCACTGGCGGCATTGGCGACGGTCGCATCCATTGCTGCCGTGAACTGGGTCGGTCAGGACAAGGTGGGCGAGCGCAGCCGTACGCGGCGCAAGGCCGGAATTGCGCTGCGCGACCTGGAATCCTGCTGTCTCGGCCTGCAGGAGATTTTTCGCCGCCTCCACCGCAATCCCAAGCTGTTCATGGGCGAGGGTGGTGCAGCGTCCTCACCTATGAAGTTCGGTGTCGTCGGCCCGCGCATCGACGCAGGACTGACGCGCGTCTTCCAACAGCTCATCAACGACATCGCGTCAATGCTGGTGCTCGCGTCACAGAACGCCTTCGACGTCATGTGCGCCATCGAGGACGAGGAAATCCTGGCGCCGGAGCAGCTGTTTTATGAGTTCGGCGAGCAGCAGGACCGGCTCAACAATCTGATCCAAACCCGGGCGACGCTGAAGGTGACGATCGAGACGTGCCTCGATGTGGCAGACCGGCTGACGGCGCTGGTGCGCGAGTTGAAGAAGCACAAGGTCGATTAAGGACGCGCGAGGCTGGCCGAGAGGTTCAGGACCAGCGTGTTGAGCACAAAGCGGCCGCGTGCGGTGGCCCGGAGGCGATCGCGATCCAACATCTCCAACAGACCGAGATCGGCAAGCTGGCGGATGGTAAGACCATCGGGCCGCGTGCCGCCGATGGCCGCGAGACGGGAAAGATCGATGCCCTCCGTGAGGCGTAGTCCCATCAGAAGCATTTCGTCGGCCTGCTCGCCGTTGGACAGAGGCTCGACCTCGATGAGTCCATGGCCATCGCGCTCAACCTGAGCCAGCCAACGCTCGGGATTGCGTTCGGTGACGAGCGCGTGACGCTGGCCGTCGACGCACAGGCGCCCGTGCGCGCCAGGTCCGATGCCGGCATATGTGCCATAGCGCCAATAGACCAGATTGTGCCGGCTTTCCTCACCCGGCGCAGCGTGATTGGAGATCTCGTAGGCGGGACGGCCGGCCGCCTCCATCATGTCCTGCGTCGTCTCGTAAAGCGCGTCTGCCAGCTCGGGATCGGGCACCTTGAGCTTGCCGGCGGCATGCAGTCCGGCGAACGGCGTGCCGTCCTCAATGGTGAGCTGGTAGAGAGAGATGTGGCGATCCGCCATGGCCAGGGCGTTGCCCAGCTCGGCGCGCCAAGCGGCGACGGTTTGATACGGACGCGCATAGATCAGATCGAACGAGTACCGCTCGAACGTGGCGCGGGCGACATCCACGGCGGCGCGGGCTTCGGCGACGGAATGCAGGCGGCCGAGCGCGCGCAGATCGGGATCATTGAGCGCCTGCACGCCAAGCGAGACGCGATTGACGCCGGCGCTGCGGTAACCGCGAAAGCGATCGGCCTCCACGCTCGAGGGATTGGCTTCCAACGTGATCTCGGCACCGGGCAGCATGACCCAGTGCGAGGCGATGGCGTCGAGAAGGGCGCCAGTCGTTGACGGGTGCATCAGAGACGGCGTGCCGCCGCCGAAGAAGACGCTCGATACCTCGCGGCCCGCTGCCAGCGCCGCCATGTGCGCCAGCTCGCGCAGAAAGCCCGCGAGAAAGCGCGGCTCGTCGATGCCGCCGGCACGCACGTGACTGTTGAAGTCGCAGTAGGGGCATTTGGAGGCGCAGAACGGCCAATGCACATAGACCCCAAAACCCACGCCGTCAGCCGGCCTCGAGGCAGGCTGCAACGAAGAGCTTGAATGCGCGGGCGCGATGGCTGATCGCATGCTTCTTCAAAGGCTCCATCTCGCCGAAGGTCAAGGCCTCGCCGTCGGGCAGGAACATGGGATCATAGCCGAATCCCTCGCCACCGCGGGGCGGCCAGACGAGTTGGCCGTACACTTTGCCTTCAAACACATGGGTCTCGCCGTCCGGCCAGGCAAGGCAAAGCGCGGCTGTGAAGTTTGCCATGCGGTGTCCGTTGCGGGCGGCCATCTCGCGCTCGACCCGCGCCATGGCCGAGCTGAAATCCTTGCCGGGGCCGGCCCAGCGGGCGGAATAAATGCCGGGGGCCCCCTCCAACGCCTGTACTTCCAGGCCCGAGTCGTCGGCCAGCGCCGGTCGGCCGCCGGCGCGGGCACAATGCAATGCCTTGAGCTGCGCATTGCCCGCGAATGTGGCCTCCGTCTCCTCTGGCTCGCTGATGCCGAGGTCACCGGCCGATACCGGCGCGACGCCATAGGGCCGGAGCAGGTCGTCGATCTCGCGGATCTTGCCGGGGTTATGGCTCGCAATGACGATGGTGTCGCCCCGTTGCAGGCGCCGCATCAAGCGAGACCCCAGATCTTCGGCTCGGCAAACTCGAGGCAGTTGCCGGCGGGATCGCGGAAGTAGATCGAGCGCCCACCGGACGGCCATACGAAATCCGACTCGACGGCCACGCCCTTGGCCTCGAGATGGGCCTTCCATGATGCGATCTCGACTGCGGATGCGCGAAAGCAGACGTGGCCTTCGCCAGTCATTCCGTGCGGAGGAACGGGGAGCGCACCGGGCTTGGGTGCGTGCCGCGTGGCTTCCGCGTTGAACATCAGCAGGACCTGATTGCCGCAGCGGTAGAACAACTGCCGGTCCGGCTGCTTCTGAAATGGGACGAGGCCCAGGACATCGCTGTAGAAGGCCTCGGTGGTCGCAAGATCGGGGGCATAAAGCACGGTTTCGAGAATGCCTTCCGGTTGCATGTCGCCTCCTCTGCCGAAGCGCCGAACGCGGGCTTCTGGCGGTCTCAGGTGACGGTCAGCTTCTGCAGTTCGATAAGCTCACCGATGCCCTTGCGCGCCAAACGCATGAGATGATCGAAGTTTTCCTGGCTGAAAGGCTTCTTCTCGGCAGTTCCCTGGACTTCGACGATGCCGCCGTTGCCGGTCATGACGAAATTTGCGTCCGCCTCCGCATTGGAGTCTTCCGCGTAATCCAGGTCGAGCACGGGGGCGCCGGAATGGAGGCCACAGGAGACCGCCGCGACCTGATCCTGCAGCACGCCGTCGCGCACCATGTCGCGCATCTTCATCCACTGGATGCAGTCGTGCAGCGCGACCCACGCGCCGGTGATGGCGGCCGTGCGCGTTCCCCCATCCGCCTGGATGACATCACAATCGACGCTGATCTGACGCTCGCCGAGCGCCCTCAAGTCGACGACGGCACGCAGAGCGCGGCCGATCAGGCGCTGGATCTCCTGCGTGCGCCCCGACGCGTGGCCGACGGTGACCTCGCGGCGCGTGCGTTCCGATGTGGCGCGCGGCAGCATGGAGTATTCTGCCGTCACCCAGCCGCGATTCTGGCCCTTCAACCAGGGCGGCACGCGCTCCTCCAGGCTGGCGGTACACAGGACGTGTGTATTGCCGAACTTGATCAGGCACGATCCTTCCGCGTGCATCGAGACGGCACGTTCGATACTGACGCGGCGGAGCTCGTCCGGTTGACGTTTGGAAGGGCGCATGCATTGCTCCTGAAGCCACCCGGGGCGGCTGGACGGCCTGACGTGCATTGGGGCTGCCAAGCTATCGCAAGCACGGCGCCGAGATGCAAGCGACACTGCTTCAGGCACCCGCCACAGCGCTGTTTCCACGCCTATTTGATGCCGGCTCCCCCTCCTGCATAACATCATGATATACTTGATTTCGTGAGCCCGACCGCGACCCTGCGAACCGGCCTGAGCTCGGAGCAGGAAACCTGGCCCCGCCCGCACGATGGCAGACACACCGACCGAACTCACAAAACTTAACGAGCGCTCGCGCGCCATTTTCCGCCAGATCGTGGAGAGCTATCTCACGACCGGCGAGCCTGTCGGCTCACGCAACCTGTCACGGTATCTGCCGATGACACTGTCGCCGGCGTCCGTCAGGAACGTCATGTCGGACCTGGAGCATCTGGGCCTGATCTATGCGCCGCACACGTCGGCAGGCCGGCTGCCGACGCAGTCGGGCTTGCGCCTGTTCGTCGACGGGCTGCTCGAGGTGGGCGACATCAACGACGAGGAGCGCCGCCAGATCGAGGCGCAGATCTCGGGCCGGCGCGAACAATCCATTGACCAGGTTCTGGCCGAAGCCGGCGAGATGATTTCCGGCCTGTCGCATTGCGCCGGCGTGGTCCTGAGCGAGAAGCAAGATGCCAGGCTGAAACACATCGAGTTCGTGCCTCTGGAACCCGGCAAAGCCCTCGTCGTGCTCGTCAGCGAGGATCAGGCGGTCGAAAATCGCGTGATCTCTGTGCCGCGCGGATTGCCACCGTCCGCCATGGTCGAGGCGTCGAACTATCTCAATCGCCACATTCGCGGCCTGACCATTGCCGATGCAAAGGGGCGGATCGAGAAGGACCTGGCGACCGCCAAGGCCGAGCTCGACGGCCTGACCAAGAAGGTCATAGAGGCCGGATTGGCAACATGGTCGGGCGCCGAGGGCGAGCGCAAGAGCCTGCTGGTCAAGGGCCAGGCCAATCTTCTCAAGGATTTGACGGCGCTGGAGGATCTGGAACGCATCCGGCAGCTGTTCGACGACCTGGAGGCCAAGCGTGAGCTGATTCAGTTGCTCGGCGTCGCCGAGAAGGGCGATGGCGTGCATATCTTTATCGGATCGGAGAACAAGCTGTTTTCGTTGTCGGGATCCTCGCTGATCGTGGCACCGTTCCGCGATTCCGACCGACGGGTCGTGGGCGTGCTTGGCGTCATCGGCCCGACCCGCCTGAATTATGCTCGCATCATTCCCATGGTGGATTTCACTGCGCGCCTTGTGGGGCGCGTCCTGACTTGATTTTGAACGCGTATGGCATGATATCGGGGCCTTGCTGAGCGCGGCGTCGAACCGCCGGCCGCACGGCGACAGCCATCACCTGCAAACAGTGAGCCTAATGACCGACGACGATACCAAGCCGACGAATGGGGAATCCACGGATGCGCCGAGGCCGGATACGGCAGCGCAAGGTGGAGTGCCCGGGGGCGAGGAGGCAAAAATTGCGGCCCTTGTCGCTGCGCTGCAGGCCGAAGTCACCGACCTGAAGGACCGGCTGTTGCGCGCGCACGCGGAGATGGACAACGTCCGCAAGCGCGGGGAACGGGAGAAGGCCGATACGCTCAAGTATGCGGTGTCGAAATTTGCCCAGGACATGCTTTCGGTCGGTGACAACGTCCAGCGGGCGATCGCGGCCGTACCGGCGGAGGCGGCAGAGCAGGACGCGGCACTGCAAAGCTTCCTCGAAGGCGTGACGCTGACGGAGCGCGAGCTGATCAATGTGTTCGAGCGCCACGGCATCACGCGGATGGATCCGCTAGGTGCGCCGTTCAATCCCCATCACCATCAAGCCGTCATGGAAACGCAAAGCACCGATGTGCCGAATAACACGGTGACGCAGGTGCTCCAGTCCGGGTACATGATCGAGGATCGCGTCCTGCGGCCGGCGATGGTGATCGTTGCCAAAGGCGGACCGAAGCTGGCCGCAGCGGAACCGGCGCCAAACGCGCGATCCGAGGCGACGCTCGACGATATTCTCAATGAGGCCACGAACGATGACGACGCGCCGACGCAGAACGGCAAGTCGTAGCTACGAGCCGGGCTTGGTGACGCGCCGCAGAGTGAGATTGAAGCGGCCACCTTCCCCGAGCAGGCTGGACGTTCCGGGCAGCATCTTGTCGATGCCGTGATAGGCAAGGCGCGCGTCACCCCCCAGAACGACGACATCGCCGGACCTCAGGGTCATCCGCGTTTTCGGATCGTTCCGGCCCGGACCACCGACGTGAAAGACCGCATCATCGCCTAACGAAACCGAAACCACGGGCGCGGCAAAATCCTGCTCGTCGGCGTCGCGGTGGCTGCCCATCCTCGCCGCATGCGAATAGTAGTTAATCAGGCATGCCTCCGGAGGCGCAGGGTAGCCGGCCACACCGGACCACAGATCAAGCAGCGCGCACGGAATAGCGGGCCATGGGCGTTCGGTGACGGGGTGGACAGCCTGATAGCGATAGCCGCGCTCCTTGTCCGTGACCCAACCGAGCGACCCGCAATTGGTCATGCGAACCGACATCTGCTTGCCTGTTTTCGGCATGGCCGGCACGTAGAGCGGAGCGTCTGCAATGACGCACCGGATTGCCTCCACAAGCCGTATTTGCGCAGCTGGTTCGAAATAACCCGGAAGGCTGCGGAAAC
Source organism: uncultured Hyphomicrobiales bacterium (assembly GCA_902826715.1). Taxonomy (GTDB): domain Bacteria; phylum Pseudomonadota; class Alphaproteobacteria; order Rhizobiales; family Hyphomicrobiaceae; genus CADEFX01. The sequence continues at coordinate 22,945 of CADEFX010000011.1, read as the reverse complement.
CTTGGGAAATCGACATTTTTTCTTTGCGGTTAGGCCAGCCCGATCCATACTTGGGGGCAGGGACAATATTATCACAACCGGGACACTGCCGGGCGTTGCGACGCTACGGAGCCGCGCCTATATAGCGTCCAGTCATCGTTTTTCAGCTCAGGGGACCGTTCCGCGGGCCCCCCACGAAGGGGTCTTCGGAGCTGCGGGTGCCATAACGGGCCCGGACGGTTCGCCGCAAGTCGAGAGGAATGTGAGACATGGCAAAAGTTATTGGCATCGACCTTGGCACCACGAATTCCTGCGTTGCGGTGATGGAAGGTGGAACTCCAAAGGTCATTGCCAACGCGGAGGGCGTGAACACCACGCCTTCAATCGTGGCCTTCACCGAGGATGGTGAGCGCTTGGTCGGCCTTCCGGCGAAACGCCAGGGCGTGACCAATCCCAACAACACGCTGTTCGCGATCAAACGCCTGATCGGCCGGCGCTACACCGATCCGATGGTCGAGAAGGACAAGAAGCTCGTCCCCTATCAGATCGTTGAGGGTCAGAACGGCGACGCGTGGGTCGAAGCGCGTGGCAAGCCCTATTCCCCCTCGCAGGTGTCCGCCTTCATTCTGCAGAAGATGAAGGAAACTGCGGAGGCCTATCTCGGCCATACCGTGACGCAGGCCGTCATCACCGTTCCCGCCTACTTTAACGACGCCCAGCGGCAGGCGACCAAGGACGCCGGCAAGATCGCGGGACTTGAAGTGCTGCGCATCATCAACGAGCCGACGGCGGCAGCGCTGGCCTACGGCCTCGATAAGAAGAAAGAGTCAAAGACGATCGCGGTCTATGACCTCGGCGGCGGCACGTTCGACATTTCCATTCTGGAGATCGGCGACGGCGTGTTCGAGGTGAAGTCGACAAACGGCGACACGTTCCTCGGCGGCGAAGACTTCGACATGCGCCTGGTCGAGTACCTCGCGGGCGAGTTCAAGAAAGAGAACCAGATCGATCTCCGGAACGACAAGCTGGCTCTGCAGCGCCTCAAGGAGGCCGCTGAGAAGGCCAAGATCGAGCTGTCGAGCGCGCAGCAGACCGAGATCAATCTGCCGTTCATCTCCATGAGCCCGCAGACGCAGTCTCCGCTGCATCTGACGATGAAGCTGACGCGCGCCAAGCTCGAGAGCCTCGTCGAAGACCTCATCATCAAGACGATGCAGCCCTGCGAGCTGGCGTTGAAGGATGCGGGCCTCAAGGCCGCGGACATCGACGAGGTGGTGCTGGTCGGCGGCATGACGCGCATGCCGCGCGTGCAGGCCGAGGTGAAGAAGCTGTTCGGCAAGGAGCCGCACAAGGGAGTCAATCCCGACGAAGTCGTGGCCATTGGTGCCGCGATCCAGGGCGGCGTGCTGAAGGGCGACGTCAAGGACGTGCTGCTGCTGGACGTGACACCGCTGTCGCTCGGCATCGAGACGCTCGGCGGCGTATTCACCCGCCTGATCGATCGCAACACGACCATTCCGACTAAGAAGAGCCAGGTGTTCTCGACGGCCGAGGATGGTCAGCGCGCGGTGACGATCAACGTCTACCAGGGCGAGCGCGAGATGGCTGCCGACAACAAGATGCTCGGCCGGTTCGATCTCGACGGCATCGCGCCGGCGCCACGCGGCATGCCGCAGATCGAGGTCACGTTCGACATCGATGCCAACGGCATCGTGCACGTCTCGGCGAAGGACAAGAAGACGAGCAAGGAGCAGTCGATCCGCATCCAGGCCTCGGGCGGACTGAACGACGCCGAGATCAAGCGGATGACCGAAGAAGCCGAGCGCTTCAAGGATGAGGACAAGAAGAAGCGCGAACTCGTCGAAGCGCGCAACCAGGCCGATCAGTTGACCGCGCAGATCGAAAAGGATCTCAAGGACAACAGCGACAAGGTCGGTGCCGAGGACAAGACGGCGATCGAAACCGCGCTGGCCGCTGTGAAGGATGCCATGCAGGGCGACGATGCGGAGAAGATCAAGTCGTCTACGCAGGCGCTCATGCAGGCCTCGATGAAGCTCGGCGAGGCCATCTACGCCTCGGGCAAGCAGGCTGCCGAGGGCGAGGACGACGCCGGACCGGAAGGCGGCGCAACCGCCGGCAAGGGCGAGGACAACGTGGTCGACGCGCAGTTCGAAGAGGTCAAGGACGACAAGAAGAAGTCGGCCTGACATCGGGGTATGAAATGACAGCCCTCGCTCTGCTTCGCGGGACTGGTGGAATGACTCGAGAAGGAGTTCATTTTGCCGGTTCCGAAGCAAAGCGGGGGCTCTGCATGTCCGGTGGACGAAACTGACCGGTTCGACCAGTGGGCTCGGGGACGAGATTGGAAGCCGACTACATGGCGAAACGTGATTATTACGAAGTCCTCGGTCTCGCGCGCGGGGTGGGCGAGCAGGACATCAAGGCCGCCTTTCGCAAAATGGCGAAGGAGCACCACCCCGACAAGCACGCCGGCGACAAGGTCGCGGAGCAGAAATTCAAGGAGATCAACGAGGCCTATGAGGTTCTGAAGGATCCACAGAAGCGTGCTGCATACGACCAGTTCGGTCATGCAGCATTCGAAGGCGGACGCGGTGGTCCGGGCGGATTTGGGCCTGACTTCGCCAGCTCCATGTCCGACATCTTCGACGATCTTTTCGGCGAGTTCATGGGCGGCCGTCGTGGTGGCGGCGGCGGACCACGTGGACAGCGATCGGGCCGCGAGCGCGGCGCCGACATCCGCTACAACATGGACATAGCGCTGCAGGAGGCCTTCTCCGGCAAGCAGGCGCAGATCCGCGTGCCGACCAGCATCGGCTGCGAGACGTGCTCGGGCACAGGCGCGAAGGTCGGAACGAAGCCGACGACATGCCCGACTTGCGCGGGTGCGGGCAAAGTGCGGGCGAGCCAGGGCTTCTTCACAATCGAACGGACCTGCCCGTCGTGCCACGGGCGCGGCGAATTTATCGAGGATCCGTGTCCGGCGTGCTCAGGAATCGGGCGGATCAATCGCGAGCGCACGCTGGCGGTCAACATCCCGGCGGGCGTGGAGGACGGCACGCGCATTCGCCTTGCGGGCGAAGGCGAGGCCGGCCTGCGCGGCGGACCGACGGGCGATCTTTATATTTTTCTGTCCATCAAACCGCACGAATTTTTCCAACGCGACGGCGCGGATATCTTCTGCCGCGTGCCGATCGCCATGACGACGGCGGCACTCGGTGGCAACATCGACGTGCCGACAGTGGACGGCGGACGCATCCGCATGCCGGTGCCAGCCGGGACCGAGACAGGCAAACAGTTCCGCCTGAAGAGCAAGGGCATGCCGGTGCTGCGCTCGAAGGTTCAGGGCGATATGTACATCCAGGTGGATGTCGAGACGCCTAAGAACCTGAGCCGGCGCCAGCGCGAGCTGCTTGAGCAGTTTGCACAGGAGTCCAACACGGAGACGAATCCCGCCTCCGACGGCTTCTTCAGCAAGGTGAAGGAGTTCTTCGAGGGCAAGGCTGGATGAGGGAGATTCGATGACAGCGGCCAAACCACGCGACCGCCTGTTCGTTGCCCTCGATGTGCCAACCGTAGACGACGCGCGCAAGCTGGTGGCGCGTCTCGGCGACACGGTGGATTGCTACAAGGTGGGGCTGGAGCTCGTGTTCGGCGGCGGGCTGGAGTTCGCACAGGGCCTCAAGGCTGCCGGGCGGACCGTTTTTCTCGACCTCAAGCTGCTCGACATCGGCAACACTGTCGAGCGCGCGGCGGCGAACATCGCGCAGCTCGGCTTCGACTATTTGACGGTGCATGGGGTAGACACCAAGACTTTAGCTGCGGCTGTCAAGGGCCGCGGCCGGAGCAATCTGAAGCTGCTCGCTGTGACCGTGCTGACCAGCCTCGACAGGGCTGACCTCGAGCAGCAGGGCATCAAGGGCATGAGCGCGGCAGACCTCGTCGCGCAACGTGCCGGGCTCGCGCGGCAAGCGGGCTTCGATGGCGTGGTCGCGTCCGGCCAGGAGGCTGCGCTCGTGCGGCAGGTGGTGGGGCGAGACTTCCTCGTGGTGACGCCAGGCATTCGTCCGGCCGGCGCGGCTGAGGGCGATCAGGCGCGGGTTATGACGCCCGCAGCGGCGATCGGAGCTGGTGCCAGCCACCTCGTCATCGGCAGGCCGATTACGCAGGCGGCCGATCCGAAGGGTGCAGCCGAGAAGATCCTGAGCGAGATGGCAGCAGCCTGACGCCGCGTCAATATCAGGTGTCATCCCGGCATGTATTGCCGGGATCCATCATGACGCACACTCAGACAGTCGTCGCCATGCGGTGCGGCTCCACAGACGTCGTCGTCCCGGACTCGCGGCACGATGGATCCCGGGCACACGGCCACGGTTGTCCGGTTCAGTAGCCGCGTCGTTTCAAAGATTCCATCCCTCAAACTTGCGTCCCCGGACTGGGCGCGGCGCGCCCAGAGCCGGGGTCTTCACACGTCGAAACCGCGTGCAGAACCTGCCACTTGGCATCGTCGCACCGCAACGCGCATCACGACCGGGGAAGATCCCGGATGGCCCCGCATCACGCCACAGGCGCGAGCGCGGCGCCTCCGGGAACGCAGAAGGGGAGGTTGTCATTTCATGTCGGGATCTGGCCTCAGACCTTTGAGAGCAAGGACAATCAATGCGCCACGCTCGGGCCTTCAAACTGAACCGGAGAGCGGTGGCACAAGGTCCGGATGACACTTTTGGGTGTGGCACCGCACGCCGATCAGAAGCGTGAGACCTCGACTTCCTTGGACGTGATGAACTCAAGCAAGGCCGGCTGGCCCTTCTCGGTGGCGGCGATGCCGCGCTTGATGGCGGGGACGATGTCCGAAACCTTCTCGATGCGCTCCCCATAGCCGCCGAAGGCGCGTGCCATCGCCGCGTAGTCACCGGAGATGTCGGTGGAGCGGTATTTCTCCGTCGACACCGGCATGACCTTGAGCTCGATGGCCATGCTGAAGTTGTTGAGCAGGATCGAGAGGATCGGGATTTTCTCGCGCGCCGCGGTTTCGAAGTCCATGCCGGTGAAGCCGATGGCCGCATCCCCCCACACGTTCATGCAAAGCTTGTCGGGCTTGGCGAGCTTGGCGCCCATGGCGAGGCCCAGGCCATAACCGAGCTGGGTGGTCTTGCCCCAACCCAGATAGGACAGCGGCGTCGTCGGCTTCCAGAACGGCGAGAGCTGATCGCGCGGGCTGCCGGCATCGTGCGTGATGATGGTGTTGGCGACGTCGACGGTGTTCTGAAGATCCCACAGCACACGATAGGGATTGAGCGGCTCGCTGTTGGAGGTGAGCTTCGGCAGCCACTTGGCAAGCCAGGGTTCGTAGGCTTCGCGGATGGCGGCGGCAACCTTGCGCGGATCGCGCGGGCTCTTGCCCTCGATACGGTGCACTTCCTCGATGAGCGCGGCGAGGACCAGCCTGGAGTCGCCGAGGACGCCCAGCGAGCACGGCACGTCCTTGTCGAGATCCATCGGATCGAGCGTGGCATGGATAACCGTCTTGCCGGATGGGATCTTCACCGCGAAATTGCTCTCGGTAAAGCTGCAGCCGACACCGAGGATCAAGTCGGCGTCGCGCAGGAACTGATGCACCGAACCGGGCATGGCGAGACCGCCGGAGCCAAGCGACAAGCCGTGCGTCTCGGGAAATGCGCTCTTGCCTTCAAGACTGGTGGTGACGGGGATGGCAAGCAGCTCGGCCAGCTCCTTCAACTCGCTCCCCGCTTCTGCCCAGTGCACACCCTGCCCAGCGTAGAGCACGGGGCGCTTGGCCTTCACGAGCATTTGCGCCGCTTCGCGAATCGCAACGGGATCGGGTCCCGAACGCGCCGCACGCGGCGGCGTGTAGTCGAGAGCGTCGATGTCCTCGTTGAAGAGGTCGACCGGCACTTCCACGAGCACGGGGCCTCCGCGTCCGGATTTGAGCCGCGCGAACGCGCGCCGGAGCACGACGGGAATTTCCTTGGCCGACGTGATGGGCTCGGCGGATTTGGTGATCGAGGCCATGCTGACGCTGGCGTTGTAGTTGCGCTGGATCCAGGCCATGCGGCGCGCGTAACCCATGGGCATGACGAGGATCGGCACGCTTTCGCTGTAAGCCTGCGCCACGCCGCCGTAGGCATTCTCGGTGCCCGGACCATGCTGCATGCAGAAGACGCCGAGCTTCTTGCCGCTGGTGACGCGCGAGATGGCGTCGGCCATGTGCAGGCCGGTGCGCTCCTGGCGAACGATGATGGGGCGAATATCGGCGGCAGCGCCGCGCTCCAGAATGTGGTTCACCGGGTAACCGATAATCCACTCGACGCCTTCGCGCTTGAGAATCTCGGAAATCGCATCAGCGGTTTTCATGGGCTTCTCCTCCGGCGGCTTGTTTGGGCCATGCAAGCACGCCGCGGGCAAAAGGCGCAAGCGCGGCCTGCCTTCACGCCATGCGAAAAGCACGCCTTGCGTTTGCCCGATGCACCATCGCCAAGGGTGAAGGCCCCGGTTGGTTGCGTGCTGCGCACGCAGGCCGGGGACGCAACGTGATGGATCGCGCGTGCCGCTTGCCGCGTATGGCTCCGCCATGACAGGAGGAGGCATCAAGCCGTGCGTCAGATCGAACGGAAGTCGCTTTAGCTGAGTGGAGACTATTTGCCCGGCAGCTCGTCCTTCACCTCATCGCACTTGTTGTCGATGAAGTCGTTGATGTCCTCGACGATGGTGCTCTGGAGAACATTGAAGGTGTTGTCCGAGGCCGTGGCGGTCCACATGGCACCTTTGACCAGAGTCGGGGCCTCGATCGTTCCCCAGTTGAGCGTCGCCTTGGTGGCCTTGCCCTTTTCGAACCGAATCTTGGGTGTGAACTCGAATTTGATCTCGGCGTTGCCGTCTTTCTCGCGCTCCACCTCGCAAACAACCTTGTGCTTGGCCAGCGTCGCTTCGTATGCGGGCTCGCTGACAGCCTTGATAAGCATGTCACGCTTGAGCTGGATCGGCGCGGTACACTTTACCCGGCCCCACGGCCAGGACACCTTGGCCTTCTCGATCATCTTGCTGAGTTGTTCCTTGCGCCAGCTCTTGATCACGTTGCATGAAATGTCGCCACCTTCCGGCTTCCGGTTCCGGAACGCGGCGCAGATCGCCACCTTGCAGGACTTGCGCGCCTCCCGCTCCTGCAGTTCCTCTGGTGTCAGATCCTCAACCTTCAGCCGCGTTGCGGACGATTTGCCGTCCTGGGAGGCGGCAGGGACGACCTGTGCGACAAGGGCCGCGACGAGGACTATGGAGCTCAAGCGAAGCTGCGTCATGAAGGGGCTCACCGCCGTTGACAGGGTTAAGGGCGCAGCATGGGGGCGAAGTTTCGCGGCAATGTGACAGAGGATGGATGCTTGAAGTCGATGCCTCGGACCCCATATGTTCCCCATGAAAGCACTCCGGCGCCTG
>CADEFX010000011.1:0-15486 GCA_902826715.1 uncultured Hyphomicrobiales bacterium | reverse complement strand
TTCGCAGGCCAAGGTCGCTTCAGGACAGGACTTTGCCATGTCTCGAATGTCTTTGCTGTCGAGCCCGCTGCTGCTGGGTTTCGAGGAGATGGAACGTCTCATCGATCGCGCGGGCAAATCTGGCGGCGAGGGTTATCCGCCTTACAACATCGAGCGCATCGCCGGGGCGGAAGGCCGCGTGGAACTGCTGCGAATTACCCTCGCAGTGGCCGGTTTCACGCGCGATCAAATCGAGATCCTGGTTGATGACAAGCAGCTCATCATCCGAGGCAAGCAGGAAGACGAGGCTACACGCGTCTACCTGCATCGCGGCATCGCGGCGCGCCAGTTCCAGCGCACGTTCGTACTTGCGGAGGGCATCGAGGTGACGTCGGCGGATCTGGAGAACGGACTGCTCTCGGTCGATCTTGTGAAGCGCGAGCCTGCGCGACAGCTGCAGCGGATCGAGATCGGACGGAAAAATCGCGCCTGAGTCCTTTGGGTAACAGGCCGTTCGCTCGAATCAAGAGACAATAAAACCCACGTATGCGCCGCCGTGGAACAAGATCATGTTCCAAGCGTAAATTGCACGACGTGCCGTGGGCTGCCACATAAGGAGTAGCATCATGGAACAGAGGACAAAGCGCACGAAGCGCAAGCGGACAGGCGAGGCTGCCGTCGCCCCGATCATAAGCCAGATCGAGCTAGCGCGGTTGGGCGGTGGACAGGTCGCCTACATTAAAGAGCTGACGTCGGACGAGGCGCGGCGGATATTCCCTGCGGTCGAAGGATTACCGAAGGGCCTCGACCTTTTCTCCCTGCATGCCGCCGACGGTACGCCCATTGCGCTGACGGACACGCGACAGGCTGCAGTGAGCCACGCGATGGGCGACGAGCTGGAGATTGCCAGCGTCCACTGACCGCGTCACAAGCTCCAACGAATTACGGCCCGCGTGTCGCAAGACAGCGGGCCGTTTGCATTGTGGTCGACGAGCGATGCCGCTACTTTTTCTTCGACGGTTTCTCGGCCTTGGCCTTACGCTTGATATCCTGCCCGTGGGCGCGCTCATACGTCTGAATATCCTTGAACTTGCCTTCCGTATCACGAACCGCATACAGCTTCTTGCCCGCGGTACTCCGGTGGGTGGTCCTTTTCGCTGCCATGCGAACCTCTCCCTGGCTGAACGGCACGAGGGTGCCGAAACTGCAGGATAGCGCGCTCCCCGGGAGCACACACCCAAGCAGAGTTCGGACCTTATGCCGATTCGCGAATGGCCCGAAGCCGGCGCAAATACCGAGCCGCACAGAAACCCTCGCTCGATCGCGAGGGCGCGGGCAACCTAGCGGCGGCCGCCGCGGAAGACCGGGCGGCGGGGCGCCGTGCTTGACGGCTGCGGCGCGCGCGTATCCTTGTGACGGAAGTTGATCCGTCCCTTGGTCAAGTCGTAGGGCGTCATCTCGACGGTGACGCGATCCCCGGCAAGAATTCGGATCCGGTTCTTCTTCATGCGTCCGGATGTGTAGGCAATGACCTCGTGTCCATTCTCAAGCTGGACACGGCAGCGCGCGTCGGGCAGCACTTCGGCCACAACGCCCTCGAATTCCAACATTTCTTCTTTCGCCATGCGTCTTTCCTGGCTTTCCTCATGTCAGCGCTGCGCAAAGAAAATGGGGCGGACAAAGCCCGCCCCAATCTCAACCCAGGGAGCGGGGGTCCGTCAAAGGGCCTTCAGATTGACGGCCGAAGATTTGCCGTTCCTGCCGCGCTCCATCTCGTAGGTAACTTTCTGGCCTTCGCGCAGTCCCTGCAGACCCGCGCGCTCAACCGCCGAGATGTGCACGAAAACGTCGTTCCCACCCTCGTCCGGCTGAATAAAACCATAACCCTTCTGGGTGTTGAACCACTTCACGGTACCAGTCGCCATCTGGTCAGTCTCCATAGCTCCCTTGAGGCCGCGGGCGGAATTACCGGCGACCATCAAATCACGCTGATGGAGTGATAACAGAGGCTCAGCGCTGCAGCGCTGTCGTGTAGTGCGCACCATAGCGAGTTCGACGGCGACTTTATGGGCCTCTTTCCGGGCGAAAGCAAGCCGCAGAACGCCAATAAATCAAGGCCCAATACTCGCTTTTTCCACTGTCGACAGTCGACTGACGGGGACTGTTCTTCGCTTCGTCATGGCCCTACTTGCGCTTCACACCCCGGACGGCGAGTACAATTTCGGCCATGACCGAGAGGGCGACCTCGGCCGGCGTCTGGGCTCCGATATCAAGCCCGATGGGAGCTTTGATGCGGGCAATCTGGGCGTCGGTGATACCCGCCGCCTTGAGACGTTCCACGCGCTTGGCATGGTTGCGGCTGCTACCGAGCGCGCCGATGTAGAGGCAGTCCGACTGCACGGCCAACTTGAGGGCTTCGTCGTCGATGTGCCCGACGTGGGCGAGCGCCACCACGGCGGTATAGGGATCCAGGCCGACCTTCGGCAGAACATCCTGCGGCCACTCGGTCAGCAATTTCACGTCCGGAAACCGATCTGCGGACGCGAAGGCCGTGCGCGGATCGATGACCGTCACGTCATAGGATGCGAGGCGCGCGAGCTGGGAGAGGACCTGTCCGATGTGGGTTGCGCCGATGACGAGAATGCGCGCGGGCGGCACTAGGGCGTGCAGAAAGACATCGCCATCGGGCGTTTCCTGCAACTGGCTCTTGGCCGTGTTGAACCGCTCGGCAATGTCCTGAGGCAGGTTCGCGTCGGTGCGCTCGAACACTTCCTTGCGGCCATCGGCGAGATGGGTGCGTACGACGAGCCCGCGCCGGCTCTCCCCCGCGGCGACAGCACGGTCGAGGAGGATGGCACCACCGTCCTTGGCGTCGATGCGCTCGACGAACACCTGCACCTTGCCGCCGCAGGGAAGGCCCGCGCGCCAGGCCGTCTCGTCGGCAACGCCGAACGTGAGGCGCTTGGGCCGGCCGCTGGCGAGAATGTCCTCGGCCTCCATGATGATCTCGCCCTCGATGCACCCGCCCGAGACCGAGCCCTGGAAGTTGCCATCGGCGGCGACCGCCATCTGGCCACCGACAGGCACGGGAGCGGAGCCCCAGGTATCGACGACCGTCGCAATCGCGACGCGGCCATCACGGGCGAGCCAGTTGCGTGCGGCGGTGAGAACATCGACCTCGGCGGCGGATGCAGGGGCGGTTTGAGTTTCGGCCATGCGCGCGATCCTCATGCTGATGTCAGTGCTGTCGCGCGCGATCAAACTCCAGGTTGCGGGCCAATACAAGGGCGGCATCGCTCACGCATGCCAGACGCTCACCCGGCGCGTTCAGGCATTCACGGCGGATCGCCTGGCACCGCGGATCATTAGGGCCAGAGGGATCGCCGCGAGGGAGGCAAGCATGTAGAGCGTGAAGGCATTGAGATAGCCTATCAGGGCCGCCTGCCGGTTGATCTCGGCGGCAAGCTTGGCCAGGCCCGGCAGGGTTTCGACACTCCAGCTTCCTATCACCCACGGCAGATCCAACGCACGGTTGAACGGCGAGACGTTCTCAGTCAGGCGGCTGTAGTTGGCGCCTGTGGCACGCACGATCTCGGCGACGCTGAGCGATATGAAAAAGCTCGAGCCGATGTTGCGCATGAGGTGGAAGACAGCCATCGCCTCGGCCCGTGATGCAACGGGAAGGGTCCGCGTCGCAGCAAGCGACATGGGCACCCAGATGATGCCGATGGCAAAGCCTTGCAGAAAGCCGTTAGCGGCCAGTACCGGCGTACCGACATCCAGGTTGATGCTGCTGAGCCAGAAGCCCGACAGCGCCTGAATGGCAAAGCCCGTCACCACGCCGACGCGGGGATCGAACCGGGCCACCCAGTTGGACAGGAAGAATCCGGCGACCGCGCCGATGCCGCGCCAGCTGATGATGAACCCGACCAGCGTATCGGGATAGCCCGAGTGAGATTGCAGCAACTGCGGCAGCAACACCATCGGCGTGAAGTTCAGCATGCCGAAGATCGTCACCAGCGCCAGGCCGACGGCGTAGTTGCGGTCGGTCAGGAGCTTCAAGTCGAGGAACGGTCGGGTCGCGGTCATGCTGTGCGCGACGAAGAGATACAAGGCGAGCAGCGACAGAAGCATCGCGGCGAGAACGAGGTTGGACTCGAACCAGTCGAGGCGCTGGCCGCGCGACAGCACGATCTGCGCCAGCGCGAGCGCAGTCGCCAGGGCAAGAAATCCGGTCCAGTCGAGTTGCACACGCTGTTGCGGCGTGTCGCGCGGAAGCGCGAAGCGGAAACCGAAGAACGCCGCAATGCCGAACGGCACCGTGAGGTAGAAAACCCAGCGCCAACTCCACAGCTCGGCGATATAGCCGCCGAGCGAAGGGCCGAGCACGGGGCCTGCCATATTGGCCACGCCGAAGACCGAGATGGCGAGGCCGTGCTGATAGCGCGGAAAGATGTTGAGCAGAATCGCCTGACCGAGCGGCACGAGTGCGGCGCCGCCTCCACCCTGGACGATACGCCAGAGGACGAGGCTTTCGAGTGACATCGCCAGACCGCAGAGTAGCGTGCCCGCCGTGAACGTGGCCATGCTCCAGACCATGACGTTGCGGGTGCCGAAGCGGGCGACCAGCCAGCCGGTCATCGGAGTTACGATGGCGGTGGCGAGAATGTTGAAGGTTACCGTCCAGGCGATTTCGTCTGGCGTCGCCGACATGGCGCCCTGCATCTGCGGCTGCAGGCCGGACGCGATCAGGATGGTGGCGTTGTAGACCGTGGAGCCCAGCACAACGGTCGCCAAGATGATCCAGCGGCGCATCACCGATACCTGGACGATGGGATCGTCGCCGTCGGTAATGCTCATTCGAATTGCCCCTCCTTGCAATGACAACGGAGCCATCGCGGATTCTGCGCGACAGACGATGGAGTGACGGCACCCCGCGCCGGGACTCAGGCATGATTAATGCCGCAGAAACAGATGATCGCGCCAGCCATGTTTTGGGAGCTGCAGGTGGGCTCGCCGATGGTCACACCGCCGCGGGGGTGAGCCGGCCGCCGTACATGATGTACTCGCGGATCAAACGGACGTTTGCGGGCGCCATGGCGCCGGACGACGAAACGCTGCGCAGCACGCGACCGACGTGGGCGAGGCTATCGCTGTTCGAACACGCGGCGGTGCCAGTTCTCATCCTGAACGGGAGATGGCTGCGATTGCGGCGCCGTGTTCGGAGTTGCGCCAAGGAAGAACGGCGGAGTTTGAGTGTAGGCCGCGCGCGGATTGTCGCCGGGCCAGACCAGCTTCTGCTGTGGCTGCGATTGCGGGCCCTGCGCAACGACGGGTGGCACGGATGCCGACGTGTCCGGGCGCACGGGCCGCGATTTCTGCACAGGCTTGGGCGAGACGATCGGCTCCGGGCGCGTGACGACCGTTCGCGCCGGAGTTTGCGCGCGCGCCTTGACCTGCCTGGCCGTGTCGGCGCGTGGACGGGTCGATTGCACATCCTCGGATTTGGCAACGACAGGTGCCGGGCCGGTGGATGCGGCAGGCTGCTTTTCCTCGGCCGATACCGAGACCCGCGGCTCCTTGCGCTGCTCCGCATCAGTGGGCGTAGACTGGACGGTCGCGGGCTTCCCTTCGACGGCGGCGACGATTGTCAAAGTCGTTTGTGCGCTGGAAATGACGTGGCCTTCCGGTGTGCGCAATTCGAGTTTGACGGGGTATCGACCGACCAGACCCTGAGCGGCGTCGACCTCGACGGAGCTCAGGAGAGCGGGGCGCAGCATCCAGAGCTGCGTGTTGATCTTGATTCCGTCCGAGAGCTGAACATCGTCGGGAAGGCCGCTGACGAGAGCCACGGTCTCAGGCTCAAGCGCGTCCGCTTCGTCGATGCGCGCTCCAAGGCGAACGCGGTGGCCGATGCGCACCTCGATCATTTCTTCATCGGCGACGACACGCGCCGTCTGCTCTAACCGCGTGACGGCGGGCTCCGGCTCCGACTTAGCCACGGGCGACGACTGCTCGGCCAGGTTGAGCGGAGCGTAGCGCGGCGCCGTGCTGGCAACCTCAGTCTCACCGAAAGACGGGAGATTGAGCGTGTGACCGCCCACCAGCCACACCGAAGCACCGATAAGGAGGCTGCCGATCAAGGCGCCCGCAACAAAGGTGACGTGCGGATTGCGCGATCGGAGCCACGCCATGGAAGAGCCGCCGCTGTGCGGGGTCCATTCGACAGCCTGCTGCGATGCCTTGCGGCGCGAAGCCCGCCCGAGCAGGCTCCGCCATTGCGTGCCAATAGCCATGAGCTCTCCACCTGATTGAGGAGCGGAGAGAAACTCCCCTGAGGTGACTTGAGTGTGGCAGCGCAGCAATTGTCAATGCGAGGATATCCAAATGGTTAGCGCGGCGAGTTTCATCACCCTCCAAGGCTGATGAGCTTGCCCTGGATCTGCAGGTGGCAACTCTCGATGTTGTGCACGATCTCGTCTATCCGGCGCAACTCGTTGGCTATATCGTTGGGCTCGCGCGCAGGCTTCGGTGGCACGAACACCCCAACCACGGCAGACACGGCGCGCACCAGCTTCTTCTTGGGATCGAAAACGTTCCAGATCCAGGTTCTCGGGCGCTCCGCGCGCTCGCGGCGACGGCCAACGGACTTCTGCTGGCGAAGCAGCGCACGCTTGACGTGGGCCAACTCCTTCTTCTTGTGGTTCAGCTCCTTCATGGCGAGCTTGGCCTCTTCCGAAGAGTTCACCTGGACGAGAACCTCGGTGCCCTCGATCCTCATGAAGCGCGTCTGAGACAGCTGCATTGCGATTTCCGAAATGGCGGCAACGGCGTTCGGCGATAAACTGATAGATTGCGCCAGGGGTACGTTGAAGACAATTCGTTCGTGGCGGTGGCGGCAACGCCGGCGTTTCCGTTTCCATCGAACGGCCTCGTCGTCTATAGGCTCGGGGCCGATGTCTGCAACCGATGCCTCGCCCCCAAAACCGTTCTCCTCGCGCCGCGGGTTCCTGATCGCCTGTGGTCTGGCGCTCAGCGTGGCCGTGGTCAACAGCTTTGCGCGGTTTGCCTACGCGCTGATCCTGCCGGCCATGCGCGAGGATCTGGCCTGGAGCTACACGCAGGCGGGCTCCCTCAACACCATCAATGCCCTCGGGTATCTGGCCGGCTCTTACATCGCATTCCGGACCGTACGCCGGTGGGGCGCGAAGCATCCGTTCATTGTGGGGCTTTGGGTGACGACAGCGACAGTGCTGGTCACTGGGCTGACGCGCGACTTTCATCTGATCGCGATGGTGCGTTTTATCACCGGCATTGCGTGTGCGTATGTGTTCGTGACTGGCGGCGTGCTGGCGGCCAGCGTGTTCCCCGACACCGCGCGCAACGCGACGGCGATCGCTATTTTCTTCGGTGGGGGCGGCGCGGGCATGGTGGTGTCGGGCGCCGTGCTGCCGTGGATGTTTGCGAGCGGCGGCGATCAAGTCTGGCCTCAAGCTTGGATCGCGCTCGGCCTCCTGTCGATGGCCGGCAGCGCATTGGCAACGCTCGCCGCGCTGCCGACCCGGCCACCACCGGCGCAGGGCACGCCGCATCCCTGGCGAAAGCTGCCTCTGCTTGCGATGTTCCTCGCGTACGGTTGCTTTGCGTTAGGCTATTTCGCGTACATGACGTTCATTGTTGCCTGGATGCGCCAGCACGGCTTCGGCCCGGTCGAGGTCGCCGCAGTGTGGTGCTTGCTCGGCATGGCGACGCTGGTGGCGCCACGTATCTGGGGAAGGGCAATGGCCGGGTGGCGCGGCGGCCGGGCGCTGGCGGGTATCTTGACGACCATAGGGATCGGCGCGGCGCTGCCCGTCGTCCACTCGTCGCTGGCAGCCATGCTGTTGTCTGCGGCGACGTTCGGCATGTTCTTCATGGTCCCGGCCGCAGTGACGGCGTTCGTCAAGAAGACGCTGGCGCCGGCGATCTGGGGGGAAGCGCTGGCGGCGTTCACGGTGGTGTTCTCGGTGCTGCAATGCGTCGGGCCGTTCGCAACCGGGGTGCTGGCTGACATGACAGGGAGCCTTGCGACGGGGCTCGGAGCCTCCGCCGCCGTGCTGCTGCTCGGAGCCGGGCTTGCGCTGCTGCAGAGCGAGCAGAAGGCGTGACATCGCCTTGTTTTGGTTGAATTAAATAACGCTTCACGCTCCCATCATTCGGTCAACATTGCGCCTCGCCTTAGCCGCACGACTCTGACAGATTCAACCTTAAGGAGAATCTGTCATGCTAGATGCAACTATAAAAGCCTATGCAACACGACATCTGGGCGCTCTGGCACTGGCCGGGGTCCTGGCGCTTTCCATGGTGGGCGCCAACCGCCTGGCGGCGCGCGCCAATACGCCATCGCCCGGCCCTGCGAGCGGCATCGCCACCGTCATCGATGGCGACACCATCGCCATCGGCGAGATGCGCATTCGTCTGGAGGGCATCGATGCGCCTGAGGCCGCCCAAAGCTGCGGCCGGCGCTGGTTCGGCACGTGGGCCTGCGGCCGGGCCGCAGCCGACGAACTTGCAAAGCTGACGGCACACCAGACCGTGACCTGCGAAAGCAAAGGCCTGGACAAATTCAACCGCATGCTCGGCGTCTGCTTCGTGAACGGCGCCGATATCAACGCGGAGATGGTGCGCCGGGGCTTCGCCTGGGCATTCGTCAAATACTCCACGACCTATGCGTCGCTGGAGGCGGAGGCGAAGCAGCGCAAGGCCGGGGTGTGGCAGGGCGACGCCCAGCCTCCGTGGGAATTCCGGCACAGCCGTTGGTCGAGCGTGGAGACGAACGCACCTTCCGGCTGCGCCATCAAAGGCAACGTCACCAAGAACGGCCGCATCTATCACATGCCGTGGAGCCCTTGGTACGATCAGATCAAGATCGAGTCCGACAAGGGCAAGCGCTGGTTCTGTTCGGAGGCTGAGGCGGTGGCCGCCGGATGGCGGCCCGTGCAGGTAAACTGACGCGGCGATGCGATGGTCGGCCATCGCGTGGCCGACCATTCAAAGCGTCAGCTGCGGACCGGCGGATATTTCACCGTGCAACCATACGCGCGGGTCGAGGCGGTCTTGATCGGAGTGCCGTTCTTCACCGCATCCAGCGCTTCGCGCACGTAGTTGCGGGCGGTCTTGACGTCCGCAGTGTTGGACGTCGGCTTGTCATCGATGGCGCCCATGTAGACAAGCTTGCCCGCAGGGTCGATGACGAACATATGCGGCGTGGTCTTGGCCTCGTAAAGACGGCCGACAGTGCCCTCGGGATCCAGCAATACGTTGGCCGGGGCAGCATTGCGGTCGGCGGACAGCTTCTCTGCTTCAAGGCCGTTGACGTGCCCCTGCATGCCGGGCGCCGAGGATGCAACGGTGAGCCAGACGACGCCGTCCTTGGCCGCATCCTTCTGCAGCGCCTGCATGTTGCCGGTCACGTAGTGCTTCACGGTGTAGGGGCACAGATGGTTAGTCCATTCCAGCACGACGGTCTTGCCGCGCAGATCGGACAGCTTGACCTCCTTGCCAGCGGTGTCGCGCGCCGTGAATTCGGGCGCCGGTTTGCCCGGCTGGACCTCGGCCTGAACGGCAGGGGCAGTCGCAAGTGCAAGGCCGATGGCCAACGCGGGGGCGAGCACGCGACGCGACGCAATAGAAAAGCTTGAAATCATGTTGTTAACTCCGGTCCACATATCGGGGCTGGTCATATACGAGCTTGGCGATACATCGCGCTAAGCAACAATCAACTCCGCGTGAGCAGGACGCACCGCCATGGCACTTTGATCCGCCTCGGCGCCACGCTACACTCTCATCTCCAACAGAACCAGAACGTGTGACAGTCTCATGGCGAACATCAATGCCGGCCGCTTTACGACACGGCCCGAAATCAACGGGACGTTCGGCGTGTGCGCGACGACGCACTGGATTGCGACGGCCGTGGGCATGTCGATGCTGGAACGCGGAGGCAACGCTTTCGATGCGGGCGTGGCGGCGGCGTTCGCGCTGCAAGTGGTGGAACCGCACTTGTGCGGCCCCGGCGGCGACGTGCCGGTGATCGTCTGGGACAAGCGCAAGGGCAAGCCCGAGGTCATCTGCGGCCAGGGTCCGGCACCGGCGGGTGCCACCATCAAGCACTATCGCGACCACCTCGGCCTCGACATGATTCCCGGCACGGGCCTGCTGCCCGCGTGCATTCCAGGCACCTTCGAGACGTTCATGATGGTGCTGCGCGACTACGGCACAATGAGCCTGCGGGACGTACTCGAGCCGGCGTTGGGCTATGCCACCAGCGGCCATCCAATCGTGGAGCGCGCGTGCGCGACCATCCAGACGGTGAAGGGCCTTTTCCAGGAGCATTGGCCGACATCGGCTGCCGTCTACCTGCCGCACGGCAACATCCCGAAGGCGGGGATGCTGTTCCGCAATCCGCAGCATGCGGAAACCTACCAGCGCATTTTGAAGGAGGCCGAGGCCGGCGGCGGCAATCGCGAGGCGCAGATCGAGCGCGCACGTGCCGCGTGGAGCAAGGGCTTCGTCGCCGAGGCCATCGATAAGTTCTGCCGTACGAATGAGGTGATGGACGTGTCGGGGCGCCGCCACAGGGGCGTGCTCACGGCCGATGACATGGCGGGCTGGCTGCCGACCATCGAGGCGCCGCTCAGCTATGCCTATGGCAAGTATGAGGTGCTGAAACCGGGGCCGTGGACGCAAGGTCCGGTGCTGCTGCAGATGCTGGCGATCCTCAAGGGCTTCGATCTCGACAAGCTCGATCCGACGGAGCCCGATTTCATCCATTTGTGGATCGAGGCGGCGAAACTCGCCTATGCCGACCGCGAGGCGTTCTACGGCGATCCGAAATTCGCCAAGGTGCCGATGGAGACGCTGCTGTCGGAGCGATACAATTCCGACCGGCGCCGGCAAATCGGCGTGTTCGCGTCCATGGAGCAACTGCCGGGCAAGATCGAGGGCTACGACGGACGCGTTATCGTCAAAGGCACGGCCGACAAGCGCGTGGCCGTGAGCGCGGCAGGGGCCGGCGAACCGACGGTCGGCGACATCAACACGGGCCATGGCGCGGATCATGTGAGCGCGGCTGGCGTGGTGCGCGGCGATACGGTGCACATCGACGTCATCGACCGCGACGGCAACATGTTTACCGCAACGCCGTCGGGCGGGTGGCTGCAGTCGTCGCCGGTGATCCCGGCACTGGGGTGGCCACTGGGCAGCCGCGGGCAGATGTTCTGGCTCGAGGAAGGCCAGCCGTCGTCGCTGGAGCCGGGCAAGCGGCCGCGCTCGACGCTGTCGGTCGGCATGGCGCTGCGCGAGGGCAAGCCGTACATGACTTGGGGCACGCCGGGCGGCGACCAGCAGGACCAGTGGAGCGCGCAATTCTTCCTGCGGCACGTGCATGCGGGGATGAACTTGCAGGAGGCCATCGATGCGCCGGCGTGGCACATCGAGCATTTCCCGACCTCGTTCTGGCCGCGCACGGCGCGTCCGGGCGTGGTGGTGGTCGAGGATCGACTACCGGCCGAGACCATCACGGAATTGCGGCGGCGCGGGCACAAAGTCGAAGTCGGGCCGGCGTGGTCGGAAGGCCGGCTGACGGCGGTGTCACAGGATGGGCCGCGGCGCACGGCGGCGGCCAACCCGCGCGGCATGCAAGGCTACGCGGCGGGCCGCTGAACCCAGTGGAGCGCGTGCGCGCATGACTTGGTCCATCATCGCCCGCGACGAGACGACCGGCCGCATCGGCATCGCCGTGGCATCACGCGCGTTCGCGGTCGGGGCGCGCGTGCCGCACATTCGCGCCGGAGTCGGCGCCGTTGCGACGCAGGCGTGGACCAATCCGTTTTTCGGGCCGCGCGGCCTGGCGCTGCTGGCAGCAGGGGCAACCGCCGAGGACGCAGTACGCATGCTGATGACGGCGGACATGGGACGCGATCACCGGCAGGTGCATGTGCTCGACCGCCACGGACGCTTCGCGGCGGCCACAGGCAAGGCCTGCGTCGACTGGTGCGGGCACCTGGTGCGCGAGACGTTCTCGGTGGCGGGCAACATGCTCGCGGGCGAGGGCGTGATCGATGCGACGGCGCAAGCCTATGCCGACGGCAAGGACATACCGTTTGCGCGGCGGCTGCTCGCTGCCATGCAAGCGGGCGAGGCAGCAGGCGGCGACAAGCGCGGCAAGCAGGCGGCGGCTCTGCTGATCTGCGACACGGAAGAACATCCGCTCGTCGACATCCGCGTCGACGATCATGCCGATCCCCTGCCGGAGCTGGCACGGCTGGAGGATATTCATCGCGAACGCTACGTGCACTACCGGCGCTACAGTCCGACACGGGCCAACCCGGCGGGTCTGCTCGATCGCGACGCGCTCGAGGACGCGGTCGCCCGGTCCATCGCCGAGGGCCATGAATGAGTCCGGGTCCACTGCTTGAGATCTCGGACCTGCATGTGTCGTTTGCCGGTGACGAGTCGCGGGTGACCACCGCGGTGCAGGGCATGGACCTCGAGATCGCGCGCGGACGCACGCTCGGGCTCGTCGGCGAATCGGGCTCGGGCAAGAGCGTGACGGCGCTGTCGGTCATGCGCCTGCTGCCGAAGGAGACGGCGCAAATCCGCGGGCGCCTGGTGTTCGAAGACCGGGAGCTGCTGTCGCTGCCGGAGCGGGCCATGCAGGACCTGCGCGGCAATCGCATGGCGATGATCTTTCAGGAGCCGATGACATCGCTCAATCCGTCCTACACGGTGGGCGACCAGATCGGCGAAACGCTGCAGCGGCATCGCGGCTTGAGCCGCAGCGAGGCACGGCGGCACGTCATCACGCTGCTGGAACGGGTGCGCATCCCTTCGGCGGCAGCGCGTGTCGACGAGTATCCGCACAAACTGTCGGGTGGCATGCGCCAGCGCGTGATGATCGCCATGGCGCTCGCCTGCGAGCCGGTGCTGCTGATCGCCGACGAGCCGACGACGGCGCTCGACGTCACCATTCAGGCGCAGATCCTCGATCTCCTGCGCACACTGCAGGCGGAGAGCGGCACAGCCATCCTGCTCATCACGCATGACCTGGGCGTGGTGGCGGAAATGGCCGACGACGTCGCCGTGATGTATGCGGGCGAGATCGTCGAGCGGGGTCCGGTCGCGGACGTGCTGGCGGCACCCGAGCACCCATACACGGTGGGCCTGCTCGGCTCCATCCCGCGGCTCGAGGTGCAGCGTCAGCGTCTGTCGACGATCAAGGGCATGGTGCCGAACCTGACGGCGACGTTCATCGGCTGCCGCTTTGCGCCGCGCTGCCCGTTCGCGGAAGAGCGCTGCCGCAACGAGACGCAGCCTCTGCGCGACTTGAGCGGAAAGAGATTGTCGCGCTGCTGGAAGACGCCGCTGACCGGGCTCGTGGCATGACCGAGCCGCTCATATCGGTGGACGGCCTCGTCAAGCATTTCGTCGTCCGGCGGTCACTGCTTGGCAAGCCGCAGGGCGTGGTGCAGGCGGTCGACGGGGTGTCGTTCGAAGTGGCGGCGGGCGAAACGCTGGCGCTGGTGGGCGAGTCGGGCTGCGGGAAATCGACCGTCGGGCGGCTGCTGCTGCGCCTGATCGACCCGACGGCGGGCCGCGTGACGTTCGAGGGGCGGGATGCGTTGGCGCTGGCGGGGAGCGACCTGCGGCGCTTCCGCAGCTGCGCGCAACTCATCTTCCAGGACCCTTATGCCTCGCTCAATCCGCGCATGACGGTCGGCGACATGCTGGGCGAGCCGCTGCTCCTGCATACGCAGCTTTCGGCCGGCGACCGGCGGCAGCGCGTCGGCGAGCTGCTGGGACTGGTGGGGTTGCGGCGCGACCATGCCGATCGCTTTCCGCACGAGTTCTCCGGCGGCCAGCGGCAGCGGGTGGCGATCGCGAGGGCGCTGGCGGCCGAGCCCAAGCTGATTGTGTGCGACGAGCCGGTATCGGCGCTCGATGTCTCCATCCGCAGCCAGATCCTGAACCTGCTCAAAGACCTGCAGGACCGCCTGGGGCTCGCGTACGTGTTCATCAGCCACGACCTTGCGGTGGTGAAGCACATCGCCGCACGCATCGCCGTCATGTACCTGGGCCGCATCGTCGAGACCGCGCCGGCGCAGCAGATTTTCGCCGAACCGCGCCACCCCTACACCCAGGCCCTGCTCTCGGCCATTCCGATCGCGTCGGCGGCAGGGCGGCGCAAGCGCCAGCTGCTACCGGGGGACCCGCCGAGCCCCATCGCCCCCCCGCCCGGCTGCCACCTGCATACGCGCTGCCCACACGTCGTGAGCCGGTGCCGGATCGAGCGGCCGGCGCTCGTTAGTGATGACTGGCATGCCACCGCTTGCCACGTGTGGCGCGATATTCGACAATCGGCCGACCATATGCCACTCGACAGTGGAGTGTCGCCACAGTTGCAGCGGCTTATCGCGGCATTCGAGAGTCAGAATTGATCCGTAAGCAGCAGGCATTTGCCTGAAGGGGAGAGCGTAATGCAGTTCATCCGTCTCGGCCTCGCCGGCGCGCTTCTGGCGCTGGCGACGGGCGCCGCTTCCGCCCAGTCGCTGCGCGTGGGGCTGGCGGAGGACCCCGACATTCTCGATCCGACGTTGGCACGGACCTACGTCGGACGAATTGTGTTCTCCTCGATCTGCGACAAGCTGTTCGACATCAACGACAAGCTCGAGCTGGTGCCGCAACTGGCGGTGGGGCAGGAAACCTCGGCCGACGGCAAGACCGTGACCATCAAGCTCAGGCCCAACGTGAAGTTTCACGACGGCGAGCCGATGGATGCCGAGGCGGTGAAGTTCAGCCTCGAGCGGCACCTGACCATGCAGGGCTCGTTCCGCAAGCCGGAGCTGGCGGCTGTGGACAAGATCGAGGTCACCGATCCGCTGACAGTGACGCTGCAGCTCAAGGCGCCGTTCTCGCCGCTGATCGCGCAGCTCTCCGACCGCGCCGGCATGATCGTGTCGCCGAAGGCGGCGAAAGCGGCCGGCGACAAGTTCGGCCTCAATCCGGTGTGTGCCGGTCCGTTCAAGTTCGTCGAGCGCATCCAGCAGGACCGCATCGTTGTCGAGAAGTTTGCCGACTACTGGAACAAGGATAACGTCTTCATCGACCGCATCGTGTACCGGCCGGTGGTGGAGTCGACCGTGCGGCTCGCCAACCTCAAGTCCGGGAGTCTCGATATCGTCGAGCGGGCGTTGGCGACGGACCTGAAGGAGATCAAGGCCGATTCCAAGCTCAGACTCGCAACGCAGACGGAGCTCGGCTACCAGAGCCTGTCGTTGAACATCGGCCAGGGCGAGCCGGGCAAGACAAGCCCGTTCGCCAAGAGCCCGAAAGTGGGGCAGGCGCTGGAAGCGGCAATCGACCGCGCCGCCATCAACCAGGTGGTGTTCAACGGCGAGTTCCTGCCGGGCAACCAGTGGATCAGCCCGAAGAACCCCTACTACCAGGAGAAATTTCCGGTCCCGAAGCGCG
>CADEFX010000010.1 GCA_902826715.1 uncultured Hyphomicrobiales bacterium | reverse complement strand
AGGCACGATCAGAATGAGGGCGAAGCCTTGGCCTTTGCGCGCGCAACGCAGCGCGCGGTGTGAGCACGTGAAGTCTCGGCGATGTCGGAGCTGTCGGCATGATCTCGTGGCGGATACGCCAAAGCTCCGCGCCAGGAAAGAAGGCCTTTCCCGTATGGGTAACGCCCGCATCGCCCAAGCAGAAGCCCTCAGGCCTTCATGCCTGTGATCGAAGCGGTAACAGCGCGTGGATCGCGCGCAGGCCAGCGGCCGCTCTCGACCTGCGCCAGGAAGTTGCCGACGATGCGGTTGAACTCGTCCGGATCCTCGATGTTAATGGTGTGGCCGGCATTCGGCATGACGGCGAGCGCGGAAGAGGCGATGTTCTGCTTCATCAGGACGCCCGGCAGCAGGCAGGGCCAATCCTCGTCGCCCGTGACGATGAGCGTCGGCACAGCGAGCCTCTTCATCTCGTCGATAAGCTCGTAGAGCGATGGGCGCTCGCCTTGCACGCCAAGCTGCGTGTTTGCGGAACCCAGAGCGGAGTGCTCGGCCAGCATGCGCTTGAACTCGGCAAAGCCGCGCGGATCCTTGTTCTCGAACTGCACGCGCGTGGGACCATAGGCGTAGCTCTCGGCGAACGTCTCCATACCCTTGGATATAATAAAGTTGGCGATGGTACTGACCTCAGCCTTGAAGCGCTGCCTTTGCTCGGGCTCGGCGCCGTAGCCACAGCCGCCCACGCACAGCGAGAGTGCTTGGCTCGCATGCCGGAAGCCGAAGTGCAGTGTGGCGAAGCCGCCCATCGAAAGGCCGACGATGTGCGCCTTATCGGCGCCTACCGTATCGAGCACGGCCTTGATGTCGTCGGCGGCGCGGGCTTGGGAATAGGAGCCGGGCTGCTCCGGCACATCAGAGGGCGGATAACCGCGCGCATTGTAGGCGATACAGCGATAGGTACGGCTGAAGTGGCGCATCTGCGGCTCCCAGCTGCGCATGTCACCGGCAAACTCGTGGACAAAAATAACGGTCTGCCCCCGGCCCGATTCCTCGTAGTAGAGACGAACGCCATCTTCCGCCGTCGCATAGGCCATTGCTGCCTCCCGTGGTTGGTGCGCCATGGCAACCTATCGTTTTTTCGGCTCGGATTGAAATTGGCAATTGAGCCCGGGCACGTCGTCAGGCGACGTCCCGGCCCTAGACCTCGCGGGTTTCGTCGGGACCGATCCCGCCGCTGGCGACATCATCGGCCACCAGGGGAAAGGGCGCGTGCGTAGATCGCCGCGCTAATCGTATGGTTAGAGGGACCCACTAATCCGCTCGACTTGGCAAGCGCTCTGTGAGACTGAGAGAAAAAGTGCCATATGGCCCAATCAACACGGTAGATGCCCCGATGTCGCGTACCTCCTCGTCCGCAAACATGCCCTATGCAGATACTGATTTCATTCCGCACACATCGCACTGGGGGGCATTTTCTGCGCGCTGGAAGGATGGCGAGCTCGAGGTGCGACCGCATCCCGCCGATCCTGATCCCAACAGTATCCTGCAGAATTTCCCAGCAGCCCTGAGACACCCTGCACGGGTTGCGCAGCCTATGGTGCGTCGCGGCTGGCTCGATCGCGGACCGGGGCCGGACTCGCGACGCGGCCGCGACAGCTTCGTCGCTGTGCCCTGGGAAAAGGCGCTCGACATCCTCGGAACGGAGTTGGCGCGTGTGCGCGATCTTCATGGCCCCCGCGGAGTTTTCGGCGGCTCGTACGGCTGGTCGAGCGCGGGGCGCTTCCATCACGCTCAAAGCCAAGTGCATCGGTTCCTTAACACGGCGATGGACGGCTATGTGCGCTCGGTCAATAGCTACAGCTCTGGCGCGTCATCCGTTCTCGTGCCGCACATCATCGGCGACTACGAGGATCTGACCAAACGCAATGTTACCTGGGACCAGATCGTCGAACACACCGACATCGTCGTCGCCTTTGGCGGAATGGCCGCCAAGAACAGCATGGTCGCTGGCGGAAACGTCAGTCGACACGTCGAACGCGGCGCGATGGCACGCGCCGCCGCACGCGGGTGCAAATTTGTCGTCGTGAGCCCGTTGCGCTCCGATTTGCCGGAAGAAGCCAGGGCAGAGTGGATCGCCGGCATACCCGGAACCGATACAGCATTGATGCTTGCGCTGGTCCACACGCTCGTTGCCGAAGGACTGCATGACCGAGATTTCCTGGAGCGATACACCACTGGGTGGCCCGAATTCGAGCGCTACCTCATGGGCGAGAGTGATGGGCAAGCCAAGGATGCCGCATGGGCAGCTCCTCTGACCGGCGTGTCCGCAGAAACGATTGTCGGCTTGTCTCGCCAGTTGCACAGCAAGCGTGTCTTGATTGTTGTATCGCATTCGATGCAGCGGGCACGCTTCGGCGAACAGCCGGTGTGGCTGGGCGCTGTTCTTGCCGCCGCTCTCGGCCAGATCGGCTTACCCGGTGGGGGTTTCGGCTATGCGCTCGGCGCCATCGCGTACTATGGGCGCCGCTACAATGCCGTGCCGGTGCCGACCCTGCCGCAGGGCAAGAATGGCATCCGCGATTTCATTCCCGTCGCCCGCATCAGCGACATGCTGCTCAATCCTGGAGCCGAGTATCGCTACAACGGTAAGACCCACACGTACCCCGACGTCAAATTGGTCTATTGGGCGGGTGGCAACCCATTCCATCATCATCAGGATCTAAATCGTCTGCGCCAGGCGTTTTCGAGCCTGGACACCCTTGTCGTGCATGAACTCGGCTGGACGGCCACGGCACGGCATGCCGACTTTGTTCTGCCCTCAACCATGACGCTGGAGCGCGAGGATATCGGCTGCAGCTCCAATGATCCGTTGCTCGTGCCAATGCGACCAGTCGCGAAACCGTATGGTGAGGCGCGAGATGACTACGCCATCTTTGCCGATCTGGCCGAGAAGCTGGGAAGGCGTGAAGCCTTTACGGAAGGGCGGAGCGTGCGGCAATGGCTTGAGCATCTATACGAGCCGACGCGCGCGGCGCTCGCGCAAAAAGGTTTGGACGCTCCCGATTTCGAAACGCTCTGGAATAGCGACGGCTTCGACCTGCCGCAACAAGCGGATGACGGGGGTTTGTTCCGTGCGTTCCGCAACGATCCGGATGGTGCTCCATTGAGGACCCCGAGCGGAAAGCTCGAGATATCCTCCCGCACCATCGCAAGCTTCGCTGAGCCCACGTGCCCAGGCCATCCAACGTGGCTTGGGCCGGCCACGGAGCCCAGCGCTCGGGCGCCATTGCATCTCGTGGCCAACCAGCCCGCCACACGCCTGCACAGCCAGCTCGACTTTGGCGGCCACAGCTTGGGATCAAAGCATCGCGGCCGAGAGGTGGCTCAAATGCACCCTGCTGACGCGGCACCACGCGGAATTGCGGACGGT
The DNA here is from genome assembly GCA_902826715.1 of uncultured Hyphomicrobiales bacterium. Classification (GTDB taxonomy): domain Bacteria; phylum Pseudomonadota; class Alphaproteobacteria; order Rhizobiales; family Hyphomicrobiaceae; genus CADEFX01. The sequence continues at coordinate 38,808 of CADEFX010000010.1, read as the reverse complement.
GACATCATCCGGCTCTTCAATGCGCGAGGCGCATGCCTTGCAGGCGTCCGTCTCACGGAAGATATCCGGCAAGGCGTTGTGCAACTCCCGACCGGAGCCTGGTACGACCCGGAGGATCCTAACGAGGATATGACGCTGTGCGTACACGGCAATCCGAACGTCCTGACAGAGGACAAGGGCACCTCCAATCTGGCTCAGGGTTGCAGCGGTCAGTTAACGACGGTCGAAGTCGAGCGCTTTGTGGGCAATCTGCCGCCTATTCGCGCCTTCGACCCCGCGTAGGGTGCGCTGTAAACTCGTGTCGCAATAGCACCCGATCCGCAACGCCTACTCAACGCACCTTCGCCCCAGAAATCCATCGTTCTTTTGGTCGTTACGCCCGCGATCTACTAAACCTCATCTGCAGCAGCGCGCCTGCCGCCGCATGTATGGACCAACAGTCAACAGTGAGACGTCGAAATGCAAAGCACAGCAGCAGTTGCGCTGATCGAGCTTGGCCATGGCCCTACTGAGTTCGAGATATTTCTCGAACCGACCTGTCCGTTCTCGAAACGTGCATTCGACAAGTTGGCAGGGCTCGTTTCAGCGGTTGGCCCGGAAAAACTGACGGTCAAAATCCGGTTCGTATCGCAACCCTGGCATCTTTTCTCCGGCATCGTCACGCGCGCGATCCTGGCTGCCAGTGCCACGAAAGGCGGCACCGAAGCGGCGCTGAAAGCGATGGCCGCTGTATTCGAGCATCGCGAGGAGTTCGAGTTCGAGAGCCATCACTCCGGTCCGAACATGCACCGCACCCCCACCGACATCATCGCCGATATCTCGAGGCTGACGGGTATCGAGCTCTCCGACGCATTCAAGTTGAAGAGCGTGGATATCGCCTTGCGCTGGCACACGAAATACACCCGCCAAAACGGCATCCACGTTTCGCCCACTTTCATGATCAATGGGTTGGTCGAGCCTGCGATGAGCAGCGGCCAGACCATCGAGGAATGGGCGCAGTTGCTGCAACCGCACCTCCTGCAAGAAAAGCATTCGCCCTGAGTCGCGCGGAGAAGGCGGAGTGAGGCGACGAGCGCCATCGTATCAGCTCATAAGGTCTTCGACCGAGCGAATTACTCCGAGCGCACGGCGTGCAGCCGCATTAGGTAGTTGCGGTACGCCTCGGCCTCTTTCTTTGTGCGAGCAGCATCCCAACCATAGATTCCGGCCACCGCTTCTGCCGCCTTATCCGCCGAATGGAAACCCATCGTTCTTGTCCATCCTACACCCACGCGGCGAAACATCAGATCGACCAGGCTCGTTGCATGTTCCTGTTGGGCCGCGTAGACGAGATCGGTAATCTTAGCATCCGCCCAATCGTTGACCACTGGCGGGGAGTTCTGATTCTCAGGGAATTTGCGCGCGCCGTAATCCACGGCCCGGACCGGCCTTGCTGCCTTAAGTCGGCGTTGCACCAGCTCAACTATCTCGACACCAGCCGAACGGTGCGTCATGACCGGGCCGGCCGTCATGGCAAATACGCCAGGCATGCCCGAGGCCTCTAGATCATGAACATCGCGCGAGCGTTTGCCCATCGGCAATGCCGGGTCGTAGCTCAGCGGCCGCACGCCGGCCCACGTGAACAAGATGTCTGAGCGTTTGAGCTTCAAACCGGGCAGCAAGTGGTTGCCCTCCGCCAGCAGGCCATCAACCTCCTCGTCCTCGGCGCGGATCTCGTCGAGGTTGCCTTCGTAGATCGTCTCGGTCGGACCGAAATAGTGCATTCCCCGCCAGGGAATGCAGTACAGCGGCTCGTTCTTCCGATTGAAGGTGACGATGCCGTTGTCGGCGCATTCAGGTGGCAGTTGAACCATGATGTGAATGCCCTTGGTGCCGAGGACCTTGCGCGGTCGCGGTGCACCGGAAGCGCCATTGACCTTGTCGATCCAGATGCCGGCCATGTTGAATACTAGTTTCGTTTGGATCGTCGCTGTTCCGCCAGCATCGGCGTCTGTGAGCTCAATCTCCCACGCCTCATTGCGGCGCGTCAGCTTGGTCGCGGCGGTATAGTTGCGGACCGTCGCTCCCAAGCGTTCAGCGTCGAGCACGGCGTCGACGCAAAGCCGCTCCGGCCACTCGAACTGGTATTCGGTAAAGGCGCCGATCGATTGCAATCGGTCCCAGTCGCGCAAGCCACCCACTAAAGGGAGCGACCTTGCGGCCTGGGGCGAGATCATCCGCTGCCGGAGCGGCACGTCGGTCGAGGCCATCGATGCCAGCAGCCCGAGGCCAAGCTTGACCTGCCATGGGCGGTAGATTGACTCTTTCCAGATCGGAAAGTGAAAATTGAGTGGTCGCACCCGCTCTGGCGCGGTCAGGACGAGTTGCCGGCGGGCTTCCATTGCCAACTTGGCCATTCGCATTGCATTGCGCAGCCGCGAGGGATGTCGCGCGAATTCGAACATTGAAGCGCCCGGCGCGAGGTAACGCAATCCGCAATGCAACAAACGGCTCGAGCGGCTCGATGAGCCCGATCCATAATCTCCCTTTTCGACCAGAATAACCGAGTACCCGGCCCCCGCGAGATGCTGCGCGGCACTAGCCCCATTAACGCCGGCACCGATCACGCAAACATCGTATTCGGCTTTATCTAGCTTCTCGATTGCGCCGCGCATATCGCCCTCCGTGAATGGGGGTTATCCTGGACCGTCCTTGCTTGATGGCGACCAGAGTAAGAAGGACGACCGCTCCAGCAAAAACCAGCCATTCTCCGATGAAAGTGCTCCGATGCAAAATTGACGGAGATAGCTTGCATCGCTAACTTCTCTGCAGATTAAGTTCATGTGGGAGAGCGAGATGAGTAACGGCGGACTTCGGCGGCGCGACTTTCTTGGGTCATCGGCTGCTACTATCGCCGCGACTCAGCTTCCCTTCTCATATGGCGCCTGGGCGCAAGGTGCTTCAACACTGCGGGCGGGCATCACTGGATACAATGTCATCAACACCCTCGACCCGGGCAAAGCGACCCTGATCCCAGAGTTTTATGTGATCTGGGCTTTGTACAACGGCCTGATGCGGCTCGATGCCAACTCCAATCCTACCCCTGATTTGGCCGAAAGCGTCAAAGCGGACGGTAACACGCTTGAGTTTAAGCTGCGCACGGGTGTCAAGTTTCACGACGGCTCGGAAATGACTTCAGACGATGTGAAGTTCACCCTTGAGCGCTTGCTCGACGACAAGTTCGCCTCGCCGAACAAAAGCAAAGTCTCGGGCCTCAGCGCGATCGAAGTCCCGGATGCCAGCACGGTTCGGCTTGTGACCAAGGAGGCCTTCGCGCCGTTGCTGACGTTCCTTGCTAATGCCCGTACTGGAACGCAAGTGCTGTCGCGCAAGGCCGTCAGTGCGGCCGGAGACGACTTTGGCAAGAAGCCGGTTGGCACCGGCGCCTATTCGCTTAAGGACTGGGTGCCTGGCGAGCGCGTGTCGCTGGCGGCATTCTCCGGTTACTTCGGCGGCGCCCCCAAGATCGCGACCATCGATATGCCCTTGATCGCGGAAGAGTCGAGCGGGGTTACGGCGCTGCTGGGCGGCCAGATCGACCTCACTTCGACCGCACCGTTCGCCGACATTCCCAACCTGGAAAAGAACGCGTCCATCACAGTGCTGAAGCAGGCTGGCCTCAACTGCCGGTTCGTTTCCCTCAATCACCGCAAGGCGCCGTTCGACGATCCGGCATTCCGCCGCGCCTGCTCTATGGCATTTGATCGCAATGCCTTGGTGCGCGCGGTGCTATTCGGGGAGGGCGTGACGGCGCACGGTCTCATTCCGCCGTCCATCGGCTACGCCTATGGTGGAAACAACCGGCCGCTGTGCACCTACGATCCGGCAAAGGCCAAGGCGGAACTCGCCAAGTCGAAGTATCCAAACGGCGCCGAAGCCGAGATTCTGACCTGGGGCCAGTCGTGGTGGAAGCGCATGGCGGAGGTGTTCGTCGCCCAGTGCAACCAGACGCTCGGCACCAAGTTCACCGTGCAGGTGACCGAAGCCAACACCGTATTCCAGCGCCACAAGTCGGGTGACTACCAGGGCTCGATTTGGGGTTGGCTCGGCCTGCTCGACGCCGATGAATACTTGTATGACATCATCCACAGCAAGGGCTGGCGGAACTTCTACGGCTACTCGAACCCGAAGGTCGACGACCTGTTGGAGCGAGCGCGGCGAGAGCTCGACCAGGGCAAACGCGGCGCGCTCTACAAGGAAGCCGAGAACACGATGATCGAGGACATGCCCGTGGTGCCGCTCTTCGTCTCGAACGTGCACAACCTGATGACAAAGAAGGTTCAGGGCTTCAAGCAACTGCCCTACTCCAACTGGGGCGACCAGTTCGCCAATATGAGCCTCAGCTAACGGCCGCGATGGCGGTCGGCGGAGGTCCGACGCACATGGTGTGGGTGAGATACGTCGGCGGCCGCCTTTTGGCGCTCGTCCTCACCGTGCTGGTCGGATCAGTTGTCGTATTCCTTGTTATGAAGGCCGCGCCCGGCGACCCCGCCGTCGCTGCACTCGGCGAAAGCGCGCGACCGGAGTTGGTGGCAGCTTTCCGAGCAAAGCATAACCTCGACGTGCCTTGGGCGCTTCAATATGGCCGCTGGCTGTCTGGGATTGCGCGCGGCGATTTCGGTTTATCGCTCACGGTGGCAAGCGACCGACCAATCGCGGGATTGATCGCGGCGCGCCTGCCGAACACCATTTTCATCGGCGTGATGGCGTTGTTGATCGCGGTTATATTGTCGTTAATCGCCGGCACGATTGCGGCACTCAGACGCGGCAAGCTTGCCGACACGATCGCAACCTCGCTCGCTGCGTTCGGCATCTCGATGCCCGATTTCTGGTTGAGCTACGTGCTGATCCTCGTGTTTGCGCTTGGCTTAGGCCTATTCCCGGCCTACGGGTTCATTGCGCCCGCTCAGTCATTCACGGGCGCGCTCTATTCAGGATTTCTGCCGGCCTTGGCTGTATCGGCGCCGCTTGCCGCTGTGTTTGCTCGTACTCTTCGAACGTCCCTGCTCGAAGCCGGCAACAAGGACTACGTGGTGGCTGCACGGTCGTTCGGATTTCATCCTGCATACGTGTTCGTGCACTGGATCTTTCGTAACGCGTTGATCCCCTACATCACCATCATCGGGCTACAGATTAGGTATATTCTGGGTGGCGTCGTTGTGATCGAGCGCATCTTCGGGATTTCCGGCGTCGGCTCATTGATGGTCGATGGCGCTTTCGCGCGCGACTATCCGGTGGTGCAGGCCTGCGCTGTCGTCTTTCTCGTCATCGTGTTGTCGGTAAACCTGGTCGTTGATGTGGTGTGCAGCCTTCTCGATCCGAAGAGGGCGCGGTGATGGCGGTACTCCTGCGCACTCTTTGGAGCAATCGCACGGCGCGGGCCGGCGTTATCATCGTCGGCTTGTTCCTCCTGGCAATCTCGGTTGGCGGCGCGCTGATGCCCTACTCGGCGACCGACATGGATTTTCTCAATCTGCTCACCCCACCGGCATGGACGCACCCGTTCGGCACCGACTCGTTCGGCCGGGACGTGCTGACCCGCGTTCTGCTCGGCGGCCGCGTATCGCTCGCGATATCGGTCACTGGCGTCTCGCTGGCAGCGATCATCGGCATCCCGGCGGGACTTGCAGCCGCCTGGTACGGCAACCCGATCGACCAGCTTTTGATGCGGTGCGCCGACCTGCTGTTCGCCTTCCCAAGCTTTGTACTAGCGCTGTTCCTGATGGTGGTTCTCGGTTTTGGCGTCACCAACGTGATCCTGGCGATCGCCCTGGTCTATGTCCCGATCTTCGCACGGCTGGCGCGCAATCTGGCGTTGACTGTCCGCGAGGAGGCCTACGTCCAGGCCGCGCGCCTGATGGGCCAGTCGACGGCGCGCATACTCGGCCGTGAAATCCTACCCAACATCATGGCGCCAATCATGGTGCAGGCTTCAATATCCATCGCCTTCGGCGTCATTATCGAGGCCGGTCTAAGCTTCCTGGGACTTGGTGTGCAGCCACCGACGCCGTCGCTTGGTGTGATCATGGCCGACGGCCGCGAGTACTTCAATCAGGGCCCGTGGGTGCTCACGCTCGCCGGTCTCTTCATTTCTTTCGGATTGCTGGGCCTCAACCTGCTCGGCGACGGCTTGCGCGATCTGACCGACCCCAAGCTGCGCGAGAAGACAACCTCATGAGCGCAGAAGCCGACCTTGAGCCTCCGCTACTCGAAGTAAAAAATCTATCGGCGCGGTTCCGCATGGGCAAAGTCGACATGCTCGCCATCCGCCGCGTCGATCTCGAAATTCGCCGCCGGGAGGTCCTGGGCATCATTGGTGAATCGGGATCTGGCAAATCGGTCACCGGATTGTCGATCCTGCGCCTGTTGCCGGAACATGCGTTAGTTGCTGCCGATCAGTTGCGGTTCGACGGGCAAGAGCTGCTGCCGCTCAGCGACGAGGCATTCCGGGAGCTGCGCGGCACCCACCTCGCCATGGTGTTCCAAGATCCAGTCGGTGCCTTTAATCCTGCAAAGTCAATTGGCTGGCATCTGGATCGGATAATTGCGCGTGCCGCCACTCGCGCGAACCGCCAGGGCGTCGATCTCACGCAGGATGCGAATCGTTGGCTTAGCGACGTCGGTATTGCACAACCCGAACGGATACTGCCGCTTTATCCGCACCAGCTCAGCGGTGGCATGCTGCAACGAACGCTGATCGCGCTATCGGCGGCACTGCAACCCGATCTGCTGATTGCCGACGAACCGACGACCAACCTGGACAATATCGTCGAGCGCCAGATCATCGGGCTTTTTCGACGTCTCAAGGACAAGCTTGGCTCGGCTATTATCTTCATCACGCACGACATCTCGCTGGCAGCAGGACTGTGCGACCGCATCGCCGTGATGTACGCGGGAGAGATTGTCGAGACCGGGCCGGCAGAGACATTGTTCCGCAACCCGACGCATCCCTACACGATCGGACTGATCGAGACGTCGCGCCAGCTTGACGAGCGTGGCGGACGCCTCAAGGAAATCCCGGGTGAGCTACCATCGGGTTCTCACCGCCCGCGGGGCTGCCTCTTCGCGCCGCGTTGTGGGTTTGCCGCCGAAGCCTGTCGTGCGGCCCCCCCTGCCAACATCGCGCTTAGCCCCAACCACAGCGTGCGGTGTGTTCGTTATGGCTGAGCAATCACAAACACTGATCGAGGTGTCGAGGCTGGTCGTCAGCTTCGCCCAGTCAGGTGGCAGCGGGATGTTCCACGCCGTCGACGATGTCAGCTTGAAGGTTGCGCGGGGGGAAGTCGTGGGTCTGGTCGGCGAGTCCGGCTCGGGCAAGACGACACTCGCGAAGACGATCCTGCGGCTCTACAAGCCCGCGGCCGGCACGCTGCAGTTCGAGGGCTGCGATATTACCCGCCTTGGCGAGAAAGCGTTGCGACCGATCCGCCGTCAAATGCAGATGGTATTCCAGGATCCGCTGTCGTCGTTCAATCCGCGCGTGCGAATTGGCGACGCGGTGGCGCTGCCATTGCGTTTGCACAAGCCCGGCCCGGCTCATCAGATCCAAAGCAAGGTTCAAGATCTCTTGTCCCGTGTCGGTCTCGGGCCGCAGTTCGCGGCCCGCTACCCGCACGAAATGTCGGGCGGTCAGCTGCAGCGTGTCGCGGTCGCTCGCGCACTTGCGGTCGAACCGCGCCTGATCGTCGCCGATGAGGCGGTCAGCAAGCTTGACGTATCGGTACGCGCCCAGATCCTCAATCTGCTGCGCGACGTGCAGTCGGCGACCGGCGTTGCCTTACTGTTCATCACGCATGATCTGCGCGTGGCACGTTACTTGTGCGACCGCATTGGCGTGATGTTCTTCGGCCGGCTGGTGGAAGTGGGCGCGACGGCGGACGTTTTTTCCAATCCCCGCCATCCTTACACCCGCGCCCTGCTGTCAACGCTTGACGACGACGACGGCGGTGGGCTGGCGGCGCTCGCTCCACCGGCACCGGCATCGAGCGGCTGCCGATACCGATCGCGATGCCCGATCGCACGCTCCGACTGCGCCGCGCACCGGCCCGAATTGCAGGCGGTCGGTGACACGCATACAGTCGCCTGCCCCTACGTGCTCAGCGACTGACCGGCAACGATCTTGCTGGCATCGTCAGTTGCGAGATCGAGCGCCATCCGCAGCAACCGATCACTCGCCTGCCGCGACTTCCAGCCCGCATGTGCAGTCAACGTGACGTTCGGGAGCATGGTCAATGGATGATCGGCCGGCAACGGCTCGCTTGAAAATACGTCAAGCGCGGCATGACCTATGGCCCCGCTCCGCAGAGCTGCGATCAAGGCCGCTTCGTCGATCAGCGCCCCGCGGGCAGTATTGACCAGCACCACACCTGGTTTCAACAACGCGAGTCGCAACCCATCGAGCAGGCCATTGGTTTCAGGTACCAGCGCCAGATGCAAACTGACGGCGTCCGACGCGCCAAGAAGCTCTTCGAGCGCCACCGACCGCGCCGGCACGCCCGCGGGGATGCCGGATCGGTTCCAGGCGATGACATGCATGCCGAAGGACGCCCCGATGCGCGCCATCTCCGATCCGACGCCCCCCAGACCGATCAAGCCAAGTGTCCGCCCCCGCAACTCAATGCCTTCGCTGACGGCCCATTGCCCGGCACGCATATTGCGATCCATCGCGGCGATGTTGCGGGCGGCGGCGAGCAGCAATGCAAACGCGTGCTCGGCAACCGTGCGGTCACCGTAGCCGCGGATCGTGCGAACCCGAATACCGCGCCGGTCGGCCGCGGCCAAGTCGACGTAACTGGCCGCACCAGTACCGAGAAACACGATCGACCGCAAAAGCGGTGCGCGTGCCAGCAGCGCATCATCCATCTTGGTGTGGCCATTGAGAACGACCGCGGCGTCCGCGATCAAAACCGCGAGCTCGCTCGGACTCGGGTCCCCCTCATACACCTTCATGTCGCCCGGCGAGCCGATCTCGTCGAGCAGACTGCGCATCAGTGGCGAGCAATCGACATACGCCATTTGGGCTTCGGTCATAGGGCCCTGCACAGCCGCATTGAATCCAGAACAGCAGCGTGCACGTTACGGCTGGCGACGGCATCGCCCACCCGGTGCAGCTCAAAGGTGCCAGCGGGGTTAATGAAGGACGGCTGCTCCTGCAGTGCCAGCAAAGCATCAATGTCGGTAACGCCAGCGTTGGAGGCGTCAGCTCTCAATTCTTGATAGATGCCATCGGCCGGCAGCGTGCCGTGATCGACGATCAGCTGATCGGTGATGCGCTCGACGGTCTTAGCCGTCGCAAGATTACGAAACATCACGTGGAGGCGGTTTCCGCGTCGCTCGACCTGCTCGATCTGGTGATCGAAGTGCATCTTGACGTCGAGCTCGTAAGCCCGCCTTTTCCAGATGATGCGCTCCGCATAGGTCAATTCCTGCGCCAACTGGTTGTCGATTGAGTAGAACGCCACCTGCCGGCCGTCGCGGGCGGCGAGTTCCAACACCTGTGCTCCCGGGTGCCTCCCAGTGCCGTCGTAGACCACGATGTCGGCACCCAGCGGAACGGTGCCCCCGATCACATCCCAGGCCGAAGTGACATGCTCGGCGCCCTTGATCCAATCGATGTCGGGCGTACCGCCGGTCGCAACGATGACGACGTCGGGCTTCAATGTCAGAACATCGTCGCGCTCGGCATACATGTTGAGGCGGACCTCAACGCCTAGCCTCTCGAGTTCGGCGCAGCGCCAGTCGACGATGCCGATTACGTCGCGACGCCAACTGGCGCGGGCGGCCATCAGCAACTGTCCGCCGAGTTGGCCCGAGGCCTCGAGCAGCACCACGTTGTGGCCGCGCGTCGCCGAGACACGCGCAGCTTCGAGCCCGGCAGGACCACCGCCGATCACCACGACCTTGCGTCCGGCGCGTGGCGAACGCTCGATATCGTGCGGCAGGATCTTCTCGCGGCCGGTCGAGGGATTGTGCAGGCAGCTCGGCCGGTAAGGCGACTGACAATGCGTGGCGCCGACGCAGGGCCGGATTTCCTGCTCGCGGCCCGTCATTATCTTCGAAACCAGGTGCGGATCGGCGATCTGCGCCCGCGTCATGGCCACCATGTCGAGCAGTCCCTCAGCGATGGCATGGCGGGCGCTCGCAACGTCGGCGACGCGGGCGGCATGGAAAACCGGCAGTTTGACTTCACGCTTGAAGTCGCCGACCGGCTTCAGCCAGGGAGCGATGCCGGACGCCATGCCCGGCATGTTATCGACCGCAAGACCAATCTCGGTGTCCATGCGGCCGTAGATGGCATTGAAAAAATCGATATGCCCAGTGCGCTCGAATATCTTGGCGATCTCCAGGCACTCATCAAAATTCATGCCTACCGGCCCCTCGTCGACCACGTAGCGGAAGCCGAGGAGGAAATGATCGCCGACCCGCCGGCGCATTTCCTCGTAGATCATCAGGCCGAAGCGGCAACGGTTCTCGACGGAACCACCCCACTTGTCGGTGCGGTGATTCATGCTGGGCGATAGGAACTGGCCGATCAGGTGGCCGCCTGCCAGCGCCTCGATGCCGTCGAGTCCACCCTCCTGGCAACGCCTGGCGGCTGCGCCGTACGCCTTGATCACGCGCGCGATGTCATGCTCATCCATTTCCTTGGGAAAACTGCGATGCAGCGTCTCACGGATCGGCGACGGAGCGATCGTCGGCAGCCAGTTGGACGCATACGGTTCGCCACGCCGTCCCAGGTGCGTAATCTGACACATGATCGCGGCGCCATGGGAGTGAATGCGCTCGGAAAACTTTTGCAGGTGCGGGATCACCTCGTCCACGCCGACATTCAATTGGCGGAAGATATTTGGACTGTCGGGGGCAACGTTCGATGATCCTCCAAACATCGTGAGGGCCAAGCCGCCCTTCGCTTTCTCAGCGTGATAGAGCTGATAACGCTCCGTCGGCATGCCGTTTTCTTCGAGCCCGCAAGCATGGCTCGTACTCATGATCCGGTTGCGGAAAGTAAGGTTGCGGATTTTCAGAGGAGCGAGCAGAGGGTCAGAGCGGCGGAGCCCGTGCGGAAGTGGCGTTGCTTCAGATTGCTTCATGCTGCGATCCTCAATGGGACGTCCGGTTGACTATGGCTCCCGGCACGGCCCATCCGCAAGCACGTCAATGCCCCAGTACGGTTGACCCCTTCCAAGGGTGCCCGCCAGCAGCTGGCGGTTGCCAGGCTAAGGTGGGTGGGCCGACGCCAAAAGCGGATCATGTTCGCTTCGTCCCTCATGGCTGACTTATGCACTGTCGATTCTAGTCGCCCCGCTCCGCTGATCCAATATTGTCTATTAGGGCCTTAGTCGCGATCACATGGAAGAATACCATGCCATACGTCCAGTCTAACGGCGCACGCCTGTATTACGAGGAGGCCGGCTCGGGCACGCCTATCGTGTTCGTGCACGAATTCTCCGGCGACTTGTGGAGCTGGGAGAAGCAGATCCAACACTTCAGCCGCCGCTATCAATGCGTCGCGTTCAACGCGCGCGGATATCCGCCGTCGGACGTGCCGACCTCGCCAGAAAACTATTCGCATGGCCAAGCGGTCGATGACGTTGCTGCGGTGATGAGGCATCTCAAGCTCCATAAGTCACACATGGTCGGCTGTTCGATGGGCTCACGTACGGCTCTGGATTTTGCCCTGCGATATCCGCAAATGGCGATGTCGGTCACTATGATCGGCATCGGCAGCGGCGGCGATCCACGCCAGGCCGATTTTGAGGAGAAGGCCGAGGCACGCGCGAAACTCTACGAGGAGGGCGGCCTCGGCGAGGTATTGAAGGGGCTAAGCGAGGCACCCAACCGCGCTCAACTCAAGCGCAAGAACCCCCGCGCCTTCGCAGAATTTTGCCAGCGCTTCATGAACCATTCCGCTCAGGGTAATGCCCTCATTACCCGTTACGTTATGGCTCGCAGGCCCTCACTTTTCCGTATGGGCACGGAATTGACGGCAATGAAGGTACCGGGACTGGTCGTCGTCGGAGATGAAGACGGCGCCGCAGTGGAGGCGGGCCTGTTTTTGAAGGAGGTTAGCCCGGCGATCCGGCTGGCAGTCGCACCGGCGACCGGCCATCTCGTGAACTTGGAAGAGCCTGACCTGACGCACCGGCTGACGGAAGACTTCTTCGCGCTCGTCGAATCGAAGGGCTGGCGTCCTCGCGGGATGTGAAAGATAGGATGGGCGTTGAACACTAGTAGGAGCTCCAAACCTGATAGATGGGCGGAGGTCCTAGAATGAGATCACTCGAGTTTGTGCCACTTCCAGAAGCGAAGATGAATGACCTTGCGCTTGGCCGATCGTGGTTGGCTGCAGCCGACCCGTCGCGTCAGCTCTGCATGAAGGCGGCGAGATCGGGCGTCGGAATGGAGCGGTCGATGTAACCGAAGGTGCCGTTTTCTTTTACCTCGCGGGCAGCCTCGACGAGACCCGTCATGGCGATGCGGTAGAGTGAAGTCGCCAGGCTGATGCGGCGCACGCCCGCCGCTTCAAGTTCGGCGACAGAAAAAGACTTGCCCTTGATGCCGGCCATGAAGTTGACCGGCTTGGACACAGCCGAACACACTGCGCGCACTGCCGCAAGATCGGGCAGCCCCGGCGCCATCAACACATCGGCGCCGATCTTCTCGAAGGCCTGCAGTCGCTTGATCACCTCGTCCAGGTTTGGGTTGCCGCGCAGGAAGCTCTCCGTGCGCGCGGTGAGCATAAAGGAAAACGGCAGCGCACGCGCTGCCTCGGCCGCGGCCGCCACGCGCTCTGTGGCCTGTCCAATATCATACAGGGGACGGTCCGGGTCTCCGGTGGCGTCCTCTACCGAGCCCCCAACGAGCCCCACGTCCCCCGCAAGTCGAATGGTTTCCGCGACCTCCGATGGCGCATCGCCGAAGCACTTCTCGAGGTCGGCCGAGACGGGCAAATCTGTGGCCTCCACGATCATGCGTGCATTCGCCAGAGCCTCCTCGCGCGTTACCTTGCCGTCACGTTTGCCTAGAACACCGGCTTTGGCGCCGCTGGACGTCGCAAGCGCCGGGAAGCCAAGCGCGGCGAGGACGCGAGCGGAGCCAGCATCCCATGGATTGCCAATCACGAACGCGCGTGGCCCCTCATGGAGGGCGCGGAAGTTCGCGGCCTTGTCATTCTGGCTCACCGTCATATCGGATCTCCTCGCGTGCGATCATTCGCGTGCGAAGTTGAGACGAACGACCATCCGGAGGATATGCTGCCACTCGTGTTCGGAGGCCGTGTCATCATCAACCGCGCTACAATAACGAGTGTAGGCTACTACCAGGCAGTAGTCTTTAATGCGAAATCAAGATTCGGGCGGCCTTGTCGACAACTTGGGATAGGCAAGAATGGTGGATCACAGCGATCTTCAATTCAGCAACACTGAACTGCTTGGGCTTGCTTATCCGCAGAGCCGTTCGCAACTACTAACGTAGTGATGAGGACCAGCATTGAACCTTCCCGTATCCCGCGTGGCACGTGCCGCCGACTTCCGACATAAGACCCCTATGAGCGTGCGGATCGGCCATATCGACGTCTATGGCCATCTCAACAACGTCGCCGTCTTCCGTTTGCTGGAGCAGTCGCGCATCGAGTACACCATCGACGTGGGGTTGGTCGGATGGAACGAGCTTGGGCTCATTCTCGCCCGCGTCGATTGCAGCTTCCGGGCGCAAGGATTTTACGGCGATGACCTTGTCAGCGGCTGCAAGGCCGCTCGCATCGGTCGCAAGTCCTTCACGTTGCGCCAGGAGATCTGGCGCGAAACGGACGGTACGCTCATCGCCGAGGCTGACACGGTGATCGTTGCACTCGGCCCCGACAAAGTGACTCCCGCCGAGGTTTCAGCGGACTGGCGCCAAAAGTTGTCGGAATGGGAAGGCGTCGCGTTGTAGGATGCGACCTCCCATGACGTGCTCCCCCTCCTCACGCATGCGACGAGACTGGAACCAGGAATGACCGCGCCGACACCGCTTCCCCTTGCCCGCTTCCGCGTCCTCGACCTGACACAGGCCCGGGCCGGACCGACCGCCGTCCGCCAACTCTCCGACTGGGGGGCCGACGTGCTGATGATCGAGGCTCCGGAAGCCGTCTACGGCAAGCGTGGACTTGGCCAACCGCGGCACGACTTCGACTTTCAAAACCTGCATCGCAATAAACGCAGCCTTACGCTGAACTTAAAAGCCGACTCTGGAAAGGACGTGTTCTTCGATCTCGTACGTCGCGCCGACGTGGTGGTGGAGAACTACAAGCCGGACGTGAAGCACCGGCTTGGGATCGATTACGAAGCGTGCGCCAAGGTCAATCCACGCATCGTCTACGGCTCGATCTCCGGCTTCGGCCAAACGGGCCCGTACTCCGATCGGCCGGGCTTCGATCAGATTGCCCAAGGCATGGGCGGCTTGATGTCTGTCACGGGTCTGCCCGGCCAGGGGCCGGTCCGCGTCGGCATCGCGATCGCGGATTTGACTTCGGGGTATCTGCTGGCGCAGGCGATTCTTGTGGCGCTGATCGAACGGGAAACCTCGGGCCAGGGTCAGTGGGTGCATTCTTCCCTCCTGGCTGCCCAGATCCAACTCCTGGATTTTCTCGCATCCAAGTATCTGTTCACCGGCGAGGTGCCGAAATCGACCGGCAACGACCACCCCACGATCATGCCGCAAGGCCTCTATCCGACCGCGACAGACCCGATCAATATTGCTTCGGCGGGCGAGGGCATGTGGGAGAAGTGCTGTCTCGTCCTGGAGGCGCCGGAGTTGTGGAAGGATCCGCGTTTTGCAAACGGCGAAGCGCGCTCCACCAATCGTGCTCCGCTGAATGAACTCATCTCGGCCAAGACCAGAAAGCGCCCCGCCGAGCACTGGATCGCCGAATTCAACACCGCCGGCATCCCGTGCGGACCAGTATTCACGATCGACAAGGTGTTTGCCGATCCGCAAGTGCAGCTTCTGGAGATGGCCGTCCCGGTCAAGCATCCTACGCTCGGCGAGATCCGTCTTACGGGCCAAGCGGCCAAGATGGAGCGCACGCCCTCACGCATTCGCAGTGCCACGCCCGAGCGCGGCGAGCACACCGACGACGTGTTGCGCGATCTCGGTTACGACGCTGCAAAAATTGCCAACCTGCGCTCGCAGGGCGTCGTCTAGACTAGCCCTCCAACTTCGCCGTGACCTGGCGGATCTGGGGAACGAGCTGGAGAACGAGCGCGATTGCGGCGCACAACATCAGAAAGCACGCGAGTGGCTGCGTGAAGAAGATGGAGAAGCTTCCCCCTGAGAGAATCAGGGATTGGCGGAAGGCATTCTCGAAGATCGGCGAGATGACCAGCGCCAGAACCATCGGCGCGAATTCGTAGTCGGCCTTCTTCATCACGTAGCCGACGATGCCGAAGAAAATCATGATCCAGACTTCGGCGATGTTCGTGTTGACCATGTAGACGCCGATCAGGCCGAACAGCAGAACGCCGGGAAACAGCATGGCGTAGGGCACGCGCAGAATCTGCACCCACAGGCCGATCAAAGGCAAGTTGAGGATCAGCAGCATCGCGTTGCCGACGTACATGCTGGCAACGGTGCCCCAGAAGAGATCGGGATGCGTGCTGATGAGCGTCGGGCTCGGCTGGATGCCCAGAATGACGAAAGCGCCCAGCAGCAGCGCCGTGGCGACATTCGCCGGTATGCCCAGCGAGAGCAGCGGGATGAAGCCGCACTGAGCTGCGGCGTTATTGGCCGACTCCGGCCCCGCGACACCTTCAATGGCTCCATGACCGAAGCGCTCGGGCGTTTTCGAAAGCCGGCGCTCGAGCGTGTAGGACAGGAAGCTCGCCAGCACGACACCAGCGCCGGGCAACGTCCCGAGCAGAGATCCCAGGAGCGTGCCGCGTGCGATGGGCGCGGCTGACGCGCGCCAGTCGTCCGAGCTGGGGAAGAGGTTCTTGATTTTTCCGTGATTGATGGTGCGCGTGAGGCCCTGCTCCACATTGATGAGCACTTCGGCCACGCCGTAAAGCCCCATAATGACCGGGATCAAGCCCAGCCCGTCGTACAGGACGGGCATGCCCATGGTGAAACGCGGCTCTCCCGTCACAAGGTCAAGTCCAATGCTGCCGAGGAACAAGCCCGCGAGCGCCGAGATCAGCCCCTTCTGCAGCGAGCTTCCCGACAGGTTGATGAGGATCACCAGCGCCAGGCACATCAGCGCGAAATACTCCGGTGGCCCAAAGCGAAGCGCAAAGTCGGCGATCGGCCCGCCTGCAATCGTCAGAAGGATCAGCCCGAACGTACCTGCGATGAAGGAGCCGAAAGCTGCAATGCCCAAAGCGGGCCCCGCCCGGCCCTGCAGCGCCATCTGATGGCCGTCGATGCATGTGACGACGGAGGCGCCTTCTCCCGGAATGTTGACGAGAATGGAGGTTGTCGATCCGCCATACATCGAGCCGTAGTAGACCCCCGCCAGCATGATGATGGCCGTTACCGGCTCCAGATAAACGGCAGCGGGCAGCAGCAGCACGATCGCCGATTGCGGACCAAGGCCCGGGAGGACACCTACGAGCGTGCCGCCGAATACCCCAAGAAAGCAGTAGAAGAGATTGTGCGGTTGCAGCGTGACGCTGAAGCCGTGCAACAGGTGCCCGAGCGTGTCCATGACTAAAGTCCCAGCATCCCGGCGGGCAGGGTTATCTTCAGCAACTTTGCGAACACAAGATAAGAGCCCAAGGTGATGCCGACGCTCGCCAGCGCGGTCGCCATCCAGCTCGCACGGCCCAACGTGCCGAGCAGAGCAAGCAAGAACAGGAAGGTGCTGGGGAGAAAACCGATGCGCTCCAACGTCAGCGTGTAGAAGGCCAAGGCGGCGATCACGACGCTTATGGAGCCTGCACGCTGAGGCCACATGGGGGCGCCTGTCGCAGGCGCGGTTCGCACGGCATTGGCTGCAACGCTCAGCGCTAGCGCTGCCATGCCCATGCCAATGACGAACGCGAACAATCCTGGACCGGGGCTACCCAAAGCTCCGATCCCAAGGCTAAAGGCGCCCATCGCTATTGCGACGCCGATTCCGAACCAGGTCAGGGCTGCGAGAAACTGCCCCAGGTTCATTGCGCAGGCTTGTCCTTCTGCATCGCCTCGATGAGCGCAGTGGTGACCTCGCGATCGCGCTTCAGCTCGTCGCGGATATCCGCCTCGGCGCCGTAGTAGAGTTCGAAGCCGTTCTTCTGGGCATATTCGGCAATGGCAGGTGTCTCGATGGCACGCTTCACTGCGTCCTGCAGCTTGACGACCACCGGCTCCGGCGTGTCCTTCGGCACGAAGAACGTGTTGTAGATCGGCACGACGCCAGGATCGAGCCCAAGCTCGGCGAAAGTCGGTATCTCGGGCATGCTCTTGATGCGGGTGCCGTTGTGAATGGCGAGCACGGAAAGCCTGCCTGCACTCACGTGGCCTTCGGTCGCCGTCACGGAGATGCCGAAGGCGACATCGATGTGGCCGCCGAGCAAAGCCGTGATCGCATCGGCGGCGCCCTTGAACGGCACTTCCTTGACGTCCAGGTTCTCCTTCTTGAGGAGAGAGTAGGTCAAGAGCTGCAGCGGGTGGCCAACGCCGATGGTGCGCCCCCATTTCACTTTGCCCGGATTGTCTTTGATGTACTTCACCAGCTCGGACATCGTCTTCCAGGGGGCGCCTGCGCGCGACGGCAAGCCATAGATCAGGCTCATGTAGCGCGCGACCGGCCGGATCTGTTCGCTCGTATACGGAGGCTTTTGGAACGCCGCGTACACTTCCGGAATGGCTTGCGTCGACTGGAACAAGCCTACCGCATAGCCGTCCGGCTTGGCTTGCGCGATGTAGGTTCCCGCAATCGTGCCGCCTGCGCCAGCACGGCTTTCAACCAGCACTGGCTGGCCAAGGATCGTCTGCATTTCTTTAGCCAGCCCGCGCATGGCAATGTCGACGCCACCACCGGCCGGAAGGGGATTGATCAGCGTCACCGGGCGTTCTGGAAATTGGCCCTGCGCCTGAGCCGTACTTATCGCTATCGAGGCCAGCGCTCCACCCAACACACCGAGCGTCACAAGCTTGCGTAACATTTCAATCTCCTAGATTCGCCACGAGCCGCATCCAACAGATAGATGCGGATCTCAATCACTAACTTCCGATGCTACCTTCCGGCACTTAACTCCACGACAGCCGGCTGCCTGCCTCAGGATATGTTCTGGCCGTAGGCCTCACAGGCTTCGGTCGACGTGACTTTGCCATTGGCAACGTCGTCTGCAACCAATAACGCCGGGCGCGCGCGCGGATCACCACGTCCGCCGCCCCCGGCAGTAGCAAGCACGAAGCGGTCGCCGGCAAATAGGCGGGTGACGATCTTGGAGGGCACCGTTTCCTCCGTGCCGTCGGCACGGCGGATGACGGCCCAGGCCTTGCCGCCTGGTGCGCCTCCGTCCATGCCGGCCGCGGAGAAGAAATGACGCTCGCCGCGATAGGTGGCGGTGACCTAACCGTCGAGGATCTCAAATTCCTGGACGCAGCCAAGGCCGCCGCGCCAGCGCCCGGCGCCGCCCGAGCCCTCGGCCAGCAGCAGCGAGTGCACGCGGATCGGCGCCTCCATCATGATGGCCTCGGCGGGCACGTTCATGCAGTTGGAGATGTTCGTCTCGATGGCATCAGTGCCGTCGCCGTTGGGACCGGCGCCGGTTCCGGCAGCGAGAAGCTGAGACGTGACATAACGCGAGCCGTCCGCACGCTTGCCGCCCAAGTGCAGGATCATCAACTCGTCGCCGCAGTCGGCCGGCACGCGCTCAGGCACGGCCTGGCGCAAGGCGCCCATGATGCAGCCGGCGAGGCGTTTGATGGTGAGCGCGCGGCAACCGAGGGGCGCGGGGTCCTGCGGATTGACGAGGCTGCCCTCGGGCAGGACGAACGAGAGCGGACGGAAACAGCCGCCGTTGGTCGGCATGGTGTTGTCGGGATCGGTGACGGCTCGCAGCGAGAAGCAGGCAGCGGCAAAGGTGCCGGATTTCGGCGCGTTGCAGGGGCCGCGCAACTGCGGATCGGTGCCGGTGAAGTCAAAAGTGATGCGATCGCCATCGACGATCACGGCGACCTCGATGCGAACCGGGCGATCGATGTCGACACCGTCATTGTCGAGCCAGTCGACGTAGCGATACGTGCCGTCAGGGATGTCGGCGATGGCCTTGCGCGTCAGGCGCTCGGAGTGGTCGAGCAGCGCATCGAACAGCGCCAGCAGATGCGCGTTGCCGTAGGTCTGTGCCAATTCCTTGAGGCGCCGCGCACCGATGGCACAGGCCGCGATCTGGGCGTTGATGTCGCCCATGAAGATGTCGGGCAGGCGCACGTTCAGCCGCATGACCTGGATCAGCGTGTCGTCGAACTTGCCGCGATCCCGGAATTTGACGGGCGGCAGACGCAGGCCCTCCTGGAAGATCTCGGTGGCATTGGTGGGCGTGGAGCCTGGCGTCATCCCGCCCGTGTCCTGGTGATGCGTGAGCGCGGTCGAGAAGCCGATGATCTCACCATCGTTGAAGACAGGCTGGATGATGGCGATGTCGGGGATATGGGTGCCGCCGGCGGCGTAGGGGTCGTTCAGGATGTAGAGATCGCCGTCGTTCATGTCCGCCAGCGGAAAACGGACGAGCAGCGCTTTCATCATCGGTTCGAGTGTGGCGAGGTGATTTGGCACGGCCACGGCCTGCGCCAGCGTCTCGCCGTTGCGCGTAAACAGGGCCGCCGAAGCATCGAGCGCTTCCTTGACGATGGTCGAGAAGGCGCTGCGGATGACGGTCATCTCCATCTCGGCAGCGATACCGTCGACCTTGTGGCGCACGACCTCGAGCGTGATGGGATCGAGGCTGCCGTTCGCGTGATGCGCGTCCTTCATGACGACTTCTCCAGGAGCAGACTTCCATCATCGCAGACGCGCGCGATCCAGCCGGGCTCGAGCAGTGTCGTGGTATCGGCCTGCTCGATGACGGCGGGGCCGCAGATAACCGTGCCGGCAATGAGGCATGCGCGCGCATAGACGTCAGCCTCGACCGGCTGCTGCGCCCCCGCAACGCGGATCAGGCGGGTGCCCTTGCGGGCTTCGCCGGGTGCGGGCGCGTAACTCGACTTGAACAGGGCGTCGGCGGGCTTGGTCTGGTGCACGGTGCGCAGATTGACGAGAGAAATTGGATTGTTGGTGGCGTAGCCGTAGACCTGCTCATGATATTTGAGGAAATCCTCGGACAAACGCCTTGCGGTCTGGGCGCCCTGCACCGCAAACGGGATCTCAAGATGATAGGACTGGCCGACGTAGCACATGTCGGCGAAGTGCTGGATGCCAATGCCACCGGGCTCCAGTTTCTCGTTAGCCATCAGGTCGGTGCACTGGGCATCGAGGGCTGCAAGCGCGGTGGTGAGATCGGCGACATCCAGTGCGGCGAGTTTGCGTGGATAGGCGGCGCTGACCTCGTGTCCGGTCGGGGCGGACAGCAGGCCGGCCGCTGCCAGCACGCCTGGATGCACCGGGATGACGACGCTCGATATGTTGAGGTCGGCGGCGAGTGCCGTGGCATGCACGGGCCCCGCGCCGCCGAGCGCGACGAGCGTGAAATGGCGCGGATCACGGCCCTGGCGCACGGACACGAGGCGGATGCCTTCGGCCATGGTGGCGTTGACGACGCGATGGATACCCAAGGCAGCTTCTTCGACGGAGAGGCCGAGGGCCTTCGCCACCTCGCGCTCGACGGTAGTGCGGGCGAGGGCAGGATCGAGCTTGATGGAGCCGGCCGCGAAGTACTCCGGATTGAGGTAGCCGAGCACGACGGACGCATCAGTGACAGTTGCCTTCTGCCCGCCGCGGCCGTAGCAGGCCGGTCCGGGATCGGAGCCGGCAGAATGCGGGCCAACGCGCAAGCCTCCCGCATCGTCGAGCCAGGCGATGCTGCCACCACCAGAGCCGATGGCGTTCACGTCCACCATGGGCACGCGGATCATGTAGCCGCCAACCTTGCCCTCGGGACGGATGATGGGCTGGCCGTTCTCGACGAGGGCGATGTCGCTGCTCGTGCCACCGATGTCGATGGTGATGAGGTTGTTGCGACCCACCATGGCGCCGGCGATACTGCCGCCGATAACGCCGCCGGCAGGGCCGGACATGAAAAGCCGCACCGGGCGCAGGCGCGCCACGGCCGTGCCGGCGAGCAGTCCGCGGGACTGCATGATCTGCAGTGGCGAGGAGACGCCGGCTTCCGCGACCCCGGTTTCCAGGCGTCGCAGATAGCTGTCGACGACCGGCTTCATGTAGGCGTCGAAGGCGGTGACAACAGTGCGCTCGTACTCGCGAAAGGCCGGATCGACGTCCGACGACAGCGAGACGAGCATTTTCGGATGCCTCTGGCGGATGATCTCGCGCGTGCGCAGCTCGTGCGCGGGATTGAGGAAGGAGAAGATGTATGCGACGGCGATCACCTCGACGCCCTGGCCCACGAGATCATCGACGGCGGCGATGACGGAGGCGTCATCGAGCGGGACGATGACTTCGCCGGAGGCGGAGACTTGCTCGGTGGCTTCCTTGCGGAACTTGCGCGGCGCGAGAAAAACCGGCGTCTCGGGCTCGAGGATCGCCCCATAGAGTTTCTGGCGCATGACGCGGCCGATCTCGAGCACGTCGCGGAAGCCATGGCTGGTGATGAGGCCGACGCGCGCGCCCTTGCGCTCGAGGACGGCGTTGGTGGCTATCGTGGTGCCGTGCAGCAGCCGCTTGATGGAGGCGGGCGCGATGTGCCACTCTTTCATCATGTGCTCGACGGCGGACAAAACGGCGAGTGAGGGATCAGCGCGCGTCGTGGCGAGTTTGACGATGCTGATGGATGTGCCGTTCCTTCGGCATACCACGTCCGTGAAGGTGCCCCCGATATCAATACCGACTTCGACGGTTTCGGGATCAGTGTCAAACGCCATGCGCTTCATTCCTTGAACATAGTCGCTGCGCCGCGGCTCGCCTACTTGACCATGTTAGGCAGCCACAGGGCGATGATCGGGAAGGCCGTGATCAGCGCGGTGCCGACCAGCATCATGATCCAGTAGGGCAGGCACTCTCGGCCGAGCTCGCCCATGGTCACCTGTTGCCGCGCGATCGACAGCATGACAAACAAATTGACGCCCACCGGCGGGGTCAGCATGCCGATCTCGATCATGATAGTGACGAACACACCGAGCCACACGGGATCGAAACCCGCGAGCGTCATGACGGGATAGATGAACGGCACCGTCGTCAGCATCAGGGAGATACCGTCGAAAAAGATGCCCATGACGAGGTAGAAGAAGACGACTGCCGCCAGGATCTGGTACTTCGTCATCTGGAAGGTCTGGGCGTACTCGACGATCGCTTTTGGCACGCCCAGCACCGTGATGGCCTGGCTGAGCACCGCGGCGCCGATCAGGATAAAGGAGAGCACGCCGAAGCTGAGCGTCGTATCGACGGCCGCCTTCAGCAGCTTCCTGGTGGTGAGCTGGCCGACAAGGAAACCCAGGATGATCGTGGTGGCGGCGCCAAGGCCCGCAGACTCCGTGACAGTGGCGATGCCGAGATAGATGGTGCCGAGCACGCTGGCGATCAGAATGGCGATGGGCCAAATGTCGACGAGGCCGCGCATGATCTGCCGGAAAGGCATTTTCTCGCCGCGCGGCGGCAGGTGATGCGGCCGGATGAAGCTGTCGATGAAGATATAGACCATGAACAGCGCGGCCATCAGCAGGCCCGGCAGGATACCGGCCAAAAACAGCTTGCCGATCGACACTTCCTGCCAGGCGCCGTAGATCAGCAGCGACAGGCTGGGTGGGATGAGGAGGCCGAGCGTGCCACCAGCCGCCAGCGATGCGCATACGGACGGCAGGTAGTATCCGCGCTTCGACAATTCGGGAAAAGCCACCGCGCCGACGGCGGCCGATGTGGCGGCGCTCGATCCGCTGACGGCGCCGAACACCGTCGAAACGGCGATGTTGGAATGCAGGAGCTGGCCCGGCACGCGCTGAAACAGCGGGGCGATCGCCGTATAGACGCGTGTGCTGAGACCGCCCGCTACCAGCACATCGCCGAGCAGGATGAACATCGGCACCGCACTGAACGTGAAGTTGTTCATCAGGTCCCAGACGGCATACATGCCGACGTTGGTCGAGCCGCCGGCGAAGAAATGCAGGATGATGAAACCCGTGAGACCCATCGCGGCCCCGAGCGTCGCGCCGGTAGCGGCGAAACTGAACAGCGAAACGCCGAGCACCGTCCAAAGCATCAGAGCGCGTCCCCTTTGAGCGAGACGTCGCTATCGGGCGATGGCGCGGTCTCGGCGGACGGATCAATGCCTTGAACAAGGTGGAGGATCGAAATCAGGACGACGAAGGCCATGCTGACCGGCATGATGGCCATCCATGGCCAGAGCAGGATTTCGGCCTGCTCGGACCTCGAATGGAAGCTGTAGGACTGCGCCGTGAACTCGTAGGCGACAATCGTGAACCAGACGCAGAACGCGATCATGATGAGGCAGGCCAGGAGGCGCAGTGGATAGCGCAGCAGGTGCATCAGCTTCTTCGGCAGCACGGCGATGGCGACGTGCACGCGCTCGGCGGTTGCGAGCGGCACGGCCAGGAAGATCGAGGTCATGTAGAGCAGCGCCACAAGCTCCTCGGTGAAGCTGAAGGGAGCGCCGTAGACGTAGCGCATCAGAGACGACAGGACGACGAGGAACGTCAGCAGAAGTAGGGCAGCGGTCGCCATATACAGCATCGCCCTGGCGACGACCGTGAAAAGACGCTCTACGATGCTCATGCGGCGGACTTTGCCCCAGCGTCAGAAAGCGGGATGTCGTGCAGAATAGGTGCGGAGGATTTACGCACGCGGGGCAGCGCCGCCCGAAGGCAGCGCCACCACGCGGCTGCTACTTGATGGTGGCTTTGATGGCCTCGTAGTTGGCCATGCCCTTGTCACCGACGCTCTTGGCGCCGATGAGCCACACGTCCTGCGAAGCCTTCAGGTAGGCATCCTGATCGGCCTTGGAGAACTCGGGCAGAATCTTCACGCCCGCGGCCGTCATGTCGGCGGTTGCGGTGGCGTCGAGCTTGGTGCCTTCGGCGAGCTGCTCGGCCGTGCGCCTCGTGATCCATGCTCCGGCATCGGCTATCGCCTTCTGCGCCTTCTCAGGCAGCGCCTTGTAGGCCTTGCCCGAGACGATGACGGCGAGCGGCGGATCGGAGTAGGGATGCAGGTAGGCGACGTTCTTGGCGACTTCCTGCAGCGAAATGGTCTTGCCGAACACGAGCGGATAGATCGCGCAGTCGACCACGCCCGTCTGCATGGCGAGGTAGAGATCGTTCTGCGGCACGATCTGCGCGGCGACGCCGAGCTTGGAGAAGGCGTCCACCTGGAACTTGCCCCACACGCGCAGCTTCTTATGCTTCAGCGCCTCGAGGCTGTTGATTGGGTCCTTGCACCACACGTGCGTCGTGCGAATGGGCGAGGTGACGAGGCCCAGCATCATGATGTCGTGGCGATCGTAGATGGCGCGGTAGATCTTATCGAGCGCCGGCTGGGTCTTCAGCACGTCGTCGGGCGTCGGGAGCACGCCGACGGGCAGCACGAACGGCAACTCTGGCACGTCGCGGCTGAGATAGGCCGGCGACAGGCCGGCGATCTGGATCGTGGTGCCAGCCGGCAGGATGCGCAGCATGTCCACGTCCTTCACGCCCAGCGAGCCGCTGTCGTACAACGTGATATTGAGCGTGCCTTCGCTCAACTCGTTGGCCTTGGCCACGAACTCCTTGAAGGAGACGGCTTCGGGCCTAGTCGGCACCCAGACGATGTGCATTTTCCATTCGGCAGGTGCCGCCTGCACGGCGCCGGCGCACACAAGCAGCGGCACCAATGCCGCGGCCATCTTTCTCAGGATCCTAAGCATGGGTACCTCTCCTCGACGACAAACCGGTTCTAGTGTGCGGATGGCTCAATGGTTCTGAGGCGCGGAAAACGTTGCGTCAGATCCTCGTAGATGCGCGAGATCTGCTCGGTTTCGCCGGCGTCGGCGTGCCGGCCCGCGGCAACGGCGGCAAACACCTGGTTCTTGACCCAATGCCGCCAGGTGATGGCGGTGTGCGTGAGCACGCGGGTGAGCGCACGGTACCGCTCCTCGTTCCAGACCTCTTCATAGGCCGTGCGGGTCGGGCCGTAGTCGAACAGCGGCCGCTTCCTGCGGGACTGGGCGCGAAGCGCGCGCGTTGCGGGAAGATCGACACTGTCGCCGGAGAGAACAACGCCATAAGCGGCGCGCGCCTGCTCGGCCGACACGAGGCCGCCGGCCACGTCGAGGGCCACCTGCTCGGGATCGCGATCGAGTGGATCGCCCCAGCCACCAGCGCCTGGGCCTATCGTGCGGATGACGTCGCCAGGTTGCAGCGTCACGACATCGCGGTTGCCGAGCTGCTTGGGCTCGGGCGATTGAGGATTGAGGATGAAGCTTGACAGCGCACCCGCATAACCGCCTTTGAGGCCCCAACAGCCGTACATGGAACGATCGCGGTTGCGGGCCGTAATAATGGTATGCGGGGCGAAGACTTCAAACTCCATGAC
The DNA here is from genome assembly GCA_902826715.1 of uncultured Hyphomicrobiales bacterium. Classification (GTDB taxonomy): domain Bacteria; phylum Pseudomonadota; class Alphaproteobacteria; order Rhizobiales; family Hyphomicrobiaceae; genus CADEFX01. The sequence goes on along the minus strand of CADEFX010000010.1, from coordinate 13,112 downwards.
GAGGCCCGCACCGCCACGCCAAAGCCCGGCGCCGCCAGAGTCAGGGGCAAGACCATATTCCTTGAACCGGATAGGGATCTCCGACTCGCTGATCTCGATGGGCGTGTTCTTGAGATAGGCGCTGCTCGCGCCGGCGCCGTCGGTACCATCGGCTGAGGGTCCGCCGCCGGCACCGCCGCCGAGCGGCCCGACTGAGGCCATGATCGTGCGTCCCTCGATATCGAGCGTACGCACAAACATGAGCGCATTGCCGCCGGCGGGCGAGGCGCCAAGGCGTTCCGGAATAGCCTTGGCGAAGGCACCGAAAGTGCCGAGCTGTGTCACGATGCAGGTGAGGCTGCGCATGCCGACCGCGGCCGGCGCGACGGCGTGCACGACGCTGCCGCGCGGAAGGATGGCGCGGCCGACACGATAGACTCCGGAGTTCATCAGCAGTGTCTTGTCGAGCGTATAGAGCACGTAGCCCAGCCCGACCATTGTCAGCGCGTGCTGCTCGCGTCCGCCGGTGGGCATGTTGAGAGACGAGGTAAGCTGGGGATCGCTGCCGGTGTAGTCCAGGACGAGCGATCCGTCCTTGATGGTGAGCGTGATGGCGATGCGGCATGGCAGGCCGCCGTCGCTGTCCTCGTCGGCGTATTCGGCGTGGAAGTACTGGCCGTCGGGGATCGTGCGCACGACCTCCTGCGCCTTGGCATGGGCATAGGACAGCATGTCCTCGATGCCCTGTTTGAACTGCGGCAGGCCGAAGCGGGCGATGACGTCCTTGATCTTACGCTCGCCGATAGCAACGGAGGCGATCTGAGCGTTGAGGTCGCCCCAGTTCTGCTTGGGCACACGCACATTAGCGCGCAGGATCTTGACAATGTCCTCATTCAGAACGCCGCGGCTGACGAGCTTGCTCGGCGGAATGCAGATGCCTTCCTGCTGGATTTCGGTAAGCGTGCGCGAGAGCGAGGCCGGGACGGCGCCACCGATGTCGGTGTTGTGGATATGCCCGGCAACGAAGCAGACGAGATCGCCGTCGATGAAGATGGGCTTCCAGATGTGGATGTCGGGCGTATGCGTGGCGACCGATCCGCTGTAGGGATCGTTGGTGATGCAGACGTCGCCTTCCTCATAGTCGGCGATCATCTTGATGGCCGGGCCGTAGTCGAGGCCGAATAGCCATGTCGTTCCCATCGTGCGCGGGCAGGCGAAGGTGGCGCCGTCGGGTGTCAGCAGCGCGCAAGTGAAATCCTCCGTCTCTTTGACGAAGGTCGAGTGCGCCGTGCGCATCAGCGTGAAGGCCATGGCCTCCACGGCGGCGATGCAATGGTCTGCAAACGTCTGCAGCGCGATGCGGTCGGTCTTGATGTCGGCGGCCGGCGATGCGGGAGCCGGCGTTTCGGAAGCGCGTGCGACGGCCGTCATTGCACGCCTCCCGCGCCAATGCTGATGCGAAGGTTGCCGATCTCGTCGACACGGACGTGGCAGCCGTGCGGAACAACGGTGGTGCAGTCCGGTTGGGCCACGACGGCAGGGCCGGAGAAGGTGTGACCGAAGGTGAGATCCGCGCGCATGTAGAGAGGCACGTCGTGCCATTCGCCTTCGATCCATGCCCGAATCGTAAGCTTTGGCTCGGCCGCAGACATGGCGCGCGCCTGCAACGGCAGGCTCGGACGCGGCGTCTGCCCGGCGATAACGAGGCGCAGATTGATGACCTGCACGCCGGCGTGCCGATCCGCGTGACCGAACAGCTGCTCGTGGCGAACATGGAAGCCGTCCGTAATGGCGGCGAGGTCGCCACCGGCCTTCAACCATTCGGGATCGAAGATGGTCTCGATCTCGTAGGACTGGCCGCCGTAGCGCAGATCGCCGGCGTAGGTGATGTGCGGCTCGCCGGTGAAGCCCTGCTCCTCGCGCAGCCAGCGGCGGCCGGTGGCTTCGAGATCGGCGAACGCCTCGGCGATGGCCGGCATCGCGCGCGCATTGAGCTCGGTGTAGATGGTGCGAATGAAGTCGCTTTTGAGATCGGCGACGAGGCCGCCGAGCGCGCTGAGGACGCCGGGCGTCGGCGGCACCAGGACCTCGCGCATGCCGACCTCGCGTGCGAGCATGGGCCCGAGCATCGGGCCAGCTCCGCCGAAGGCGATGAGCGTGAACTCGCGCGGATCGATGCCGAAGCGCGAGACGAGGCCGCTGACGCCGCTGTACATGCCAGAGATGCATAGGCTCTGAATGGCTTCGGCGGTGCGCTCGACCGTAACGCCGAGCTCGTCGGCGAGCGGCTCGATAGCGCGGCGCGCGGCCTCCGCATCGATCTTGACGGCGTTGTAGCCCAGGTCCTGCGAGCCGATGAGGCCGCAGACGACGAAGCTGTCGGTGACGGTCGGGCGCGTGCCGCCCCGGCCGTAGCACACGGGCCCCGGGTTGGAGCCGGCGCTCTCCGGACCGACCTTGAGGACACCGAGCTTGTCGACCCAGGCGATCGAGCCGCCGCCCTGGCCGACGGAGCTGACGGATACGGAGGGGATGAAGATGTTGAAATCACCGATGCGCTCGCCGACGCCGTACTGCGGCGTGCCGTCGAAGATCATGGCGACATCCGCGCTGGTGCCGCCGATGTCGAGGCTCATGGCCTTGGCGACCTTGGCAGCGCTGGCGATGAACGAGGCTCCGATCACGCCAGATGCCGTGCCGGACAGGATCATCTGGATGCAGTTGCCCTTGCCCTGCTCGGCCGACATGACGCCGCCGTTGGACTTGGTGACCTTCAGCTCAGGCACAACGCCGACATTCTTGAGCGCCGTCTGCAGGGAGCCCAGGTAATGCGCGACGCGCGGCTGCACGTAGCCGCTGACGGTGGAGGTGATGGTGCGCTCGTACTCGCGCACGATGGGCCATACTTCGCTCGACAGGAACACCGGCAGCTCCGGCGCCAGGCGAGCGCAGATATCGCGCACAATCTTTTCATGGCCGGCGTGGCGGTAGCTGTGCAACAGGCTGACGACGATGCCCTCACAGCCTTTTGCTTTCGCCGCTGTTACCGCCGCGGCCACGCTTGCCTCGGAGACGGGCGTCAGCTCGGTGCCATCGGCGTCGATGCGCTCGGAAATCGGGAACACGCGGTCGCGCGTGATGAGCGGCGCGGGGCGCGTCGCCAGAAGATCGAACATGTCCGTGGTGCGCAGGCGCGCGACCTCGAGCACGTCGCGGAATCCCTCGGTGACAAACAGTGCGAGCTTCAGCCCTTTACGCTGGAGCACCGAGTTCACGCCGACGGTGGTGCCATGCGTAAAGTAGGAAATCTCGGCCGGGGATATGCCGTACCGGCTGCCGATCTGCTGCATGCCTTCCAGGACTTCCTCGCCCGGGCGGTCGGGCCGCGAGAAAACCTTCAAGGCGTGGACGGAGCCATCGGCCTCGTCCATGACCGCAAAGTCGGTGAACGAACCGCCGATATCAACGCCTACGCGATATCCCACATTGCCCCCCGGTATAGAACCGTTGCTTTCCGCCTCGACTGACCTTGCCACTGGTTCTCTGCATGCGAGCGCACAGCTCGACATGCAGAGCCTTATGGCCAAAGGCAGGCAATTTTCAGTATTCTATAAAATTGATTGTCTAGGCGATGAAAGCATCTGTCAATCAGTGAGCAACGTGATATTGCTGGCAACATGGGCAAAAAAACAGCACACGCAATGTGCGGATGCGCCTTTCAACCACGCCAAGATTGTGAGATTTTCAGTTTTTTGCTGACCTCGTGAACAGAATTATGAAATCGTCGCAGCCGCATCATCGGCCGAAGCAACGCGGAGGGACTGAACATCAATGGGTGCGATCGAAGCCCAGAAAAAGGTCCGGAGGAAGCCAGCGCCCCGCGCGGTGGACTCTGAGACGCAGAAGCGCGCCAGCGACGCGCCGATCCCAGCCGTCGGTCCCATCATCCGCCGCGTGCGCCTTCAGCGCGGCATGTCACTGCAGCAGCTCGCGGAAGCCGCCAACGTGTCGATCGGCACGTTGAGCCAAATCGAACGCAATCTCTCCAACCCGTCGCTCGGCGTGGTGACGAACATCCGCCAGGCCCTGCGCATTCCGTTGAGCGCGCTGTTCGAGGACGAGCGGAGCGAGGGTGATCCGCTCTACGATCCGAAGTTCGTGCGGCGTGCACATCACCGGCCCCGGCTCGACCTCGGTCCGCAGCACATGGTGAAGGAGCTGCTGTCGCCGAGCGTCGCGCAGGACTTGCAGTTCATGACCCTCATTCTGCCGCCGGCCGGGAACTCAGGAGATCAGGCGCTCAGCTATGCCTGCGAGAAGGCGGGCCTCGTGCTCCAGGGGACATTTCTTCTGAAGGTGGGAGACGAGGAATCCGTCCTTAATGAAGGCGACAGCTTTCAATTCTGGGGCGCGGCGCCACACTCCTTTTTCAACCCGGGACAGGTGCCGACGACAGTGCTGTGGATCATTGGCAAAACGCTGCTCGAGCGGCATTTGTAGGGTCTGCCGGCGCCTCCTTTACCCAAGACGAGAGGTCTCTGAAATGGCCCCCCGCGTAGATCCCGTGCAGAGCGATGCGACGCTGCCGGACCATGCCGACGTGGTCGTCATCGGCGGCGGCATCGTCGGGTGCGCGGCTGCCTACTATCTCGCGAAGGCGGGACAGCGCGTGGCGCTCGTCGAGAAGGGACACGTGGCGGGCGAGCAGTCGAGCCGCAACTGGGGCTGGTGCCGTCAGCAGGGACGAGATCGCGCGGAGATTCCGCTGGCCCGGCACAGCCTAGAGCTATGGGCGGGGTTGGCCGGCGAGATCGGTACCGACGTCGGCTTCCGACGCACCGGCGTTGTCTTCGTTACGAAGGATCCGGCCGAACTCGCCATGTGGGAGGACTGGAGCAACTACGCGCGCCAGCACCAAGTGCACGCGCAGGTGCTGTCCCCCGGGGAGGCGAGCGCCAAGACCCAAAGCTCCAATGAAGCGTGGGTCGGCGGGCTGTATACGTCCTCGGACGGCCGCGCGGAGCCGGCGAAAGCTGCACCTGCCATCGCGGAAGCAGCGCGCCGGCTGGGCGTCAGCGTGCATCAGTCGTGCGCCGCGCGCGGGCTCGAGACCTCGGCTGGGCGCGTCACGGGCGTGGTGACGGAGAAAGGCACGATCCGCACCGACGCCGTGCTGTGTGCCGGCGGGGTGTGGACGTCGATGTTCGCGCGACGGCACGGCGTGCGGCTGCCGCAGCTGCACGTGAAGGCCTCCGTGCTGCGCACGAGCCCGGCGCCCGAGCTGACCGAGGGCGCGATCGCCACCCCCGGTGTGTGCATTCGCCGCCGTGCGGACGGCGGACTGAACGTCGCCTACAGCGGCCGCGGCACGTTCGACCTGACCCCCGACGCCTTCCGCTACGCGCGCATGTTCTGGACCACGTACAAACAGCGCGGCGGCAAGCTGAAGATCCGCTTCGGCCGTCCGTTCTTCGACGCCATGATGCGGCACAACACATGGCCGCTCGATGGGCCGTCGCCATTCGAGGCCATGCGTGTCTACGACCCGCCGCCGGACAATGATCTGCTGCGGGAGGCCATGGCTGATCTGAAGCGCACGTATCCGGTGCTCGCGGACGTGACGATGGTCGAAGGCTGGGGCGGCGCCATCGAGTCGACGCCCGACGGGTTGCCGGTGATTTCTCCGGTAGCCGAGTTGCCGGGCTTCTATCTCGCGACCGGGTTCAGTGGCCACGGCTTCGGCGCAGGTCCGGGCGGCGGACACCTCGCTGCCGACCTCGTGCTCGGCCGCGCCCCGATGGTCGACCCCACGCCGTTCCGTTTCGAGCGCATGGCGGGCCGGCTCCAGGGCCCCGACAGCCGCCTGTGAGCGGAGCGACCGAGGCCAACGTGCAATCCGCACCGTCCTTGACGCTCAGGCAGTTCGCGCTGGCAATCTTCCTTCCGATTGCGCTGTGCTATTTCCTGTCCTACGTCTTCCGCAACATCAATGCGGTGCTGGCGCCGTACCTGACCAACGAGTTTGCGCTCACCGCCACGTCGCTCGGCGCGCTCACGGCATCCTACCTTCTGGCCTTCGCCATCATGCAGGTGCCGCTTGGACTGCTGATCGACCGCTACGGCGTGCGCCGCGTGCAATCCATCAACATGCTGATGGCGGGCGCCGGCGCGATGCTGTTTGCGCTCGCGAGCCAGTTCGAGGCGCTGGTGATTGCGCGCGCCATGATCGGCGCAGGCGTGGCCGTTAGCCTGATGGGCGGCTTCTCGATCTTTGCCCTGAGCCTTCCGCCCCAGCAGGTGCCCATGGCCATGGGATTGCTGATGGCCTTCGGCGGCTTCGGCGGAATTTTGTCGGGCTCGCCGTCGGAACTGTTCATCCAGCATTTGGGATGGCGAACGCTGGTGGCTGTTTTGGCCGCGCTGTGTTTCGCTGCCTCCCTGTGTGTGTGGCTATGCGTGCCCGACCAGCCGCGCCGGGAGAGCGGGTGGAACGACCTGCTGACAGGGCTGGGCCGCATCTACAGTGCCAGGTTCTTCTGGCGCGTGGCGCCGCTCGCCATGTTCACCTGCGGCCCGGGCTTCGCGCTGCAGGGTTTGTGGGCGGGCGTTTGGCTTGCCGATGTCGCCGTGCTGAGCCGCGAGCGGATAGCGTTTCATATCTCGGCCATGGCCTTCGGGCAGTTGATCGGGTCCGTCGCCTGCGGACCGCTGACAACGCTCGGTCAGCGGTTCGGCCTCCCGCTCATGCACGTCGTACGCCTCATGTGCCTCGTGTTCCTGATCGCGCTGGCGTTGCTGGCGGCCGGCGCCACGACGCTGGCACTGCCGCTGTGGATCGCGGTCGGGTTTCTCATCAACCCGATGTCGCTGTCGTATGCAGCGCTGGTCGAGGAATTCGGCGCGGCGATGGCGGGCCGCGTCACGACCGCCATCAACGTGCTGGTGATCGCCACGAGCTTCTGCATCCAGGCCGGCATGGGGTGGATGCTGGATCTGCTCAGCACCACGGGCACGGGGCAGCGATCGCCGTTTGCCTACGCTGTTTGCCTGGGCGGGCTGTGTGGAATGGGGACTGTGGCGCTCGTGTGGTCAATGGTGCCGATCGGACGAGGACGGTAACCAGCTCCCCGACGAAAATATGGTCGAGCTATTCCCTGTGGAACGAGAACCCGGTGATGGCGCCGTTCATGCATGGATGTGCTGAAGACGGCGCGCGCCCCGGGTGGCCTGAGCTTTCCAGCAAGAACGCAGCCGAGGTACTATCGAAATACATGGTTACGACATGTGCGCGAAGGCTGTGCAGGGTATCCCTGTGCCTGATGCGATCAAAGCGGCTCAGCGAGTTGATTGCTGTGCGCGGCAAGCTTGTCGTGCGAGCATGATGTCGGACCGGCATCAGCCGTGCCATCGTTACACAACGGGCTGGACAATTGGGGATTTGTGCGTGCACAAGCGATGCAATCGGATGCATAGGGTCGCCCTCACGCGCGGCAAGTCGCTTTTCAGGTAATCCAGCATGCGCGATCTCATGATCCAAGCGGCAGGGGGCGTAGCGGTGCTTGCCGCTATCGTTCATGGTGTCTTGGGTGAGACCAAGGTATTTGCCAAAGCCCACATCGAGCCCGCGCGGATCAAGCTTCTGATACGCCTCGTCTGGCAATGCAGCGCCGTCGCCTGGGCTGCAATCGGCGTATTGCTTGTCGTCATCCCATACATGGAGTCCGAAGAAGCGCGGCACTGGATCATCGCGATGGCCGTTGGAACATTCGGCTTTGGTGCTGGTGCCAACGCCTGGGCGACCAGAGGACGACACTTCGGTTGGATGATACTGGCGCTGACATGCGTATTCGCAGTAGCTGGTAGATAATGTGTCTCGCTAAAACGTACGCGGCCGGGCTTAAGCTGCGTACCGTCGTTCTCGAGTTCGACAGCGTCCAACACGCACAAGACGCTCACAACAGCGCCGCCTACCAAGAAGCACTACGTCTACTTGGCCATCGGGCTGAACGCGCCATTCGGATCGTCGAAGACGCATGATGCACTTCCTAGTTGCGGAGTAGATCGCCCACCGTTTCTAGGCAGGCGCGATAAGTCAGCGTAATCACCGGGCAGCCTCACCTACTCTGACTCGCTGCCGCGACCGGATCGGACCGGCATCAGCGACACCATCGATGCGGCGAGGGGTTGGACCGTTGAATCGAGTGACCGAATCGATGTCGGTCAGGCGCTCGGCTGATCGCGTTCCCAGTCTATGTTGGCTTTCGCGCCCGTCCTCACTGCTCAATGACGTCACGGCGGTAGATCGCGCCCCTCCTCAAATGCTCCGCCGACGGAACAACTAGTTACCCAGCAGAGGTCAGCTCGAAACCCATGTGTTATGACTTTGTGCCTTGGCGGCGCGCCAAAGCAATCGCCTAAGATATTGAATTATAATGGTGAGCCCGGTTGGGATCGAACCAACGACCACCTGATTAAAAGTCAGCATTTTTACAAAATGTCCTAAAACCCTAAGCTTTCCGCCCAGCTTTCTCGTTAACAGAAGCACCAGATTTCCCTACTAAATTCAGCTCGAAATAGCGGACGCCCGTTTTTCGGGGTTTGGGGCTCTTCAGAACCTTTTGCTTCCCCCATGCTTCCCCGGCGCGTTTCGCTCGATCTGGAAAGAGGGATCACCAGTGCCAAAGATCGTCGCGAAAGTTCTAACCCAAAAGGTTGTAGACGCCATCGGCCCAAGTCCCGCAGACGTTTTTCTCTGGGACGCCGAAGTTCGTCAGCTCGGCATCCGGGTGAAGCCATCAGGGGCGGCCAGCTACTTCGTGCAGTATCGCAACGCTGACAATCGAACGCGGCGGTACGTGTTTGCAAAGACAACGGCGCTGTCCCTTAAGAAGGCGCGTATCGATGCTCGTGCTCTCCTATCCGACGTTGCCCAAGGGCTGGACCCCAGTGCCGCGCGAAAAGAGGAACGCAAGGCGGACGCAATGAGCGATCTCGCCGACTACTTCCTCAACGTCTACGCCAGGGAAAGAAGGCTATCGAAAAAATACGTCTCTGAGTGCAAAGCGCTATTGACGCACATCATCTTGCCCCGGTGGGGCAACCTAAAGGTCAAGGCGATCACACACGATGATATAAGGCGCCTGAAAATCGACATGGAGCTTAAGCCAGTTCGCGCAAACCGCTGCCTAGCGCTCCTGTCTAAGATGTTCAGCCTTGCTATCGAGAAGGGGATAAGAGCCGACAACCCCGTCAAAGGGATCGAGCGCAACGTTGAAGCCAAACGCGAACGCTTCATGTCGCTCGTGGAGTTGGAACGCCTAATGCGCGTCTTGGCCAATCAGGAAGACCAGCTACAGGCTAACGGCATCCGGCTGTTGGTTTTGACGGGCGCGCGCATTGGAGAACTGCTGTCAGCCGAATGGGCTCACTTTGACCTTGATGACGGCATATGGACAAAGCCGCCGTCCAACACGAAGCAACGGCGGGTACATCGGGCACCTCTATCATCCCCCGCTCTCGAAATTCTGCGGCGCATGAAATCGGAGAGCGGCGGCTCGCCATTCCTTTTTCCAAACAAGTCGAACCCGATGAAGCCACGCGAGAGCTTCAGAAAGTTCTGGCTGAAGGTCCGTATGGAAGCAGCGCTTGGCGACGTAGTCCTCTACACGGCACGGCACACTTATGCGTCTCACTTACTTGTTGTCGGAGTGCCGCTCGGCGTGATCGGCGCGCTGCTTGGTCACTCTCAACCCAGCACGACGGCGAGGTACGCTCACGTAGGTGACATTGCAGGCAAGGCAGCCACTGAGAAGATGGGCGACATTTTGGAGCACATACGTGGTCTAATAGCGGCGCCAACGGACGGGGCGCTATGACAAGTCCGTGATGCCTTTCGCCAAATCGTGTGTGACCAAGATGCAGGAGCCACAGCGGGACGCGCTTCATGAAGCGAGGAAAACGTCGATGGACCGGAGCCTCCCATTCCAGCCTCATCGCAATTCACAAATCCGACCTGGAGATTTTTGGCCGATCATTCTCCGCGACCGGTCCTATGCTGCAGGAAGGGTCTTGCAGCTTCCGTCACAACCTGGACCGGGCGCACGTACGTCCTTTCTTGCTGGACTAATGGACTGGCACGGTCAACGAGAGCCCACGGATGAAGACCTCGTGGGACGCAGGACAGTAGAGCAAGGCAGCATGCACACAGCCGCATTCCAATTCAATTCGTGGGCAATTACCGGCTGGCGATCCTTGGAAGCGGATAACGTACGGCCATGGTTGTTCACAGCGGACGCAACAGGCAAATGGATACAGGATGGTCTATCGCCTGCGATGCCGCGGCTGCGCAACGATCCATTGCAATTGCCGACCTACAGTGGATGGGGAATGAGCGTCATCATCATCCTTGCCGAGAAACATTTTCTCTAGGCTATGCACCGGATGCACACATCATCGCCCGTGGCTAACCGGCACGTGCCGATTTGGCGGACAGTTGCCGAAGCCTACAGGATTACGTTCTCGAACATCGGCTATCTGGCGCGGATCGCTTGGGCGTGGGCACTAATCACGATGCTTGCCCACATGGCTTTTCATCTGGTCGAAGCATCTCTGGAATTGCAGAATTCTTCGATGGCTTCGCTGAGGGTTACCTACTGGGTCTTGTTATGGTTCGTCACGGCCCCGCTTATTGCTTCAATCTGCGTGGCGTGGCACCGGTTCAATTTGCGGGGGGAGAGATGGCCATCCACTGTGTATCTGCGGTTCGACAAAGTTGTGCTGCGCTATCTTGCATGCGTAGCGCTATTGTCCACCATTGGGTTTTTGCCGTTCGGCGTAATCATGGGGCTGCAGCCCTCTCCAAGTGATCTCGACGAAGACACGTTAGACGTTGTGGTCGGGATTGCGCTAGCCTTCGCTGTGCTGGTCGTTGGGTGGTTGCTGACCACGAAAATGTGGCTAACCCTTCCTGCCCAAGCCGTGGAGCGACCGATCAGCCTTCAGATGGCATGGACGGCCAGTGAGGGAAATCTCTTTAGATTGGCGATAGGCTCCTTGGTCGCTTTTCTACCTTGTTTCATCGCATCCCTGTTCTTGAACCTTTGGATCGATTACCAAACAGCCTTGGAAGATCATCCGCAGATAAAATTAATCGCAAGCGCAGCGGAGGATGTTCTTCTGCTGTCGCTTGGCGCAATACCGATGGTGAGCTTCCTTTCCTTGGCGTACCGGCAATTACTCGAACGCGTAGATTACTTACGCACAGAACCTGCTTCATAACTCATGTGCGGAAAATTTACACAGCTCGCGTCCTGGCAAGACGTCCACGCCTTCTCCCAGCCGCTGACCGTCAACACGGGCGAAGTCGTCGTCTCCACCCCCATGCGTTTCGCCAACATCATGCGCCTCAACGACAACCGCGAGCGCGAGATGGTGTCAATGCGTTGGGGTTTTGCTGGCAAGGATGATGCGGCGCCAACGCGGCCGAAGCACATGCATGCGCGTTGCGAAACGATAGAGCGCCTGCCGACGTTTGCGCGGGCTTTCACGCACGCGCGTGGCATCCTGTTCGTGCACACGTTCAACGAAGGCGAGGAATTGCCAAACGGTAAGACGAAACAATGGGTGATCACGCCGAACGACGGACAGCCGATTGCGACTGCCGTGATCTGCGAGGAGTGGCGGAACGGAGCTGAGACGCTGCAGACGTTCGTGCAGGTGACGACGCCTGCCAACGTGCTCATCTCGCGCATCACTGACAGGATGCCAGTGATGTTGCCACGCGAGGCGTGGCCGTTATGGCTTGGCGAGACGGACGCGCCGTTGGATGACGTGAAGGCGCTGCTGCAGACGTTCGAGGATGACGGCGCGTGGACTATGGCGGAGCAGGAAGCGACAAGGCGAGCGCGACCACCGTCCACCGAAGGCACCGAAACCTCCACCAGCGCGCAAGGGAGCTTGTTTTAGGGTAGTGCCTTGCGCTACGCGATGTTACGCGCTGCAGGATGAAACTCGATGGCCACGGCACGACAAGTTCTCGGTGCGTTTGGCGAGGAGATGGTCGTTAAGAACTGCTCATGCCCGCGATGCAAACGGACCAAAACGCTTGTCCGCCTTCCCACAAACTTCAAATGCGCCGATGTGATCTGCGACTTTTGCGGCTACCTCGCTCAGGTAAAAGCCGCGAGCGTCCGCAACGTTGGCGTCGTCCCAAATACGGTTCTCGGCGCGGCGTGGGGACCACAGAAGGAGCGAATGGACGCGTTCGTGTTCTTCCCGCTCTTTCTCGTGCTGGTGGACAAAACGAAAAACTACTCGATCTTCTACCTGTCGGCCGACCTACAGACGCCGACAATGTTCCGACCCAGAACCCCACTATCGGAGAATGCTCGGCGTGCTGGATGGCAGGGATTCATCTACCTGCTGGATCAAGTGAGTTCTTCCTTTGTCAGGTTGCGATAGACCAATCACCTCGTGGCAACCGTAGACTGAGGCCCTACCTGCTTTAGGCGCCGCTTGACGCAGAGTCCTCAGCAAGATTCCGAATGAGCACGAGACTCACATTTCCTTCAGATCGTCGCCTCTTAGCTTTCTTTCTTCCCTGCCATTACCTCCCGGAACAAATCCTGCCACGCCCCCGATTCGCCCCGCTTTAGAGCATCTTTTATTATTGCCAGATCGGTTGAGAGCACGAGGACATATGTCTGGTCGTCTTTTGTGCTGGTTTCATCATACATCCGGCGGCACATCTCTTGATGATCCCCGTGGGTGAAAGCGAGTTTTGCAAGGCGCTGGTACTGATCTGAGCTCATTTTGACAAATGTAGGCAAAGCGCTTTGAGGTGGTCCTGGCACCACCATTTCCATCTTGAGGCCCTTGAATCCAAGATCAAGATCACCATCGGCATCGACATGAACAACTGTTTCTATGTGGCCAACTGCTTGAACTTTTCGGTGAACATAAGTTGACGGACAACCCAGTTCCAACGTTCCGTCGAACATCTCCGGCGGAAATTGGTGGACCAGCGCCTTCAGTAGAAGTTCTCCCAAGATCGATACAATTTCTTCGTGCGGTTCCGGCAGGCTGTCCTCGATTTCCCTCAACGTCGATCCATGCATCAAACAGTTTCTGGTCTT
>CADEFX010000009.1 GCA_902826715.1 uncultured Hyphomicrobiales bacterium | reverse complement strand
GGAGCCTCATGGCCGCATCGCTCGCGCCTCCGACCCAGATCGGCGGATGCGGTTTCTGCACGGGCTTGGGTTCGAACATGACGTTGTCAAACTTGACGAACTCGCCGCTGTAGACGGGCAGGTCGTCGCGCCAGAGGACTTTGAAGGCTTCGATGTACTCGTCGGTGGCTCGGCCGCGGCCGGCATAGGGGGCACCGAGAATATCGAATTCCTCCTTAAGCCAGCCGGCGCCGATGCCGAGGATCAGGCGGCCTTGCGAGAGCACGTCGGCGGTCGCGAGCATTTTGGCCGTCAGCACGGCGGGGCGATGCGGCACGACCATGACGGAAGTCAGGAGTCGCAACGAGCGGGTGCAGCCCGCGAGGAAGGAAAGGGTTGCGAGCTGATCCAGGCAGAAGCCCGATGCGGCGCCGCTCCAGGAGCCTTCCTCGCTATAGGGGTAGTGGGAGGAGATGGTGGCAGGGACGACGACGTGGTCGTTGACGGAGATGAAGTCGTAGCCGTAGCGCTCGCCGACATCGGTTATGGCCATGTAGGCGTTGCGCGTGGCCAGCGGGCCGCGTGTCATCGAATTGATGCCGAACCTCATGGCCGATCCTCCCTGGAATGTTCAATTCTCTTGTGTGGAGCGTGGCACGGCGGCAATGGGCTCGTCCACGCTCATAACTGCTCTTAGCCGGGCGCCAGAAGGTCGAAGATCTTTTCGTCGGTCAGCTTGCGCGAGCTGTCGGTGTTGATGGCCTGGATGCAGACGTGGTCGGCGCCGGCGTCCCAGTGCTTCTGGATGTGCGCGCGGATGGCATCCTCGTCGCCCCAGGCAACGTTAGCGTCGATCAGCTTGTCTGAGCCGCCGCCGGCGAAATCGGCATCGCCGAATCCGAGCCGACGCCAGTTGTTGACATAGTTCTCGAGCTGCAGATAGCGCGAAAGCCCTTCACGCGCGGTCCTTCGCGCATTCGCCGGATCGGTCTCGAGCAGGACCATCAGCTCGGGACAAAGCAGTTTGCCTGGACCGAGAATGCGGCGCGCCTCAGCCGTGTGCTCGGGCGTGACGCAATAGGGATGCGCACCGTCGGCCATCTCGGCCGAGAGCGCCAGCATGCGCGGCCCGAGCGCCGCGAGCACGATCTTCGGCGGCGCTTTCGGCTCCGGCGCAAAGTAGGGCGCGTCACGCATGCCTTCGAGATAGGCGCGCATGGTCGCGACCGGCTTGCCGTAGGCATGACCGCGCAAGTTCGTAACCAGCGGCACGTGCGACACGCCGATGCCGAGCAGGAAACGGCCGTCGGACTGTTCGGCGAGGCCGCGTTGGCCGTTGGCCATCGCCATGGCGTCGCGCGCGTAGATGTTGGCGATGCCGGGGGCGATGGTGAGCTTGGTGGTGCCACCGAGCAGATACGCTGAGGTGACGAGCACGTCGCGCCCGCGGCTTTCGGGGACCCAAAGTGCGGGATAGCCGCGCTTCTCGACGCGCTGCGCGAAGGCGAGCGCTTCCTTGGCCGTATATCCGTCGAGCGATGACCACACGCCCAACTTGCCCAAGTTCATATCCACATCCTCCGTCTATGCGCAGCGCACGAAACAGGTGTCGCGTCGCCTGATTTCATTCTCCCGGTGGCGGCGCACCGGCCGTGCGAGCGCGATCGCGCATAAACTGCTTGGCCGGCGTCTGCACCGGCGGCAGCAGCGGCGCTGCGTGGAACGAACGCTCCGTGCGTTCGGTAGGCGGCGCGCCGTAGAGCGTGGTGCGTTGCTGCGGCGTGCGGCCGATGCTGCGGCTCAACTCGTGCATGGCCTCGGGCGGCATCTCCTGGCCATGGATGGCGCCAGCGGCGCGGGTGATGCTCTCGTTCATGAGCGTGCCGCCGATGTCGTTGGCACCGGCCTGCAGACACGCAGCCGCGCCTTCGCGGCCCATCTTGACCCAGGATGTCTGGATGTTGGCGATGACCGGATGCAGGACGAGGCGCGCGACGGCGTGCATGAGCACGGCTTCGCGATACGTAGGACCGGGGCGGGCGCGGCCCTTGAGATAGATCGGCGCCTCGGTCGGCACGAACGGCAGCGGCACAAACTCGGTGAAGCCACCGGTGCGCTCCTGGAGATCGCGCACGCGCAGCAGGTGGCGCGCCCAATGATACGGGCGATCGACATGGCCGAACATGATGGTGGCGGTTGAGCGCAGGCCGATGCCGTGGGCGGCCTCCATCACCTCCAGCCACTGAGCCGTGGTGATCTTGTCGGGACAAATGATGGCGCGCACCTCGTCGTCGAGAACCTCGGCGGCGGTGCCTGGCAGCGAGCTCAGGCCCGCGGCTTTCAACTCGGTGAGATATTCGGCGACAGACATGCCGAGCGTAGCTGCGCCCTGCCAAATCTCGAGTGGGGAAAAGGCGTGGATGTGCATGCCGGGCTGCACCGACTTGATGCGGCGGCAAATCCCGAGATATGTCTCGCCGGTGTAGTCGGGATGGATGCCGCCTTGCAGGCAAACCTCGGTGGCGCCGCGATCCCAGGCTTCCAGCGTGCGCCGCTCGATCTCGTCAAGATCGAGGACGTAGGGACTCCCTCGCAGGTTCTCGCTGAGCTTGCCTTTCGAGAAGGCGCAGAACTGGCATTTGAAGTAGCAGACGTTGGTGTAGTTGATGTTGCGGTTCACGACATAGGTGACGGTGTCGCCCGATATGGCGCGGCGCAGCTCGTCGGCGGCGGTCGTGACGCGGTTGAGATCGTCGCCGCGCGCAGCGAAGAGGCGAACGATGCCTGCTTCGTCGAGACGATGGCCATCGCGCGCACGATCGAGAAAGGTGCTCAATCTGTCCGCACCACTGCGATGGATCCTCGGAGCGACAAGCGGCGCGGGTACCGGCGTGGCGGATCCCGCGCGCCACGTGTCTTCGCGGCCGAACGCCGGGGCGTCGCTCAGGGTGATCAGACGGGTGCTCAGGCGCTGATCAACCCACCTGATCGAATCACGCGCGTAGGCAGGGTAGATGGCGAGCCGCTGCACCAATTGCTTGCCGGCCTCAGCGGTCTGTTGCTCCAGCGCCACCAGCTCGGGCCACGGCGCTTCGGGGTTAACGTGGTCCGGCGTGACGGGTGAGACCCCGCCCCAGTCGTTGATGCCTGCGGCAACAAGCTGACCGAGCGAGCCCGAGCGCAAGTTCGGCGGCGCCTGAATATTCATGGCGGGGCCAAACAGAAGCCGCGCAACGGCGATGGTCCACAGATGCTCGTCCAGCGACGGCTCGGCGGCCGATGCCATGCGCGTATCAGGCTTGGCGCGGAAATTCTGGATGATGATTTCCTGCAGATGACCGTAGCGGTCATTGAGATCGCGCAGCGCGAGCAAGGCCTCGATGCGCTCCGTGCGCGTCTCGCCGATGCCGATGAGAATGCCGCTCGTGAAAGGTACGGCGAGCTTGCCGGCATCTTCGATGGTGCGCAGCCGCAGCGCCGGGATCTTGTCGGGCGAGCCGAAATGTGGGCCGCCTCGCGCCGACAAGCGATCCGATGCCGTTTCCAGCATGATGCCTTGCGAAACCGAGACGGTGCGAAGCTTCGCAATCTCCTCGGCCGTCATGACACCGGGATTGACGTGCGGCAGCAGGCCGGTGCGATCAAGCACCAGCTTGGCCATCTGCGCGAGATAATCGATGGTGGAGATGGCGCCCAAGGAGTCAAGCTCCTCGCGGGCAATGCGATATCGCAGCTCGGGCTTGTCGCCGAGCGTGAACAGCGCCTCATGGCAACCCGCCTGTCGCCCGCGTTCGGCGATGGCCAGCACGTCCTCGGGCGTGAGATAGGCACGTTCGCCCTTCCGCGGCGGAATGGCAAACGTGCAGTAGTGGCAGGAATCACGACACAGCTTGGTGAGCGGAATGAAGACCTTGCGCGAATAGGAGACGAGATCGCCGCACGCTTCGTCGCGCAGTGCGGCGGCTGCCTGCATCAGGGCTTCGTTATCCGTGCAATCGGCGAGCGACATGGCCTCGGCAGCGCTGAGCCGGTGACCGGCACGCGCGCGAGCCAGAAGCGCTGCTGTTTCGGCAGGCGTCATGCCGACTCTCCCTGCGCGGCCGCGACACCGAACCCCGGCAGGCTTTCGAGGTAAGCGAGGGCCCGCGTGGAAACGCGCGGCTCCTGGCGCATGAAACGCGCAAGGTCTTCAGGCGTGTCGATATCCATGGCGATCCCTGGAAGACGCAGCACGGTCGGCTCGATCCCGGCGCGGCGTGCTGCTGCGAGATGCGGAAAGTAGCTGTCGGACCCGAACCTCAGCGGCACGGCATCGATCGGCGAGCACGCCACGGCATTGGAGCCCAACTCGTCGTGGGAGGGGGCGATGGTGAAGGCAGGCGCCTGGCGATGGGCGCGCAGCAGAGCTTCGACCTCGGACGTGGACATGTTCGGGATATCGCCCGGCAGGGTCAGGAACCCGCTAGCGCCTTCGCGGCCCAAAAGATGTGCTGCAGCCGAAACCGATCCGGTGTGGCCGTCAGCGGCGCCTTCGGTCAGGACGCGCATGCCGAACCGCTCGGCCATGGCGGTCGCATCCGGATCGGTCGTCACGACGGCGCAGCGCGCGAAATCTCGCACGGGGGCGACAGCCGCGAGCACATCCTCCAGCATGAAGAGAGCGAGCGAGCGGCGCTGATGTGCGTCAAGGCTCGCCATCAGGCGTTGCTTGGAGTGGCGCGTGTCCTTTACAGGCACGATAATCCAGAAGCTGCTCATGAAACGTCCAATGAAAGAGATGGAGACTGGCGGATTGCGGCACGATCGGCGGCGTCGAGGACAGCGCGGGCCAGATGCTCGCGATCGGCGAGGGTTCTCATAAGGGTTGGCGTCGCGTGGACCTCCACGTCCAGACATGCTTCCGACACCAAAGCTGCATCGTCAGGGTCGGCGACGAACACATCGATCATGTCGGCGTAGCGGCGTGCAACGGTCTCGGCACTCGGCACCACACCCAACTCGTCGAGCATCTTGGCCGTCGGTCCTTTCACCGCGCGTCCGGCGATGATTGGGGAGACTGCCACGACCGGAGCACGGCAGCCTATCACGGCTTTGCGAACACCGGGGAGTGCGAGGATCGGATCAATGCTGATAAGAGGATTCGACGGGCAAATGATGACGGCGCGCAGGTCAGGATCGGCGAGCATGGCGAGCAGGCCCGGCTGAGGCCGCGCCGCGGCCGCGCCGGCAAAGACGATCTCGCGCACCACCGGCCGGCTCTGATAGCGCACGAAATAATCCTGAAAGTCCAGCCAGCCATCATCAGTGCGAATGCGGGTGCGCACGGGATCGTCGGACATCGGCAAGATGCGAACAGCGATGCCAAGCCTCTGGCACAGATCGGTCGTGATCCGCGACAGACTTTCGCCCGCCCGCAAGCGCCGGGTGCGCTCGACATGCACGGCAAGATCGGCGTCCCCGAGCTTGAACCAGGTCTCGCCGCCAAGCTGAGCCAGCGCGCTCATGAAAGCCCACGTCTCGCCGCGACGGCCCCAACCGGTCTCCGAATTGTCGAGCCCTGCCAGCGTATACATGAGCGTGTCAATGTCGGGGGAAATCGATAGACCCAGATGCTCGAAATCGTCGGCCGTGTTGGCAACGACGGTCAAGGTCTCCGGCGCGAGGACACGGCTCAGCCCGAGCGCGAGCTTTGCACCACCAATGCCGCCCGATAGCGCCACGACGTGCGCCTTGCCTGGTGATGACGCAGGGACGCTCAACGGAACAGATCCTCTTCAAGGGGTCGAAGAAGCGCGCGGACCCCGCTAGCTGGCTCGTGCCAGGCGAGGCCGCGCACCACGACCATGGGCCGGCCCTCGTCGCCCTGCCCCATCAACAGCGATGCGGCGGCGGCGATCTCGTCGGCGAACGCCGAGATGGAGACGCGGAGTGGACGCCCGAGAAGATCGGGCCGGCCGCGCAGATCCTTCAGGGCGGGCAGGCCGGCCACGCCCAAGGCGATGCCGACAGTGCCGAGACGCCACGCCCGTCCGAAGCTATCGTTGACGACGACGCCGATATCGACGTCAAGGGCCGCCGATAGCGCCGAGCGCAAGGATTCGGCGCTTGCATCAGGGTCCAGCGGCAGGAGCAAGGCCCGCTCGATGCCGTCTTGGGCGCCGACATTGGATTGATCGACGCCGGCATTGGCCATGACGAAGCCAAGGCGATGCTCGACGATCAGCACATCCGGTCCGCTGCGGACGATACGCTTCGTTTCCGACAAAATAAGCTCGACGAGACGCGGGTCCTTGTTGGTCTCGCGCCCGAGCTGCAGCGAGCGAGCGCTCGGGGTCACCTCGGCGAGCACAACAATGCGGCCTTCGGCCTTCGAGACTATCTTCTGCGCGATCACAAGCACATCGCCGGAGACAAGGCGAATGCCGGAGCGCTCCAGGCCATCGATCGCCATTCGGGCGAGGTCGTCGCCCGGCTTGACGATCGGCAGATCGTCGATCGCCACCAGCTCCAGCTTCGATGGGCTCATAATGTTGCGCTCGCGCCGCCTCGCGATGTCAGCCGAACCGCGCGCGCAGTCGCGGCAGGACGGCATCGGCGTAAAGCTTGAGGAACCGCTTTTGGTCAGGCCCCGGCGCGTGAAAAACGAGGTGCCGGAAGCCGAGACCGACATACGCCGCAATTTTATCGACATGCTCGTCGGCATCGGTCGAGACGATCCAGCGACTGGCGGCCCGCTCCACCGGCAGCGCATCGGACAGGCGCTCCATTTCGAGCGGATCCTCGACGCAAACCTTTTCCTGGGGCGACAGCGCCAGCGCCGCCCAATGTCGCGTATCCTCCATGGCGCGCTTGCGATCGGTGTCGAACGACACTTTCATCTCGATCATGCGGTCGATGGCGTCCTGCGGACGTCCGCTCGTCTCGACGCCAGCGGCAACGTTCGGCAGCAGCGTCTCGGTGTAGAGCTCCGGCGCCTTGCCGCTGGTGCAGATGAAGCCGTCACCGGCGCGGCCGGCGTACTTGGCGACCTGGGGCCCGGCGGCGGCCACATAAATCGGGATCGGCGTGGAAGGGCGATCGTAGATGGTCGCTTTCTCGGTCTTGTAGTACTCGCCATGAAAGGAAACACGCTCCTCGGCCCAGAGCTGCCGGATCAGCGTCACGGATTCGCGCATGCGGGCGAACCGCTCCTTCATTTCCGGCCAGACCATGCCTGTAGCCGGCACCTCGTTGAGGGATTCACCCGTGCCGACGCCCAGGATCATGCGATCCTCGAACAGGGCACCGAGCGTGCCGAAGGCTTGCGCCACGATGGATGGGTGATAGCGAAACGACGGCGTGAGTACGCTGGTGCCCATCTTGATGCGCGATGTGCGTGCGCCGAGCGCGCCCAGCCACGAGAACGAGAACGGCGCGTGGCCGCCGCTGTGCCGCCAGGGCTGGAAGTGGTCGCTGACGAACACTGAGTCGAAGCCGACCTCCTCGGCGTAGCACGAGAAATCGAGCAGTTCACGCGGGCCGAACTGTTCGGCGGACGCCTTGTATCCGAGCTTGAGTGCCAACCCGATCCTCCGCGAGACAAAACTCAATCAAGACAAGGGCGCCTGTCGTGGCGCCAAGGACACCGGGGCACCAAGTCAGGCAACCGCCTCGGCGATGACGCGCAGCGCCGCAACATCGGCGCCACCCAGCAGCATGGTCCCGATCTTATTGCCTGCCGCACCCTGCTTCCATGCCTGTAACCGATCTTTGATCCGATCCGGCGGACCGACGAGGGCAGTTTCGTCAATCAGCCGGTCCGGCACCGCAGCGAGGGCCTCGTCCTTGCGCCCCGCCAGGAAGGCGTCCTGAATTTTGGCCGCTTCCGCGTCATAGCCCAGTCGACGGACATAGTCGTTATAGAAATTCTTGGATCGTGCGCCCATGCCGCCGATGTAGAGCGCCAGCTCCGGCTTGAGCGAATCCCGGCATTTTTGCAGATCAGGCCCCATGGCGACGCGCACGAAGGGGGCGATGTCGAAATGATCGAGTGACCGGGGCCGGCCGGCAGATGCCATGCCGTCCAGCACGTGGTTAGCGATGACATCGGGTTTTTCGGGGTTCATGAAAATCGGCAGCGTGCCGTCGGCGACTTCACCGGCCGTCCGAAGGCCGGCCGGCGCGAAGGCGGCCGTATAGATCTTGATCCCGCCGATTGGCTTGTGAATGCTCTTGAGCGGCTTGCCGAGCCCGCTGGCGCCAGGGCCGTCGTACGGGACCTGGTAGTGCTCGCCGCGATGCTGCAGCGGCTCCTCGCGGGCGAAGATCTTGCGGATGATCTCGACGTATTCCTTCGTACGGGCCAGCGGCTTGCCGTAGGGCTCGCCGTGCCACCCCTCGATCACCTGCGGACCTGACGGGCCGATGCCGAGCAGGAAGCGGTCATTCGACATGGCCTGCAGAGACATCGCCGTCATAGCGGCGCAGGCAGGCGTGCGGGCCGGAATCTGCATGATGCCAGTACCGCCCTTGATGCGCGTCGTGCGTGCAAGAACCCAGGAGATCGGCGTCACGGCGTCGGTGCCGTAGGCCTCGCTCGACCATACGGAGTCGTAGCCGAGGCGCTCGGCTTCCTCGACCAGATCCATGCGCGGACCGGTGTCGTTGCCACGGTAGCGCAACAGTAGACCGAGCCGCATGGGCATGCTTCCTAGCCAATGGTTTTATCGGTCCATTGGTGCACCTCCATGCGGCCGGATACAAGGGCGCAATAGCCTGCCGCGCATTGCGACTGCGCGGGCTTACGGACTATTGTGCCCAGATTCTGCAGGTTCGAGACAATCGACTTTCGCGCAGAAGCCGAGATCGAGAAAACGTGAGCTGGGCATGCCGTCGGACCAAGAGCGCACTTTCCTGCTGGATCAACGCGTGGGCCGGCTGGCCACGGCCGACGGTAATGGGGCGCCGCACGTCTTGCCGGTGGGTTATGCGCTGAGGGCAGAATCTCTCTACATCACGATCGACGACAAGCCGAAGCGCACGTCCGGCCGCAAGCTGAAGCGGTTGCAAAATATCACAGAGAATCCGCGCGTCGCCGTTATCGTTGATCGTTATGACGAGGACTGGTCCCGGCTTGGGTGGGTCATGCTGCGCGGCCGCGCCGAGATCCTTGACGATGGGGAGGAGCACGACACTGCACAGGCGCTGCTGCGCGCGCGTTATCCTCAGCTCACCGGCATGCAGATCGCGGGGTATCCGGTGATCGCGCTGCGCATCGAGCGCGTCACGAGCTGGGGCAACCTGCGCCGCTAGCGCGCTTCTGCAGCGACATACCCGAGGGGCGCGTGTTATGAAGCACCATGCACGTGCCGCCGGTCTCGGCGGACATTTGGACCCGTGGAGGACATCATGCGTGTTGGCGCGTTCTACTTTCCGACGGACTACGGCATCAATGTCGCCGAGCTGGCGCGGGCGCTCGAAGATCGCGGCTTCGACTCGCTCTATGTCTGCGAGCACACGCACATTCCAACGAGTCGCAAGAGCCCCTTCCCCGGCGGCGGAGAGCTGCCCAAGCGATATGCGCATACTCATGATCCCTTCGTCGCGCTTTCCTTTGCAGCGGCGGCCACGAAGACCCTGAAACTCGGTACCGGCATCGCACTGATCCCGCAACGCGATCCGATTGTGACGGCAAAGTCGGTCGCCAGCCTCGACCAGCTCTCTGGCGGGCGTTTCATCTTCGGCATCGGCGGTGGCTGGAACGTGGAGGAGATGGAAAATCATGGCGCGAGCTACGACACGCGCTTCAAGATGATGCGCGAGCGCATGCTCGCTATGAAGGAGCTCTGGACCAAGGAAGAGGCTGAGTATCACGGCGAGTTCGTGAACTTCGATCCCGTATGGCAGTATCCCAAGCCGAAGCAGCGGCCGCATCCGCCGATCCTGCTCGGCGGCGAGACCGATTACACGCTGAAGCGCATCGTCGAGTTCTGTGACGGCTGGTTTCCACGCCCGCGCGGCGGCTGGGAGCCCAAAAGCGCCGTCGAGCGCCTGCACCGGATGGCCAAGGAGGCAGGGCGCGATCCCAAGTCTCTGTCGATCACCGTGTTCCGCGCGCCGAACGACAAGGCAGTGTTGGCCGCATATCAGAACAACGGCATCGATAGCGCGCTTCTCGAGATTCCGGATCTCAGCCGCGACGAGATCCTGCGCGAGGTCGACAAGCTCGCCCCGCTCGTCAAGGTCTGAGGCGCTACTATGGGTGTCGCCGTCGGCTTCGGCCTGATGGAGTTTCCGTTCGCGGACGCGCGCGGCTTCTGGCGCTGGGTGGACCTCTGCGAGGCCGGCGGGGCCGATTCCATCTGGCAGACCGACCGTCTCGTCAGCCGCGTGCCGATTCTCGAGTGCATGACGACGATGGCGGCGCTGGCGGGCCGCACGCGGCGCGTCAAGTTCGGCATGAACGTGGTGTCGCTGGCGCTGCGTGACCCGGTGCTGGTGGCCAAGCAGTGCGCGACGATCGACGTGCTGTCCGAAGGGCGGCTGCTGCCGGCCTTCGGCATCGGCAGCCCTGCGGCGCCCGAGTGGTCGGCCTTGCATATCGATGTGAAGACGCGCGGGCGCAAAACGGACGAAGGCCTCGAGATCATCAAGCGTCTGTGGAGCGAGGACAGCGTCGATTTCCAGGGGCAGCATTACACGCTGTTGGGCGCGTCGATCTCGCCGAAACCCGTGCAGCCCGACTTGCCCATGTGGATCGGAGGCTCGTCCGACGCTGCCGTCCGGCGCACGGCACGATACGGCACGGGATGGCAGGCCGGGCCCGAGACGCCGGATCAGGCAGCAACGATGGTGACGGCCGTTCGCGCGGCCACGAAGGCTGCGGGCCGGACAATCGACGATGACCACTACGGCGCGGGCTTCGCCTTTTATTTCGGCTCGCCATCGGCACCGGCGTTGCAGGCGACAATGGAGGCCTATCGCAAGCGCACGAACCGCGATCCGCTGGCGCATTTCGCGGTCGGCGATGCCGATACCATTATGGCGCGCATCGCCGCTTACGTCGCGGCCGGTGTTTCCAAGTTCGTGCTACGGCCCGTGGGCGCCGGCGACGAGGACGTGCTGGCGCAGACGCGGCAGCTCATCGAGCAGGTTCTGCCGATGGTGGCCACACGCTGGCCGCGGCCGCGGAAACAAGCCGGCGCGGCCTGAGCCACGCCGGCGTTCAACCTCCTCTAAGCTGCCTGCTGCGCCACCGTCGGTGCGTCGCCCATAAGCGTGGTGCGCCGCACGTCGCGGGGTTCATGCGCCGGGAATGCCCGCGCGCGATGCATGGTCTGCCGGTTGTCCCACATCACCAGATCTCCGACCCGCCACTTGTGCGTGTAGACGAACTCGCGCTGCGTTGCGGCTTCCGTCAAGTCCATGAGAAACGCTTTCGCCTCCGGCACCGGCCAGCCGATGATCGTGCCGGCATGAGACGAAAGGTAGAGCGATTTGCGCCCGGACGGGTGTGTGCGCACGAGGCGCTGCAGGACTGGCTTGAAGCGGGCGCGTTCCTCGTCCGTGAAATCCACGAAACCGAGCTTGGATCGCGAGAACATCTGCGAATGCTCGCAGACGAGATCCTCGACCTGGGCCTTTGTCTCCTCGTCCAGCGCGTCGTAGGCGGCCTTCATGTCGGCAAATTCGGTGTTGCCGCCTTTGGAGGGAATGCTCCGCGCGTGCAGCAGCGAATACTTCGCCGGCACGACCTTGAATGAGCTGTCGGAATGCCACAGGCGGTTGCCGATGGCGAACAAGCGGCGCCGGTCGTCGCGTGCAAACGGCTTGTTGTCCTTGTCGAGATTGGAGACGTCGGCGAAACTCGTCGGCAGCCTGTCGTTGTCGCTGCGCAGGCTCGTGCCGATCGCATGCTCGATGTCGCCGAGGCTTTGGGTGAAGGCAAGCTGTTGGTCGTCGTTGATCTTCTGCTCACGAAAAACGAGCACAGCATATTTGTCCATGCCGGCATGGACGGCAGCAGCATCCGCCTTGGACAGAGGCTTGGAAATGTCGATACCTTCCACCTCTGCGCCGAGGGTTGGTCCGACCTGGCGAAACGTGATTGGCATGGCGTTTGCTCCCGACTTTTGTTGGCGGACCAATTCTAGAGGGTCGGCGCAACGGTGTCATCACTCGGCAGGTAGGCGCCGCGGCCTAACGCCGCCTGATGTCGGGGAGGAACCAGGTAAGAAGTCCCAGCAGAGGCAGGAACGCGCACAGGTGATATACCGTCGTGATGCTGGTGACATCGGCGAGTTCGCCCAGCAGCGCCGCGCTGAGGCCGCCGAGACCGAAGGAAAGGCCATAAAACATTCCCGCGATCATGCCGACCTTGCCGGGCAGCAACTCCATTGCATAGATGAGGATTGCCGGAAACGCGCTCGCCATGATCATGGCAATGATGACGGTGAAGACACCGGTCCAAATCAGGTTCATGTACGGCAGCGCCACGGTGAAGGGCAGCGCACCAAGGATCGAAAACCAGATGATCTTGCGCCGGCCGATGCGATCTCCAAGATGGCCGCCGATCAAAGAGCCCGCGGCCGAGGAGACCAGGAACAGGAACAGCATGAGCTGCGAGGCCTGCACCGACACATTGAACTGTCCCATAAGATAGAAGGTGTAATAGGAGCTGAAGCTCGCGGAATAAGCGCTCTTGGAAAACATCAGGAAGATCAGAATCGCCACGGCAAGGGCCACCTTCGGCCGTATCTGACCTGCCCCCGAGGCGGACGCCGCCGCGCTGTTGCGCCTGGGCAGGGTTCGGCGCGCATACCATTGTCCCACGTGAAACAGTACGATCATGGCTAACAGCGCCGCGAGGGAGAACCAGGCGACGCTTCCCTGGCCGTGCGGCACGACGATGAAGGCTGCCAGGAGCGGACCGAGGGCCGATCCGGTCTGCCCTCCGACCTGGAACAGCGATTGCGCAAAACCGTGCCGGCCGCCCGAGGCCAGCCGCGCCATGCGCGTCGATTCCGGGTGGAATATCGACGAG
The DNA here is from genome assembly GCA_902826715.1 of uncultured Hyphomicrobiales bacterium. Classification (GTDB taxonomy): domain Bacteria; phylum Pseudomonadota; class Alphaproteobacteria; order Rhizobiales; family Hyphomicrobiaceae; genus CADEFX01. The sequence goes on along the minus strand of CADEFX010000009.1, from coordinate 29,670 downwards.
CCGGTGCCGACGAGACCAGCCGCGAGGATCAGCATGCCGTAGCTGCTGGCATTGGCAAGGACGATGAGCCCGAGCAGCGTCATGCCCATGCCGGCGACCAGCGAATACGGCTGCGGATTGCGATCGGTGTAGGCGCCGACGAGCGGTTGGAACAACGAGGCTGTAAGTTGGAACGTGAAAGTGATGAGACCGATCTGCCCGAAGTCGAGGTGATAGGCGTCCTTGATGATCGGATAAATCGCCGGCACCAGCGACTGCATCAAGTCGTTCAGCAGATGCGAGAAGCTCAGCGCCACCAGGATGGGGAACGCGGTTCGCTGGAGCGCAGTCGAGTCGGCTGCAGCCTCTTCAGACAGTTTCTGCATGGCATTCTCGCGTGCGTATCCGGCGGGCAACCTGAAGCGCCGGATCTTCGTCCGGTCGTCAGCGGCGCCACGGTATGATCAGGCCGAACCTGGCAACGGAGACGGCTTGCGCAGCTCGGGTTCGATAAGGGTGTTATAATTCCGTTCGCCGGCTTTTTCTATCGCCGCGACATCGGGCGCACCACCATTGCGCCAGCCGCGGTACTCGTCGCTGGCGCCGATCCCCATGGCCTCGGCGATGAGGTGAACCCAATTGCGAACGTGTACATTTTGCCGGCCTTCCAAGGCGACGAGCTCGCGATGGCAAGTATGAAAGATAGTGCAAACCGTGTCGCATTGATTGGCGACGGCGGCATCCCAGGTTTCACCGGCGGCGACGGCGAGCGCACCGGGCACGGCCGCCAGCGAACTGCACATATGACCCGGCTGCGCCGGTCCCTCAACGATCTCCAACCCCGGAATGCGCGAGAGCAAGGCGCGCACGCGATCGTTGACCGGAACGTGCGTTCGAAAGCCGAGATGCCGATGCAGCAGGATGCGGCGCTTCACCGGCACAGTCAGCAGCGGTGCGAGACGGTCGGCGCTGTCGGCCAGCATCTCGGTGACGTGCGCCACGTCGAACTTTGCCGTGCTTCCGGGAGACATGATGTCGGCCATGTGCATATGGCACGAGGGGCACCACGTGACGACAGTTCCTCGGCCTTCGCTCGCGGCGGCTTCATTGAAACGCGAGACGGTCCGGCCCGACATCGTGCTTGCTGCCTTCGGCTGATGATCGTGGGCCGTACCGCAGCAATATGCCGGACCACCCGCCGCGCTCACGTCGTAACCGGCGCGCTCCAGCAGCATGATCGATAGCCGGATCAGTTCGGCATGGCGAAGCACGTTACAGCCGAACCAGAACGTTATGCGGTCAGGGCCTACAGCCATTCGGCAAGCTCCTCGTCGGTCAATTGCAGGCGCGCGAATGTTTTGACGCGCGGAAAAGCCATCTGGTCGTACTTCGGTTTGAGCTGACGCGTATCGTTGATTGCACGCTGCCGTGCAATGCGGATCAGCAGCATGGCATCGAGGCCGGCGCTCTGCTCGGGACAGGCGGAACGGCACAGCCCGCTTTTCGCGCATACTCCGACCCAGGCCACAGTATCGGGGTTGGCGGTCTCCCCAACGGCTAGCTGGCGAAGGCCCATCGCCACCGCTTTCGCGTCGGCACCAGCCAGCCCGGAATACCTGACCATGGGACAGGCATCGAAGCAGGCGCCGCAGGCCGTGCACAAGCTGGCCAAATGGGGGCCGGCCTCCGCCAGATAGGCTTCAGTCGTCTCGCAACGGGCGGGTGGCAATTTCATGATTGCGGAGGGTCTGCTCAAGCCGCGGTTCCGTCAAGCGGCTCGTACACCTGCGGTTGCAGATGCGCGCTCAGGTGTCGCGAACCATCTTAAGGACCTCGGCACCGTAGCGTTTCAGCTTGCTTTGGCCGACGCCGCTGACCTTGGCCAGGGCATCCGTCGAGCCGGGTCGCTCGCGGGCGATGGCCGAAAGCGTGGCATCGTGAAAGATCACGTAGGGAGGCACATGCTGCTCCGCCGCTCGGTCGCGCCGCCACGCGCGCAGGGCTTCGTATAACGGCGCATCGGCGGCTTCGATGCCGAGCCGTTCGCCGCTGTGGCGCTTGCGGCCGCGACCCGAACGGCCCGACGACTCCGCACTGGCCGGGAGCGTGCGCATCGAGACGCGGCGCTCGCCGCGATAGACGGCCTTGACGTCGGAGGCGTCGCCGAGCCCGACCAGGGGACGACCTTCGTTCGGATCCTCACGAAGCAGACCCTCGAACAGAAGCTGGTCGAGGAGATCGCGCCAGCCTGCAGCGCTGAACTCGCGGCCGATGCCGAAGGTCGACATCTGCGTTTCGGCGGCCGAGGCTTGCTTCGTCTGACCGGTCAGGTGTTCGATGACGCGGCCGCGGCCGAAGCGGCCGCCAAGCCGATGGACGGCGGACAGTGCTTTCTGTGCGGCCTCAGTGGCATCCGCGGCATCCGGGGGAAAGAGGCACAGATCGCATTGACCGCACGAGGTGACGCCGGTTTCGCCGAAGTACCGACGCACGGCCGCCGGCCGGCAGCCGGTGCCGTCGAGCATGGCATAGAGCTGGCGCACCTTGCGCATCTGCACGGCTTTGACGATCTCGTCGAGGTCGCGTGATTCGATGCGGCGCAGGGCCCAGGCAAGATCGGTGGGCGAATAGAGCGTGATCCCGTCGGCGGGAGCGCCGTCGCGGCCGGCGCGGCCGATCTCTTGCCAGTAAGCCTCGATCGCGGCCGGCGGATCGGCATGGATGACGTAGCGCACGTCCGGCTTGTCCACGCCCATGCCGAAAGCGATGGTCGCGACCATCACCGCGGCGTCGGCTTCGAGGAATTGCTCCAGGCGGCCGGCGCGAACCTGCTTGTCGAGGCCGGCGTGATACGCCAGCGCCGGGACACCAGCCGCCACCAGCTTTTCGGCAAGCTTGTCGACGCCGTCGCGCGAGCCACAGTAGATGACGCCAGATCGATTGGGCCGTTCGGTCACCAGCTCGAGCACGCGGTCGCGGCCGGCGCCAAGCTTGCGCTCCGCCGACAACACCAACTCCGGCCGGGCGAAGCTGTCGACGAACTCGAGCGCATCGCCGAGCCGCAACTCGGAGCGGATGTCGTCCCGCGTGCGGGCATCGGCTGTGGCCGTCACGGCCAGGCGCGGCACGCGCGGAAAAACGTCGGCCAGGCGACCCAGCAAGCGATAGTCGGGGCGGAAGTCGTGGCCCCACTGGCTGACGCAATGCGCCTCGTCGATGGCGATGAGGGCCAGCGGCTGGCGCGACAGGCGCTCCAGCTGCCAGGACTGCATCAAGCCTTCGGGCGACACATAGAGCAGATCGAGCGTTCCATCGCCAATCCGCCGCCAGATGTCGTTACGGGCATCGGCGGGCGTGTTGGAGTCGAGCTTTTCAGCGGCAACGCCGGACTGCTGCAGGGCCGCGACTTGATCCGACATTAGCGCAATTAAAGGAGAAATGACCAACCCGAGACCCGACCGCATGAGGGAGGGAATCTGGTAGCAGAGGCTCTTACCTCCCCCCGTTGGCAATACGGCCAGCGCACTGCGCCCGGCCAGAATCTCACCGATCACGGCGGACTGCAGGCCTCGGAAGTCGGCATGGCCGAACGTGCGGCGCAGGACATCGCGGGCAGCCTCGAGTGCGCCAGGGCTGCGGGCATCGGCAAGAGCGGGTGATGAGTTGGCGATCACACCGCTTTATGCAACTCTCCCGCGCCCATTGCACGTCACAATGAGACAAAGGCTCCGAGGCTATCCCCAGGTTCTTCTAAGCACTCGCGCGCGCATCCTGCAGGATCATGTCGGAGCCCTTCTCAGCGATCATGATCGTGGGCGCATTGGTATTTCCGGCGATGATCTGAGGCATCACCGATGCGTCGATCACCCGGAGATGCCTTACGCCGTGCACCTTGAGGCGGGAATCGACGACGGCATCCGTTCCCGTCCCCATGCGGCAGGTACCAACGGGGTGCAAATTCGACACCCCCCGTTTCCGCAAGTCTTCGATTAGGGCTTCATCGCTCGTGACGTCCGCGCCGGGCATCGTCTCGTGCACGACATAGGGACGCAGCGACGCCTGCTGCGCGATCTTCCGCGCGATGCGCATACCGGCCATCATCGCTTCGACATCGTAGGCCGACGCCAGAAAGTTGAAGCGTATCTCCGGAGGGGCCAGAGGATCGGGGCTCTTCAGCCGGACACTCCCGCGGCCATCGGGACGCAGATGCACTGGACTGATCGAGAAGCCCGAAAAAGGATGCGGTTTGATGCCTGTCCGATCGCGATCCATGATGCTCCAGATGAACATGTTGAACTGCAGATCGGGCCGGTCCAGACGCGCATCGCTGCGCACGAACGCGCCGGCATACAGGCCGTTACCCGCGAGCGGTCCGCTGCGCTGGAAGACATACTGCAGGCCGGCCAGGAGCTGGCGCGGTTTGCTGGCATGCAAATCGTTGAGCGACACCGGCCGGGTGCACCGGAACGCGCAGTAGGTATTGAAGTGATCGTGCAGGTTCGCGCCGACCGCCGGCATGGCGCGCACGACCGGTATGCCCAGCTTCTGCAGCAGATCCCCAGGGCCGAGGCCGGACAACTGCAGCAACTGCGGCGAGCCGTAGACGCCGCCACTGGCGACGACCTCGCGGCGCGCGTGCGCCGTGCGGAGCCCGCCGGCGGTCTTGTACTGGACGCCGGTCGCGCGCCCGTCCTCGATAAGGATGCGCGTGGCGTGGGCGCCCGTGGCCACGGTTAGGTTGGGCCGTCCCTTGGCCGGGCGAAGATAGCCCATCGCCGCACTCCAGCGCCGGCCCCCGCGCGCCGTGGCCTGATAGAACCCGGCACCTTCCTGCTGCGCGCCGTTGAAATCGGGATTGCGAGGAATGCCGGCCTCCACGCAGGCCTCGACGAACGCCTCCGCCAACTCTCCGCGGCCGGGCTGATCCGAAACCCGCAGAGGTCCGCCGGTGCCGTGAAAAGCGTCGGGTCCACGCTCCTGGTCCTCCGCCTTCTTGAAGTAGGGCAAGACCGTGTCCCAGCCCCAACCCTCGCAATTGCGTTGGCGCCATTCGTCATAGTCCGCGGGCGTGCCGCGCATGTAGATCATGCCATTCAGCGAGCTGGTGCCACCCAGCATTTTTCCGCGCGGCTGATACGATGTTCGGTTGTTGAGCTGGGGTACAGGCTCGCTCTCGAACATCCAGTTGTAGCCGGGGTTGGCATAAAGCTTGTGATAGCCGAGCGGGATATGGATCCAGGGGTAGCGATCGGGTGCGCCGGCCTCGAGCAGCAGAACGCGATATTGGCCAGATTCGCTCAGGCGCGAGGCCACGACACAGCCCGCTGACCCTGCGCCGGTGACTATATAGTCGAACGTATCGGCGTCCTGCGGCACGCCATCCTCCCCACCATTTACATCGCGTTTGACCGACAGCATCGGGACAATCAACGTACAACACAAGCCTGCCATCTCCGGCGAGACGCGAAGGGAACTTTTATGACGAGGAGACGTTTGTTTCGCACGCATCGCCAGGAGGACGTCATGGATTGGAATCGGATCGAAGGTTCGTGGAAGGAATTCAAAGGCAAGGCGCAGAGCCAGTGGGGACAGCTCACTGACGACGATCTGACCACGATCGGCGGCAAGCGCGACGAGTTGCTCGGCAAACTGCAGGCACGCTACGGCTACAGCAAGGATCGCGCGCGCCAGGAAATCGATCGCTGGCTGGATGATATCGGCGAGTCGGCGGACACCTTGGCGGCGCGTGCCATGGGCGCCAAGAACAGCGCCATGGAAGTTGCGGATAACTTCGGGTCGGCCTTACATAAGTCGGTCGAAAAGAATCCAGTCGCGACGCTCGCCCTCACCGGAGCCCTGGCATTTGTCCTGGGAGCCCTCTGGAAGTCCTAACATCAGGAGCCTGATATGGCCGACAAGACCGCGTTCCCCGCAGGCGAATGGAATGAGGTTCTTGCCGGCCCGCTCATGGCAGCGATGGCTGTGTCGGCCGCTGATCCCAGCGGCCTTCTCGGCCTTCTTAAGGAGAACTTCGCGAGCGCCAAGGCCTTGATGACGGCCAAACAGACCAGCACATCCGGCTTAATCAAGGCCATCGTCGCCGATCTCGAAACGGCCGAGGGCCGGGCCGCGGCGAGAGGAGCCGTTGAAGCGCGCTTCTCCGGCGCGCCGGGCAACGAGATCAAGATGCGCTCTATCGATGCGCTGCGTTACGTTGCGGCTGCGCTCGACAAAAACGCTCCCGATGAAAGCGCGGCTGTCAAAGCATGGCTCCATGACATTGGCGAAACCGTTGCCGAAGCCTCATCAGAAGGGGGTTTCTTTGGGTTCGGCGGCGTCACGGTCAGCGACGCTGAGAAAGCGTCGCTCGCAGAAATCAACGACGCGCTCGGCAGAGCTTCCGCCTGACGCGCCTGTTCGAGCGACGAAAGATCAAATTTGCTCAGTGATTGCAATCGTGCCTTTACCGGCACTTGCACGGAACGTTTTCCCACGTCCGCTCGCGCAGTACGTATGACCCGCGGGACACACGATACAGTGGGGAATACTATGCCGGAAGACATCACTGTGCGCTTGCCGCCCAATTTGATCGTCAAATTGGAACGGCGGGCAGCTCGCATCGGCGTTAGCCGGACCGAGCACATTACATCCATCCTGCGCGCTTCTCTGGAAGGTGGCCGGCCGGTCATTCTTAAGATCGAGCCCATTGCCAACTGGAACGCCAATTAGCATCTTCCGGGCAGGCAATCGATTGTCGGCCGAGCGACGCCTTCTCGGGAGCCAAGGTTTCGCGTGTTCGGGCAATTGCTTGCTTTGCCCAATTTCCCGCCATCTATCGTACCCCTCATGCGACGGCTGACCGCTTTTGAGTAGCCGCCAGGGCCGCCAATCCCGTACCATTCGACTCTAGGCGTTGTCTGACGGGCGCTTGCCTGTAGAATGGTAACCGTCACATGCCCCGATCTTTAACGTGGGCTCAGATTTCAACTTAGGGAAACATCCATTCGATGGCCGCGAGATGGCCATGGAAGGCGATGAAGCGCGAGAGAAAGAGCTGACATGGCTGAAAACGGCAACGGCGCAGACCATAAGTGGATCGGCAAACGCACCATCCGTCCGGATGGCGCTGACAAGGTAACGGGGCGCGCCGCGTACGGCGCCGACTTTACGCAGCCGGGCATGCTGCATGGCAGAGTGTTGCGCAGCCCACATGCGCACGCGCGCATCAAATCCATCAACTTCGACAAAGCGGTGGCCCTCCCCGGGGTCAAGGCCGTGATGTCCAGCGCAGATCTCGTGGATTTTCCCTGGAGCAAGCCGGTGATGATCGGCATCCAGGATCTTCGCTTCCTCAGCCGCAACGTCATGGCGCGCGGCAAGGCGCTCTACGCCGGGCACGCCGTGGCTGCCGTTGCCGCAACATCCCCAAGAATTGCAGCGCAAGCCCTCAAGCTGATCGAAGTCGACTACGAGGTGTTGCCTTGGGTTATCGACGTCGATGAAGCCATGTTGCCCGGCGCGCCAATCCTGCATGAGGAGCTGCGTCAGGCCGGCGCCCCGGACCAACAAACGAACGTCGGCAACAAGATGGAGCATACCCTTGGCGACATCAAAGCGGGCTTTGCCGCCGCCGATGCGATCGTAGAGCGCAGCTTCAAGACCAAGCCCGTGCACCAGGGCTACATCGAGACGCATGCTTGTCTCGTCAGCGTGGCCAAGGACGGCCAAGCGACCATCTGGAGCAGTAGCCAGGGTCACTTCGCCGTGCGCGACATGACCGGCCAGATGACGGGCCACAAGCTGAGCCAGATCCGCGCCATTCCGGCCGAGATCGGCGGCGGATTCGGCGGCAAGACCATCGTTTATCTCGAGCCGCTGGCGCTTGTGCTTGCGCGCAAGTCTGGGCGTCCGGTCAAAATGGTGATGACGCGCGAGGAGGTCTTCCGTGCCACCGGCCCCACATCGGGCTCGTCCAGCACCATCAAGATCGGCGCCACCAAGGATGGCAAGATCACGGCGATCGAAGCAACCTTCCGTCTCCAGGGTGGCGCATTTCCCGGCGCGCCCATTCGTGGAGCCGTCGGCTGCGGCGTCGCGCCTTACGCCGTCGCCAATGTGCACGTCGTCGGCTACGATGTCGTAACGAACAGATCCAAGGTCGCAGCCTATCGCGCGCCCGGCGCGCCGATCGGTGCGTTTTCGATAGAGTGCGTGCTCGACGAGCTTGCGGCCAAGCTCAAGATCGATCCGCTGGTGCTGCGGCAGAAAAATGCCGCCAAGGCCGGCACAAAGGCCGCCTACGGCCCCACGTTCGAGCGCATCGGCTATGAGGAAACGCTGCAGGCGGTTTTGGAGCATCCGCACTACAAGACTCCGCTTGGCCCGAACCAGGGTCGCGGTGTGGCCAGTGGCTTCTGGTTCAATGCAGGTGGCGAGTCGGGCACGCACGTGACCGTCAACGAGGATGGGACGATCGTCGTTGTCACGGGCCATCCCGATATCGGCGGCTCCCGTGCTTCGACGGCGAACATCACGGCTGAGCTGCTTGGAATTGACTACAACCAAGTCCAAGTCCTGATCGGTGATACAAGCTCCGTACCGTTCAGCAATCTGACGGGCGGCAGCCGCGTCACATTCGCTTCGGCTATCGTAGTCACACAAGCGACCCAGCAGGTGATCAAGACCCTGCGCGAGCGGGCCGCCAAGATATGGAAGATCGATCCCGAAGCCGTCGTCTGGGAAAGCGGCGAAGCACGGCCAGCCGGCTCCAACGCCGGTGACTTCCCGCCGATGACGCTTGCCCAGATTGCTGAAAAAGCCAGCGCGACAGGCGGTCCAATCACCGCAACGGCGTCGCTCAACACCATGGGCGCCAGTCCGGGCTTTGCCACGCACATCTGCGATGTCGAGGTCGACCCGGATACCGGTAAAGTGCAGATTCTGCGCTACACGGCAGCGCAGGATGTCGGCCGCGCCATCCACCCGAGCTACGTGGAAGGCCAGATCCAGGGCGGCGTTGTACAGGGCATCGGCTGGGCGCTGAACGAAGAGTATATTTTCGACGCCAGTGGCCGCCTTGATAACCCCGGCTTCCTCGACTACCGCATCCCGGTCGCCTCGGACATGCCGATGATCGACCCGATCATCGTCGAAGTGCCGAACGAGAAACATCCGCAAGGCGTCAAGGGCGTCGGCGAAGTGTGTATCGTCCCGCCCCTGGCCGCCGTGGCGAACGCCATCCACAATGCAATCGGGTTGCGTATGTCGGAGCTGCCGATGTCGCCGCCCAAAGTACTGGCAGCGCTCAAGGCCGCGAAATAGGCAGAACAGAAACGATCAAGGCGATGTCAGGCAAAGCCCGGCATCGCCTTCTTTTCAATCACGCAAAAGCCGTCACGCTCGCTTTATCAGTCTCAGCGCAAAGAGCACGACGCACGCGCCGATAAACGCATTGATGATTGCGCCTAGGAGCCCCCCACCGATGTAGATGCCGAGGCGCGGGAGCAGCAGGCCTGCCACTACGGCACCGATAATGCCGATGATCACGTCACCCATGAGCCCGAAGCCGCCCCCGCTCATGACCTGACCGGCGAGCCAGCCGGCGATGGCACCGATCACTAACCAGATAACCAACAGTTCGATGGTCATTGATTTTCCCCTTTTCGGCAGAGACAGCGCAATTTAAGCCGCTTGGAACCTCACTAGTACAGCGTCGTGTCGCTTAGCACAGTGACACGCTTGCCTTTTCCCCAATCGTTGGATGAATATTAGCTGTCACAGCCCAATAGCGACATGGACCAGCCCCGACCGCGATTTTGAAGCATTGAATTTCTGCTGCAGCGCAGCAAGGCGACCCCTCGATCTTCGGACGCGCCAACGAGGAAATTGCGGCACTCAGCGGAGCGCGGTATTGCCTTGGAGATCAATCCCGGCCTCTGAAAATCCGTCCCGACCTATCCCTCGTCGTCCTCACTACCCTCTTCGTGATCGCCGTCGTCGTCCGGTTGCTCCAACGCTTCCCGCAACAGATCGAGTTGCCCGTCCAAATCATCGATCGCGTTGACGACCTCCTCGCGCTCCTCCTCGCTGCCCCATTTTGGCCGCTCAGCGAGTTCCGCAAGCTTATCAGCAATGATGGACCGCAAATCCTCCAGCTTGGCTACCATTTCATCATGTCGCATTGGCCCCTCCCATCAGTCCCTCGTCCTGCAACGTATGCTCAAGCATGGCCCGCGCTGCAATGTGACCCGTTTACTCGATACAAGGACTGCGCACTTTCTGTGGCTTGGCGCGCAAGGCGATCGGCCGGTATCTCCGTTGCGGTCGAGGAGCGACGTGATCTGATCCGGGACACCGGGGGCAGGAGTCTGGTCTGAACGCCCGCGCATCTGATACACTGGCCTCAATCCGGAAAACACGGAAAGCATGGAGGGTAGTTTGCGCGAGAAGGGCACACTGCGGCTCTCGATCGACAGCGCCAGGTGTCAAGGGCACAACCGCTGCTGCGCCCTAGCTCCGGAATTGTTCGATGCGGATGAGCTTGGCTTCGCGCATGTGAAAGGAAGCGGGCTTGTCCCCGCGGCTCTGGAGGAAAAAGCTCTCCTTGCGACGCGCAATTGTCCCGAGTACGCGGTGCGCGCCAAGCGCGAATAGGTCAGGGAGGCAAGCTATGGCACAGCGACCGCCCGTCAGCGACTGGAGCACAGACTTCGACCACACCGACCGGCGCTGGATCGAGAATCCCTTCGTCATCTGGGACGACCTGCGGCAGCACTGTCCCGTGGCGCAAACCGAGCGGTTCGGCGGCGTCTATCTGCCAACGCGGTATAGCGATGTCCGCGCCATCGCCTACGATACCAACAATTTCTCCTCGCGCCGGCCGGTGATCCGCGAGAACCCGCCGACCGTCGGCCTCCCATCGCCCCCGATCACGTCCGATCCGCCGCATCACAAGCCGGCGCGCATGCTGCTGCTGCCGGCGTTCACGCCGCAGGCCATTGCGCGCCTCGTGCCCCGCACGCAGCGCATCTGCAACGAGCTGATCGACGCTATTGTCGGCGCACCAACCTGCGACGCCGCCACTGCCTACACCCAGCACATCCCGGTCAGAGTGATCGCCTACATGCTCGGAATACCCGAGGAGGAAGGGGACCGGTTCCGGCGGTGGATTCATGTGTTTCTCGAAGACACCATCGTCGACGACGACAACACGGCCGCCGACAGGCTGCTCGCCACCGCCGCCGAGATGGACGACTTTTTCCGCCCCTATGCGCAGGCGCGGCGCGCCGATCCCGGAGATGACCTCATCAGCTTCCTGGTCCAGGCACGGCACGAGGGCCAGCCGCTGACCGAGCGGCACCTGTTCGGCGCGCTGCGGCTGATCCTGATCGCCGGTATCGACACGACATGGAGCGCCATCGGCGCCAGCCTGTGGCACCTGGCCAACACGCCTGCCGATCGCGCACGTCTCGTGGCCGATCCCGGCCTCATTCCGACGGCCGTCGAAGAGTTCCTGCGCGCGTATGCGCCTGTCACCATGGCGCGGCAGGTGGTGAACGACATCGAGGTCGGCGGCTGCCCGATGAAGGCCGGGCGCCTGGTGCTGCTCCCCTTCCCAGCGGCCAATCGTGACCCGGCGGTTTTCCGCGATGCAGACAAGGTCTTAATCGATCGCCAGGACAATCGCCACGCCGCCTTCGGTCTTGGCATTCACCGCTGCATCGGCTCGAATCTCGCCCGCTTGGAGATCACCGTTGCGCTCGAGGAATGGCTGAAGCGCATCCCTGAATTCCGCCTGGACGAAAAACGAGCCGTCTCGTGGTCGCGCGGTCCGGTGCGGGGCCCGCGCTCCCTGCCGTTTGTGCTAGGCGCTTGACAGAAAACGGTCAGGACAGCCAGCGCTTGCGCCGCTTGTAGTGCTTCACGTCGCGATACGACTTGCGCGAGCCGACCTCGTTGAGGCCCAGGTAGAACTCCCGGATATCGGAGTTCTCCCGCAGAGATGCGGCGCTGCCTTCGAGGACAATGCGCCCGTTCTCCATGACGTAGCCATGCTCGGCAACCTCGAGCGCCATGGCGGCGTTCTGCTCAACCAGCAGAACCGAGAGCTTCTCGTCGGCCACAAGTTTGTGCACGATCCCGAAGATTTCCTCGACGAGCATGGGCGCCAGTCCGAGGGAGGGCTCGTCGAGAAGCATGACTGTGGGCCTGGACATCAGCGCCCGGCCTATCGCCAGCATCTGTTGCTCGCCGCCTGAGAGATATCCGGATTGCTGGTTGCGCCGCTCTTTCAATCGCGGGAAGTAGGCATAGACACGCTCGATGCCCTCCCGCACCGTACCCTTCTCGCGCAGGACGTGCCCTCCGGCGATCAAGTTCTCTTCGGTCGTCAAATGCTCGAACACCCGGCGGCCCTCGAACACTTGAGCAATGCCGAGATACGTCACGTCGAATGGCCGCATGCCGTCGATGCGGCGGTCGCCGAGCTGGATGGAGCCCTTCGTCACTTCGCCGCGCTCCGTGCGAAGCACGCCTGAGATCGCCTTGAGGGTAGTGGTCTTGCCGGCGCCGTTGGCTCCGAGCAATGTCGTGATGGTGCCCTTGGCGACGTTCAACGAGACGCCTTTCAGCACAAGGATGACCTTGTCGTAGACAACCTCGATATTGTTGATCGTCAGCATGGAAAAACCCATCGCAGTGCGACGGAAGCGAATGCGTTAGCGCATTCGCCTCCGGCAACGCTCACTTCTTTGCTTCCATATCGAGATGCTTCTTGATCACGTCGCGGTAAGGCTGTTTCCAGTCGCCGGCTTTCGCAAACTTGCCGCCCTTCACGGTCCAGATCTGCACCCAGCCGCCGCCCTCATGGTCTTGAGGCGTGATTTTCATGGGCGGCACCAGTCCGCCCAGCGTGAAGTTCGTGATGGCCTCCATGCCCTTGCGCACCTCCTCGCCGGTCGGCATTGCGCCGCCTTTCGTCTTGATGGCGTTGCGTACCGCCTCCGCATGCAAGGCCGCGACCATCACGCCGCGATTGTAATAGACACTGATCTCCTGCTCCTTTGGCTCGGGTTTGCCCTGCGCCTTGTACATGGCATTGATGTCTTTGATGACCTGATAGTCAGTGCCGACGCCGGCGAACTGCATGACATTGTAGCCTTCTGCCGCGCCAAACCCGCCGGCGGCCTTCACGTCGGCCTCTGACGCGCCCCATACGAACGACACCAGCTTGCTCAATGGGTACCCTTTTCCTTTCAACTCCTTCACGGCGACCGAAGGCGCTCGCCCGAACAAGTGCGCGATGACGAAATCGGGCCGATAGCGCGCGGTGATATCGAGAACCTGAGCGCCCATTTCTACGCCCGGAGCCGGCACGGCAAATGTCCGTAACTCGAATCCCTCCGATTTGGCGAGGTCTTCGAGAATTGGCAGCGGTTCCTTGCCGGCGGGATTGTCATAGAACAGAAATGCGATCTTCTTTCCCTTCAGGCTGCCGCCCAACCGTTCCTTGGCAAAAGCAACGCCTGCCGTGCCTTGTGACCAGTAGCTTGCGGCAATCGGAAACACATAGGGATAACGCTGCCCGTCTGCAGCCGCCGCCGTACCGAACCCGGGCGACGTCCCGAGAACCTTGTCCTCGTCCAGTTTCTTCGCCAGGGCTGCAGTCTGCGGTGTGCCGTAAAGTCCCGTCAGAACGGCACCTTCCATCTTGAAGCGCTCGTGCGCTTCCATGGCCGGCGGCACCTTGTATTCGTTGTCGATCTCGATGACGCGGACCTTGTAGCCTTCGATGCCGCCCTTGCTGTTGAGCAAGGCGATGTAGTCGTGATAGCCCGGACACAGGAACGTGCCGACCGTCTGCGTCGCGCCCGTTCTGTCGCAGTGAAGGCCGAACACCAATTCCTTTTGCTGGGCCGCAGCAGCACCTGCTCCGATTCCGACAGCCGCAGCGACGCTTGCCGCATACAGCCAGCATTTGTGTGACGCAGACATTGAGGCACCTCCCTACGCTCTTTGTTTTCCCTTCCCTCAGTAAGAGAAGGGCCAGACCCTGAAGTAATTGCGGATGTTGCGCCAAAGGCGGTTCAGGCCTTCCGGCTCGACCACCAAAAAGAAGATGATGAGGCTGCCGAAGACGATGAGCCGGGCGCTGGACGACACTCCCGCCAGCTCCGACGCAGTGAAGAAATAAGATCCGAAGCCCTCTACGATCCAGCGAATGACGATAGGCAGCATCGTCACAAAAATGGCCCCGAGAATCGACCCGAGCACCGAGCCCAGGCCGCCGATGATGATCATCGCGAGATAGTCGATCGACACGACGATCTGGAACTGCTCGTAGTTGGCGATGCCCAGATAGTAGGTATAGAGCACGCCGCAGACGCCGGCATAGAACGACGAAATGGCGAACGACAGCAGCTTGTAGCGGTAGATGTTGATGCCGATGATCTCGGCTGCGATGTCCTGGTCACGGATTGCGACGAACGCGCGGCCGATCCTGCTCCGCACCAGATTCAGCGTCGCAACAATGGCCAGCGCGGCAAAGAACAGCAGGAAGAAATAGAGCTGTCCCTGTGTCTTGAGCTCGGTCCCGAACAGTGTCGGCCGCGGCACCTCGATGGATGCCTGCGCCCCGCCCGATATCGCCGGCACGTGGTTGATGGTCCACTCGATGATGAGCTGGCCGGCCAGCGTCGCGATCGCCAGATAAAGGCCCTTGATGCGCAGGCTCGGAATGCCGACGATTGCGCCGATCAGCGCCGCCATCAGACCGCCCGCCGGCAGCGTGATCCAGAACGGCAGATCGAGTCGGACCGCCAGGTTGGCCGCGGTGTAGGCCCCCACCGACATGAAGGCCGCGTGCCCGACCGATATCTGCCCGGTGTAGCCCACCAGAATATTGAGACCCAGCGCGCCGACGATGGCAATCAGAACAAGATTGATGATGGACAGATAGTATTCGTGCAACAGGCTTGGAAGAACCACAGCGAACAGCAAGGCCACGCCCGCCACGGCCCAACGCGCGATCGGCAACGGATAAAGCGCCATGTCGGCCGCGTAGGTGGTCTTAAAGACGCCGGCCTCGCGATGGAACATGATCCGGCTCCTACACGCGCTCGATTCTGCGCTGGCCGAACAGGCCGTAAGGCTTGAACATCAGCATGACGATCATCAGCACATAGGGCGCAAAGTCCTTTGTTCCCCCACCCACGAACGGATCGAGATAGCCCGCCGCAATGCTCTCGACCACGCCGACGATCAGGCCGCCGATGACCGCGCCGACGATTGAATCGAGACCGCCGAGGATCACCACCGGAAAAACCTTGAGCCCCACCAGAGCCAGGTGCGTATCGACGCCCAGCATGCTCCCCCAGATGACGCCGCCGAGCGCCGAAACGATTCCGGCCATGGCCCAGGCCAGAGCGAAATAGCGCTGCACGTTGATGCCCATCGCCATCGCCACCTGCTGGTTGTCGGCAACGGCGCGCATAGCCACGCCCATCCGGCTCTTTAGGAAGAACCAGGTGAAGGCGCCGAGGAACAGGAGCGATACGATCACGCCCACCACCTGAATGGGTGGCAGCACGGCCGGTCCTATGACAAAAGGTTCGTCGCCGATCGGCAGCGACAGGGACTGCGTTTGTCCGCCCACGGTGAGCGGCGGAAGGCCGCGCAGAATGGCGCCCAATCCGATCGTCGCCATGATGACGGCGACGATCGGGCGGCCGAGCAACGGGCGCAGGACAACGCGCTCGAGTGCAAAGCTGAACAGCACCATGACCGCGACCGCAGCAATGATCGCTGCCAGGATCGGCATTCCCTCGACCGCCGCCACACCGGCCGCGACGAAGCCGGCCAGCATCACGAACTCGCCCTGGGCGAAGTTGATAGCGTCCGTCGCCTTGTAGACGAGAACAAATCCCAGCGCGATCAGCGAATACATGAGACCGATCGACAACCCGCTGACGACGAGCGAAAAGGCGAATGACAGTTCATCGATCATCATTATCCCCTGTCATGCCGCCTTACGCGCCGCCTCAGGCGCCACGTCCCGGATGGCGATGGTCGCGTCGAGCGTGCTCTTGCGTCCGTCCTCGAAGGTAATTTCCATGCTGACGTTCGCCCGGTCGGCGTTGCCGTAGAAGGCGTCGATCACGTTGGCGTACTTTTCCGCCACGAACCGGCGCCTCACCTTGCGCGTGCGCGTCATCTCCGCATCGTCGGCTTCCAGCTCCTTGTTGAGCAGCAGGATGCGCCGCACCTGTAAGGCACGGGGCAGCGACGCATTGATCTTGGCGACCTCCTGCACGATGAGATCCGCAATCTCGGGCTTGCGGCTCAGATCCATGAAGCTGGTGTAGGCAAGTCCGCGGCGCTCCGCCCAGGCGCCCACCGTGCCGAGGTCGATCGCAATCATGGTCGCGACGAAGCCGTGTCCGTGCCCGAACGCAACGGCCTCCCGAATGAACGGGCTGAACTTGAGCTTGTTCTCGATGAACTGCGGCGCGAACGGCGTGCCGCAGTCGAGCTTGCCGACATCCTTCGCGCGGTCGATGATGGCGAGCTGGCCCTGCGGGTCGATGATGCCGGCATCTCCCGTTTTCAGCCAGCCGTCGGGCGTTCGCGTCTCGCGCGTCGCCTCGTCCTGCTTGTAGTAGCCGACGAAGACGCCCGGTCCCTTTATCAAAAGCTCGCCGTTGCCGTCGATGCGCAGCTCGACTCCCGGCACGGGACTTCCGACCGTATTCGGGTCGGCGTGATCGTCACGCTGGAAGGCGACAAGCGCACTGGCCTCCGTGGCCCCGTAGATCTGCTTCAGGTTCACCCCGAACGAGCGGAAGAAGCGGAACGTGTCGGGCCCGAGCGGCGCGCCGCCGGTGTAGCACCAGCGCGCATTGCGCAATCCCAGCTGATCGCGGACAGGGCCGTAAGCCACGACATTGCCGACGGCATATCCGATGCGCAGCGCCAGCGGGACTGGCTTGTCGTCGGTCACCAGCAGCTCGCGCCGCTCCGCGACGCGTCGGAACGTCCGGAAAATCCGGCGCTTGAGCCACGTTGCATCGTCCGATTTGACCTGCAGCTGGGTGAGAAGGCTTTCCCAGATGCGCGGCGGCGCCAGGAGCGCATGCGGTCCGAGCTCCCGCAGGTCGCGCTGCACTGTCTCAGGGCTTTCCGGCGTGCTGACCGTGACACCGGCCGCGAGCGCTGCCGCCAGCGAAAGCATGACATCGCCCACCCACGCCATCGGCAGGTAGGCGAGCCAGTTATCGCCCCGATTCACCGACTCGGCCGATATGAAGTTCTCGGCGGTCGCAACCATGTTGCGATGACTGAGCAGTACGCCCTTGGGCTGACCGGTCGTCCCCGACGTATACGCGATCATGGCGATGTCATCGGCTTGACCGGCGTCGAGTTCGCGCTCGAAGGCGCCCGGCGAGGATTTGCCGATATCCCGGCCCATGGCCTGGACCTCGGCATAGGACTTGAGCAACGGGTCGCGATAGCTGCTCATCCCGCGCGGATCTTCGAACACGATCCACCGCAACGCCGGCAGTTGCGACCGCAGCGATAGAATCTTGTCCACCTGCTCTTGATCCTCGGCGACGATGACCGACACCTCGGAATGATTGAGCACGTAGACGAGCTCGGAGGCGATGGCGTCCTGGTAGACGGGCACGGCCGCCCCACCCAGCGCCTGCGTGGACAGCTGCGCCCAGTACAGGCGAGGGCGATTGTCGCCGACCACCGCAAGTTTGTCGCCGCGCTTGAAGCCGAGGACGGCCAGCCCCAGCGCAAAGCTGCGCACGTTGTCGAGACAGTCGTGCCAGCTGTAGCTCCGCCAGATGCCGCGATCCTTCTCGCGCATACCCGCGAGGCTGCCGAAGGTTGCCGCATTGCGCCGAAGGAGCTTGGGCAGCGTGCACATCCGCTCGTCGTCTGCCAGTGTCACGGTGACTGCTTCCCCTTTTTGGCGCCGAGATAGGCCGCAATGACGGCGGGACTGCGCTGCACCTCGGCGGGCGATCCTTCGGCGATCTTGCGGCCGCGATCGAGGACGATGACGCGGTCGGAGATATCCATGACGACGCCCATGTCGTGCTCGATCAGCACGACGGTGATCCCGCGCTCCTGGTTCACGTCGAGGATGTAGCGGGCCATGTCCTCCTTCTCGTCCTGGTTCATACCGCCCATCGGCTCGTCGAGCAGGATGATGCGGGGCTCGAGCGCCAGCGCGCGGCCGAGTTCCACGCGCTTGCGCAAGCCGTACGCGAGGGCGCCCGTGGGTTGCTTGCGCAGGTCCTGCAGCTTGAGGAAATCGATGAGCTCCTCGCACACCTCGCGATGTGCGATTTCCTCGCGCTGCGCAAGCCCCCAATAGATGACGCTGCGCAGCACTCCCGAGCGCATGCGGACGTGCCGGCCGAGCATCAGGTTGTCGAGAACCGTGAGCCCGCTGAACAGCGCGATATTCTGGAACGTCCGGGCGATCCCGAGTGCCGCGACCTGATGCGGGCGTCGGCGCGTGATGTCGCGGCCTTCGAGGGTGATGCGCCCATTATCCGGCGTGTAGAAGCCCGAGATCATATTCAAGAGTGACGTCTTGCCCGCGCCGTTCGGACCGATGATCGACAGAATGCCGCCGTGTGGAACGTCGATCGACACATCCTCGACCGCGGTCACGCCGCCGAAGCGCTTGGACACGCGATCGATCGAAAGCTGAACCTTGGTTTCTTGGTGCGGCAGCGGCTGCGCAGGATCGCTCACCGGGCTGGCCGTCGCGGCGACACGTGCAGGCGACGTAACGGCCGTCATGCGCCGCGCCCGCGTGACATGCAGGCGGCGCAACAACGACCTCTGCGGGCACCCCGGTGCCACCGGCGGAGCCTCATGCCATTCCCTCCCTACGAGCCCTCCGGCTATGCTGCCGGTTACCTGGACCGTGCGTATGATCCCGGCCTGTTAGCCGGCATGCTCATGACGCCCGTGCGAACGAATTCCAGATTTATCCTGACGGTTCTCGACGAAACCTCGATCCCGCTCGCAACGTCCAATTCCCCACATTTCGCCGCCGGTTTGTCAACGCCGAAATAACGCCTGTTACTCCGCGGCTCGGCTTACGCCGGCTTCGGCCGGCATCCCGAGGGCCCGGCGCAGCGATTGATGGTAATGGATCATCGCTGGCTCGTTGCGCCCGTAGACGACGTCGCTCTGGGCTCCCGACGTGAACCCGATTTGCATAGTGCGGCCCGCCGGGAAGTCCTCGGTCAGCACGACCTTCATCACCAGGTCGAGGTTTTTCTGCCAGTGATGCCGCTCTTCGTCCGTGGTTGGCTGTTTGGGCACATAGAAGCCAGTTTCCATAACCGCTCGATCAGGGCGGCCCTCGACTGGAAACACCCGATGCACCTCCATGTGATCGCCTTGCGTGATCAGCAGCGTGTTTGGGAACAGCGCGTAAACGGTGGTGGTGTTCCACATCAGATCCCAGGTGTCCTCGGGCTGGGTCTTGAGGCGCTCGAGCTTGCGACGCGGGAAGATGAGCCGGTGATTGCGGTCGAACGGCTCGAAGTCGGTCACGTTGCCGTGCAGGATGTCCCCGAGCGAGTCGCGATGCAGGAATCCGATGTGGTAGCCCTCGTGGAACGTATCGACGAGGATTTTCCAGTTCATCGTCTCATGCACGGTGCGCCGGTCATAGAGATGATACGACCCGAAATCATAGCTGGCGAGCTCCGGACCGAGCCCGCCCAGCCAGGGATCGATATCAAAGGAGTCGGAACCGTCAGGCGTTGCCATGACCCACACGAGCCCGTGCTTCTCGCACAGCGGCAGCGACACCAGACCGCGCCGCTCGGCACGCATGCCGGGGAACGCGGCCTCGTCGGGGATACCGCGGATTTTGCCGCTGAGCTCGTAGGTCCAGGCGTGGTAGGGGCATGAAAACAGACGCGCGGTGCCGCATCCGTCCGCGACCTTGGCGCCGCGGTGGCGGCACACGTTGAGGAATGCGCGCAGACGGCCATCGCTGCCGCGCACGACCAGAACGGGCACACCGGCAAAGTCCTCGGTGCGATAGGCTCCGGGCTCGGCCCACTCGGATGCAAAGCCCACCAGCAGTGGGGTACGGCGAAACAGCACCTCCTGCTCGCGCTTCAATCGCTCCCCATCCGTGTAGGCGCCAATGTCGTTGCGCCAGGGCGCCTCGGTCACCGCCGTGGTCTTGGTGTCGACGTAGTGCAACAGGCGCTTCAACAGTTTGACCTGCAGGTCGCGATCCATGTGGCGCTCCAACCCGGTACAGGGCGTCGATCTCGCGTCGACGTTGGGCCAAATCCTCGCAGAGCCCGCGTATTGCGACAAGCCCATGTCTCGGGCCGGACGGAGTTTTTTTGTGGCGACCCCCGGCAGGATCTGAACCCGCGACTCCGGATTTGGAATTTGCGCATTTGCTGGTGCGATAGATTTTCTGCGACAAGCGGGCCGCCGTCCCGTGCCGGAATGTTGAGCGATCACTATGAGAAGGTCATGAAATCATCTTCTAGACCTTTCACGCCCGATTGACGGCGCCTGCGCCACGTTCGTTCTCGTCGCCCAGCGCGATGGCGCGAGTGAGGAGCGAGCCATGACGGATCACCCGCGATTTGAGCCGATCGTTTGCGGCCGCTGGATGCCCATCAACGCTACGACGGGGGCATGAAATCGCCGGGGCGTGCCGTGACCACAGCTGCCCGCTAATGAGAAGGACGCCGCGCATGAAGCGGGCGACGACTGGGTCATGTACACTAGGCAGCCACTCCGTTTCGATATTGTTCCATATACTGCCCTGAGACATCCCGCGATCAGATTTCACCTACAGCGGGCGATGAGCACTAGCAGACGATGGCTTATGATTCGAACCGGGAGAGGTGCACTCATGTCCCGCTTGCGGCTTTGGATACCAACGTGGAGGCACCGGCTTAGCAGAATCCTATGTCTAATCGCCTCAGCCCTCACGGGCGGTCTGCTCGCCAATCCAGCTCAGTCGCAGCCTAACGAGATCGCGGTTCCGGAACAGGTGCAGGTTGATTGGAATGCCGTAGCCCAAGACGCGCAGACGCTTTCGCCACTCTTTTCCCGCTCTCCGAGAGACGGCACTTTCTCGCTGCGGCACCGCTCGCGCGTTGAACGGCGTCTCGACACCTTTGCGATCAAGGAAGGGATGACGCCGCTCGCCCACTTGAACGAGGCAGTTAGCGATCTCTTTCCCGGCGTCGCTTCCGTCCCCATCCCGGTTCTCGCACCGTTCGAGACAACAAGATTTCTCAATGAAGCGGCGCGTTTCAAAGGTGATCTCCCGCGTCCCAGGCTAAGCACACGGCGCCACTTCCTGTCCGATGCCGGAGGCTCCCTGCAGGTAATGGCGTCCGCCACCGGCTACGACGCCATCGTCACCTATCAGGCGGCCGCACTCACGAGGCGCGGCATCGCATCGACGAAGCGGCGCATGGTCCAAATTGCAGGAGCCAGCCTCAGCTATGGTCGCGGCGCCGCGGGCGAGCTGATTTCCGATATGCAGGCCGATTATCCCGGATTGCGCCGCTATCTCGGCGATGATGAGGTCGGCTACTCATTCCGCAAATACGGCGTGCCCTATTTTGCCATCGCCTCCTGCAGCCCGGAGCGCACCGACCCCGAAGCCCTCTCATGCGACCAGGCCGAGGATCTGTTGCGCTTGACATTGCGCAACCTCCAACTGTTGGGTGGGAGTCCACTACAGGTGCGCACGCGCGCAGCAGCCGCCCCGCGCCAGTTGAGGCGAGTATCTTCTACGTTCCAGTATTTTCCGCCGGGGAAGCTCCTCGATAACACTGGCGATGACAGCAAGGACGGTAACCCGGACCGCACCGTCTACGCGAATATTCGGTTCCCTCTCAAGGAAACGTCTGCCTTTGCCCAGTCCCAGGTCTTCATGCATGGCGGCAACTGTCTAAGCACCCCTGGCACGGAGGATCACATGGTGCCGTTGCCGCCGCAGCCCGGCGACAGGCATCCCCGCTATCGTTGCAAACAGAACCAGAAGCAACTGCTGCGATGGGAAGGCCATCGGGAGAACTACAGCTATCCGTGGCGCGACAACTTCTGTGAGGCTCGGCGCGGCACGCCGGGATCAACGCTGGAATGTCCGGCAGGCCGCGGCCACGCGGGTCAGGACATCCGGCCAAAAGATTGCCCGAATGCAGCCAGCTCTGCGAAATGCCGAACTGACACGCATCCCGTAGTCGCGGTTGCTGCCGGCAATGCGTGCCGAGACGGCAACAAGATCAGGCTGAGGTTCAATACGACATCGCTCTACTACGTCTATCTGCACATGAATAAGCGCACGATGGATGCGGCCGGCATATCCGACCAACGATGTATCGCCGTAACCAGTGGGCAGATCATTGGCAAGGTCGGGAATTTCCAGGATGTCGAGGGCGGGACCACCACACACCTGCACCTGGAGATCCATCCTGTCGATGCCCTTTCCCGGTTCAATCCATACATGACGCTCATCCGTGCCTACGAGCAGCTTATCGGTGCGACAGGTACTGAGATCAGCACGACCGCGAGCCGGACAGACTAGGCGGAACGGGCTTCTGCTTCCCAGGGAGGGATTGAGATGGCCATCACTGCAGGTGCATTTCTACCGACACCGAGCTTTACCTTCACGCCTCCGTTGCGTTGCATTGCCGGGGTTCGCCCCTTTCGCACAAGCGGCTTCCGCCTCGATGTCGAGCGACCCGCGGGCCCTGCCGGCAAAGTCATCGTTCACAACTACGGGCACGGCGGCGCCGGCATCAGCTTGAGCTGGGGTTGCGCCAGCAAGGTGCGCGGCCTGGTCAGGGACAACCTGTCTCCATCCGGGCCAAACGCTGTCGCCGTGCTGGGGTCCGGCGTGATGGGACTGACCGCCGCAACCCTGCTGCGCGGGATGGGTCTGCCGATCACAATCTACACGGAGCACCCGTGGACGTGCACGACGTCCGCCGTGGCCGGTGGTCAGTGGGCTCCGTCAATCGTCAACTACGCCGACAGAGGTCAACTCAAGGAGGTTTTGGAGATCTCCCACGCCGCATTCAAAGCGAGCATCGGCAACGGCTTTGGTGTGTCCGAACGGCCAAACTACACCACCGCGCCGGCCGAGGCACTGGAGCTCGTGCGGCGCGTCTGTCCCGGCTTGATAGCTAGGCGGGAGCTTTCACGGCTGCCGTTCGAGCACCACGCGGTCAGAGGTTTCGAATATCAAACCTTGCTGATCGAGCCGCCGACATTCCTCAAGCGTCTGAACGACGATCTGGCCGGCGCTGGTGTGCCGGTCGTCATACGATCCTTCGCCCGTTTGACCGACGTGCTGCAGTTGCAGGAGAACATCATCGTCAATTGCACGGGCATGGGCGCCAAGAACATCTTTAACGACTGGGACATGCAGGGGCGCAAGGGGCAGCTGGCTCTGCTCCCGGCTCAGCCCCGCTTGCAATATCTCTACAGTAAGAAGGGCTACATGTTCCCGCGCGCCGACGCCGTTGTCATCGGTGGCTCGGACGAGAAGGTCTTCGCGTCGCCGGCGGCTGATCCCATCTTCTGCCAGAAGCTCGTGGATCACATGAAAGGCGTACTAGGGGGAGGACCGCCGGTTCCGTTGCCTCGGGGTCATATCCACTATCCGGACAATCTCCCGGACCTGGCGCCCAGGGAAGTCCTCACGGGCTGAGGCGCGGCGCCGGCGCCCTGTGCTGGGCATCAGATCGCGTGTGCATCAGCGAGCAGACGAGGTGCCGCAGGCCTCTGCGAAGCCGCGGAACACCCCGTTGCCGCGATGGTTGCTGCCGACGTAGCGCTAAGTGGGTAGTTGGAGCACGAGTGCCGGAGCGCGGCGTCGGCCTAGTTTCGCTCAGATGACCACGGAAAGTTCACGTACCGGTCGCGCGTATCGTAGCAGATGTTGCCATACATTTGCAGATAGGCCGATCGCCGGGTGGGATTTGCATAGACGGAGCTAGGGTCGGCAATATCGGCCTCGTACTGAGCCAGGTTTGCAGAAGTGAGTGCTTTTGGAAGTATGTCCATGCCTTGCGGCACGTGCTTGCCCTCGAGCCAGTCGGCCGCGTGCTGGCCCATTGCGTATCCAAAGATTGGCGAAGCTAAGCTCACGCTCGCTTTATATGGTCCGCCCTTCTTGATTTCGGCCACGGCCTCCGGCTCGCCGTCAATGCCGCCCAGGAATTGATCGGCGCGAGCCTTGCCAGCTTCCCGCAGTGCGGCAAGCGCGCCCAGAACCACCGTGTCCGCTCCTAGCACAATGTCGATGCTGTCATGTGCCAAGAGGATGGTCCGCATGGTTGCCGCGCCGCCGTTTTTGTCGACCGTGAGAGGGGAGATGTCAGCGACGATATCGGCCTGTGGCAAGCTTCGGAGAACATCGCGCATGGCCGTGAAGCGCGGTGCCAAAAACTGGAGACTGTCATGGGTCAGGAGCGCAACCTTGGCCTTGCCGCCCAGTGAGTGCCGTATGTAGGCCACAGCCGCGTCAGCCAGGACCTTTCCTGTCAAATATTGTGGTGCATTGAGAATGCTCGTGGCAGGCGGCGGAACGATGCTGCCGACATATGCTCCTTTGCCAATGAGCTTTTGCAGGCCTGGAGCAACCAAGAACGTGTTGACCGGCGCGATCACAACGGCGCCGACGTCCTCCGCGAATGCTCGTTCAATGCCATGCATCATCGCTGTCGCGTCGTTGTCGGCCAGCGCGATGCTGAATTCCACATTTCGATCGCGGGCTGCCGCAGCCAGACCCCGCGCCGCACCTTGCATGAACTGTCGTTCATTATCCTGCGCAAAGATAAGGCGACGCTGCAGGCCGGACGGTGCGTTACAAGGCGCCATGTCGGGGTGGAATGCCGCGAATTTGGTCGGCGAGGTTATTCCTGGCCCCTGCTGCGCGCGCAGTCGATCGGGCAAGCTGACAACGCCGAATATCAATGCCACAACGCCAGCGGCATACGCGACCCTGCGTGTCATCAAGCCCTTTGTGAACGCACTGTGCGCTCCCATCCTCATGCCGGCTTCAAGGAAAAGATGAGGCGGGCTGAGGTGCCCGGCAGGCGGCTCAGATATTGGATCTCGGCATTCATTGCCGACGCCATGGCATTGACGATCCGGGATCCAAGCCCTGTGCCTTTGGCTGGAGCGCCGTCTTGGCGGCCGACACCGTCGTCCTCGACCAACAGTTCAACCTGATGCTCCGGCAAACGCTTCAAGGAAACCCGTACCTCGCCTCGTGTGGAAGGGTAGGCGTACTTGAAGGCGTTCGTGACGAGCTCAGTAACGATGACCCCTAAGTTGACTGTCTTGTCGGTTTCAAGACGCAGCGGATCCAGGTCGTAGCGCAGGCTGCCGCCATGCCCTTGATCACGCATTGCCGTCTCGAGATGCTTCAGGAGGCCCGACAGATATTCATCCAAGGACACGAGACCGACCTCATTCGAGGAATACAGGCGCTTGTGCAGAAAAGCGATGGCGAAGATGCGCGCCTCCGTTTCGGACAGCGCGCTTTTGGCGGCCGCATCTCCGACGATGTTGGACTGCATTCGGACCATTGACGCCACGAGTGACAGGCTGTTGGCCACCCGATGGTTGACCTCGGCCAACAGCAATTCCGCCCGATCACGGGCGCGCGCCAAAGCGGCAGTCCGGCTCTCTACGCGCTCTTCAAGACTGGCATTAAGCTGGTGGACCTCATCCCGCGTGCGGGCAATTTCGCGGGTATGTCGGCTCACCATGAAGACGACAACGGCAACGACCGAAATGATGACGCCAGCTCCAAGAATGGAGATCCAACGAAGCCATGCCGCGTTGGCCTGCTGCTCGATCGCCCCCCTCGTCAATCGTTCGTCGGCCGTACGGATGACTCCTGCCAACAGGAGGTTGGCTTCATCCGTTAGGGCTTTGCCGCGGTTGGTTCGCAGGATTGCAAGGGCATCGTCGGCCCGCTGATCGTTCTTCAAGGCGATGGTTCGGTCCATCTCAATGATCTTGTCGGCAACAACGGCTTTCAGCCTCCGCACTAGGGGCTCTAAGGTCCTCTGCTGCGAGATCTGCGCATCGAGGCTGAAAAGCTCACGCTCCGCCAAGGCTTTGGCCGTACCGTAAGGCGCGAGATAGATCTCATTCGACGTCGCGAGATAGCCCCGCTGGCTCGACTCGGCGCCGAGGACTGCATTGCGCAATTCGACGGCCGACGTGCGTGTGTTGCGTGCTTGGACTACCTCATCGAGAAGAGATTGCGCGCGTTCCCCGAGCCAGATTGTTGCCCCAACGATCAGCAACAGCATTAGGAAGCCGACAGCGAGCAGGCCGAAAGTAGTTCCTGCCACAAAGCGGAAGCTGTCCGGCAATCGCTTCACGGCTTGTGCTGCATGCTGGTTTACTTGCACGCCTCAAAGAATCCCACTAACGCGGAGCGAGGCGATACACAGAAGCCCGGCCTATACCGAGCCGCTTTGCAATGGCCGTCGGACCGAAGCCACCTTCGAGAAGGCTCTTAACTTGGCTTACATCGATGCTTTTCGGCCGCCCCTTATACACGCCCTTCGCCTTTGCCGCCGCGATCCCCTCAAGCTGCCTTTCACGCCGCAGGTTCGTCTCGAAATCAGCAAAGACGCCGAGCATGTCGAGAAACGCCTTGCCAGCCGCCGTCGAGGTGTCGATCGGCTGCTCCGTGGCCTTCAGGTATACTCCCTTCTCGCGGAGCTCATGCACAATGTTCTGAAGATCCCTCATGCTGCGGGCGAGGCGGTCGATGCGCGTCACCACCAGGGTGTCGCCTCGTTTTAGAAAGTCGAGCAGTGTTTCCAGCTCCGATCGGCCCTTGCGAATTGTGCCGGACGTCTTCTCAGCTCTGATGACGGTACAGCCAGCTGCTCTCAGTGCGGCGCGCTGAGCATTGAGTTCCCGGTCGGTGCTACTCACCCGAGCGTAGCCATACACTGCAGGCATGGTCCCCTCCCCTGTCTCGTTTGGATCTAGACCATATTCCCGCGGTGTCTCGAAAGTCAACGGACGGCCCTGTTGAGACACAATTGCTGTCTGAGCCGGATGACCCGATGAGGTATCCCCTTACGAGACGCGCCTTCTCTGAAGATTGCGCGCGATATTGAAACTGACCGGCGCTTGACAGCGAACACCAACAATGTGGGGGACGGAGCGATACGCTAACGCTGAGACAAGAGAGCGGTCTGGTCGGTCGGGTAAATGCTGTAATCGCAGCGCCGCGAATTGCCCCGTCACCTTAGGGAGCCCTTAGGCATGCCGCGATCTTGCCGCGGACCCCGGTGTGGTCTTGGCGTTCGACAATGTCAGGTCTCAGTGCCAAAGCGGACATGAGTAGGCAGTGGTGTCAGGTCTGGTTATGACCCAAATCGGACCCTCAGCACGCCGCTCGAACTGAACTCATGGGCACGCGCCGTAACTGCGTTTTTTGCCATGCGTCGCTTCGGCACCCTTCGGCTAGGGAACCACCTTGACTGCAAGTGGTTCTTGCACCTCTCGCTGGCCTTGCTCATTCGGGTAGGGTCTTGGAAATGTCATCAGGGCGCCATGGCTCGATTGGGACTTCGTCGATGTCTGGGATGTGGCATCGCTGTTTTTGCGGCGACCTTACTGGCTGCGCCGGCTGATGCTCAGGAAACGCAATTCTCCAAGGCCTTCGTGGAGGACATGGCGAAGAGTCTGGCGACCAAGGCCTACGTCCCGCCGCCGGAAACTTTGCCCAAGGGCGCGGAAAACCTCGACTACGATCAATTCCGCCAAATCCGATTTCGCAAGGAGCGCACCATCTGGCGCGGCGAAGGCTCCAACTTCGAGCTGCAGGTGCTGCCCAGCGGCTGGCTCTTCAAGACGCCTGTCGAGATCAATCTCGTCCAAGGCGGTGCCGCGCGCTTGCTGGCACCGG
Organism: uncultured Hyphomicrobiales bacterium; assembly: GCA_902826715.1. Taxonomy (GTDB): domain Bacteria; phylum Pseudomonadota; class Alphaproteobacteria; order Rhizobiales; family Hyphomicrobiaceae; genus CADEFX01. The sequence goes on along the minus strand of CADEFX010000009.1, from coordinate 1,718 downwards.
ACTATTCCTACTTCGATCTGGGCCCATTGACCGGCAAGCTCGCGCAGGAGGATCGTCTGGGCTTCTCCGGCTTCCGCGTCACCAGCCCGATGAACAGGCCCGACGTGTTCGATGAGATCATCGTCTTCCAGGGTGCGAGCTACTTCCGGGCGTTATCGCGCAATCAAGTCTACGGCCTGTCCGCCCGCGGCCTTGCGGTGAATATCGGTAGCGCCGAAGGCGAGGAATTTCCGGCCTTTCGCCGGTTTTGGATCGAAACGCCGGCTCCCGGCGCCACCACCGTCACCATCCACGCCCTCCTGGACAGCCCATCCGTCACCGGCGCCTATCTGTTCCGCGTGACGCCCGGGTCTCCCACGATCACCGAGGTTGAGGCGACCCTCATTCCACGCAAGGATCTGGGCAATGTCGGCATTGCCCCTCTCACGAGCATGTTTCTCTTCTCGGATATCGAGAGGCGGCGCATCAGCGATTTTCGCCCGGCCGTCCACGACTCCGACGGACTGGCGGTGGTCAACGGCTGGGGCGAAAATCTTTGGCGCCCTCTCACCAACCCGAAACGGCTGCAGACCAGCAGTTTCCTCGACAACAATCCACGCGGCTACGGCCTGATCCAGCGCGCGCGCTCCTTCTCGGAGTTCCAGGATCTGGAGGCAGGCTACGAGAAGAGACCCAGCGCTTGGGTCGAGCCTTCGCAGGCATGGGGCGCGGGTGCCGTCGAGCTGTTTGAGATTCCTTCCGAGGAGGAAATTCACGACAACATCGTCGCGTATTGGAAGCCCAGCGCGCCGCTGAAGGCAGCTCACGCGCACAACTTCAACTACCGGCTGACTTGGCCCAACGATGCACCGCGCCGGTGGCCGGGCGCATTCGTCCACGCCACCCGGTCTGGGCTCGTTAACGGCCCGCAGCGCTCCACTGGCGCACTCCAGTACGCGGTCGATTTCAAGGGGCTTTCGCCGGCAGCGCTCTCCGATCTGCCGCAAGCCAAGCTCGAGGTCAGCGCCGGCAGCGTCAGCCCGCCCGTCGTGCAGGCGAATCCGCATATCGATGGGTTGCGCGTTTCCTTCAGCTTCGATCCGAAAGGCGCCACCGCGAGCGAATTCCGGATGGTCCTGCAGGTCAACGACAAGCCCGTCTCCGAGACCTGGTTGCATCGATGGACAAAAGGCTGACGGCTTCCCGCGACCCGGCATCCGCGGACGCCATGGTGCCCGAGCGGCACGGCCGCGACATGCCGGAGCAGGCGCTTTGGCAATATCCCCCGGCGGTCGCATCCACGCGCGGACGGACCCAGCAGATCGCACGCTTGGCGCTGCTCGTCATGTGGCTGGCCGCCGTCACGGCCTTCGGGTGGACGCTGTACCGCGTGTTGTCCGTCGAAACGCCGACATACTTGCAGCTTGCCTTTCTCGCCTTGAGCACGCTGTGTTTCGCCTGGGTGGCAGTCGGATCGGTCACGGCCCTCATCGGCTACGTATGCCTTTTGTCAGGACGCGGCATCGACTCCCTGGAGTTGCCGGCGGCGGGCGTGCCTCTGCAAGCGCGGACCGCGCTCCTTTTTCCGGTCTACCGCGAAGATCCCCTTGGCGTCGCAGCGACCATCGACACGATGGTCCGCGACATTGGCGAGGCCGGTGCCGAGGCCAGCTTCGACATCTTCGTGCTAAGCGATACGCAAGACCCCGATGAGAGGGCCCGCGAAGCCCCCGCCCACC
>CADEFX010000008.1:21279-43889 GCA_902826715.1 uncultured Hyphomicrobiales bacterium | reverse complement strand
GTTCTGGAGGCTCCGATCTCGCAGCCGTTTGCGTGGTCCTTCAACCGGACGGCTGTGCGGGGAGCGTGCCTTGTCGAGATCGTGACACGGGACGGTATCTCAGGGTGGGGCGAGTGCTTCGGCCCGCCGGTACTCAACGCGGCGATTGTGGCGGCGTACCGACCCCATCTCATCGGCCAGGACGCGCTCGCGACAGAGCGCATCTGGCAAACCCTCTACAACTCGTTCCGGGATCAAGGTCAGAAGGGCCTCGCTATCACCGCTTTGTCCGGTGTGGACATCGCGCTCTGGGACCTGAAAGGTCAGCACTTCGGTGCCCCGGTTCACCAACTCATGGGCGGCCCCCTGCGGCGCGAAGTTCGCGCCTACGCCACCGGCACGTATCGGCTCGAGAGTGGCGATCCGCTCGACTATGTCTGCCGCGAGGTGGCCGGTTACGTCCGCGAAGGCTTCTCCGCCGTGAAGCTGAAGATCGGCTTCGATGTCGACGAGGACGTGCGCCTGATCGAGGCGGTGCGTGAGACCATCGGGCCAAAGGTGGGCCTCATGCTGGATGCCAATCACGGGTTCGACGTGGTCGAGGCCATCGAACTTGGCCGACGTGTCGCCCACCTCGACATCGGCTGGTTCGAGGAACCGGTGGTGCCCGACGAGCTTGGGTCCTACGGCGAAGTTCGGCGTGGCCAGCCGATTCCCGTCGCTGGCGGCGAGTGCGAGTTCACGCGCTGGGGCTTCCGCGATATTCTCACCAGTCGCGCCATGGATATCTTGCAGCCCGATACGTGTGCCGCTGGCGGCCTTTCCGAATGCAAGAAGATCTCGGACATGGCGACGGCGTTCGGCGTGCGCTACGTCCCGCACGTGTGGGGAACCGGGATCGGGCTCGCCGCCGCGTTGCAACTCCTTTCCGTCATCCCGCATACGCCGCCGCGCCATACGCCGCGAGAACCGATCCTGGAGTTCGACCGCTCGGAGCATCCGTTCCGGCAAGCCGTGTTGCAGGAGGAGCTCGAGCACAAGGCTGGCATTGTGCGCATCCCGGACGGTCCGGGCCTGGGCATCAAGGTCGATCGCGCGGCGCTGGAACGCTTCAAGGCCCAGCCGAAGGCGGCAGGATAACCGTTGCCGTCGCCATAGCGGCGATGCCTTCGCGGCGGCCGGTGAAGCCAAGGCCTTCCGTGGTGGTGGCTTTCACGCCGACCCGCGCGACGGAAACCTCAAGGATGGCGGCGATGCGCTCGCGCATGGCCTGACGGTGGGATGCAATTTTCGGCGCCTCGCAGAGCAGCGTGATATCCACATTCGAAATCGTACCGCCAAGAGCAGCGATCCGGCGACGCGCATCCGACAGGAACAAATGTGACGCCGCGCCCTTCCAGCGCGGATCGGACGGGGGAAAGTGCTGGCCGATGTCGCCGTCACCGATGGCTCCGAGCAAAGCGTCGGTCAATGCATGCAAGCCCACGTCAGCATCGGAATGACCCTCCAGTGCGTGCGTGTGTGCAATCCGGATTCCGCACAGCCACACGCAGGCACCGGTCGTGAACCGATGCACATCGAAGCCGGTGCCGGTGCGGACATCAGGCCCGGCGCCGGACGCAAGCTCGTGCTGGGCCAAGGCCAGGTCCTCCGCTGTCGTGATTTTGACGTTGCGCGGGTTGCCCGGAACGATGGCGACGCGAAGTCCGTGCCACTCGGCCACTGCTGCATCGTCCGTGAAGTCGTTCCGGCCGGCTGCGTGAGCGGCGCGATGCGCCGCCAGGATGGCGGTGAAATGAAATCCTTGCGGCGTCTGCGCGCCCCATAGCCCGGCGCGCTCGATGTTCCGCGTGATAAGTCGGTCGACGCCCGCATGCTTTACAGTGTCTGTGATCGGGATTGCGGCAATGGCGCCGGCGTGTGCGTCAAGCGCAGCAAGAACATCGTCTACCTGCTGCGCGTCCACGAATGGCCGCGCAGCATCGTGGATCAGCACCCGGTCTGGGGCGCAGATGCGCAGCGCCTCCAAGCCGCTCAGCACCGATTGCTGACGCGTGGTACCGCCGAAACAGGGGGGCAGAAGCTTGCCCCCATCGCGTGAGGTTTGGGCCTCGTAGCGGTCTATGTCATCGGGGTGAACGACGACCCCGATACGGTGTATTGCGGGATGCTCAAGAAAGACAGCCAGCGTTCGCGCCAGCACAGAACGCCCGGCGAGGGGCGCATATTGCTTCGGAACGCCCGTTGCGCCGTGGCCGGCGGCGCGGGAGCCGCGCCCGGCAGCAACTATTAAGGCAGCATTTGGCACAGCTTGGTCCTGGAGCCGGGAAGACCCGGGTTCTCTTACGCCAGTCCGAACCGCGGCCGCAACAGCCGGGGGACGGGTCAATTTCGCGCTTGCGAAACGGCGGGCTCTTCCATAGTCTGATTAAATATAGTGCAGCAACTATGTTTGCCCAAAGATCAGGCAATGACCGACCTAGCGCCGGGACAGAACATATCCACGCCCCTGACCATTGGGCCTCATATCCCTCGAAATCGGGTTTTCCTGGCCCCGATGTCCGGGGTCTCGGACCTGCCGTTTCGGCGTCTGGCGCACCGGCTCGGAGCGGGTCTGGTGGTATCGGAGATGGTCGCCAGCCGCGAGCTGGTGCGCGAGCGCGAGGATGTCGTGCGCCGCGCCATGGGCAGCGACCTGGACCCCTTCGTCATACAACTTGTCGGCTGTGAGGCGGAATGGATGGCCGAGGGCGCGCGCGTGGCCGAAGCGCTCGGCGCCCGGATCATCGACATCAACATGGGCTGCCCGGCACGCGAGGTGACAGGTAAGCTTTCCGGCAGCGCGCTCATGCGCGATCTCGATCAGGCGGTGGAGCTGATCTCTGCCATCGTTGGTGCCGTGTCCGTTCCTGTCACGCTCAAGATGCGCCTGGGCTGGGACCACCGGAGCCGAAACGCGCTGGAGCTGGCGCAACGGGCCGAGGCAGCAGGCGTCAAGCTCGTGACAGTGCATGGCCGCACGCGCTGTCAATTTTTCAAAGGCCGCGCGGATTGGTCCGCCGTGCGTGCCATCAAAGAGGCTGTGCGTTTACCTGTGGTCGTCAACGGCGACATCGTCACGCCGCAGGACGCAGCGGATGCGTTGGATGCCTCCGGCGCGGACGCGGTAATGGTCGGGAGAGGCGCATACGGTGCCCCATGGCAACCGGCGCGCATTGCAGCGTTTCTTCGGGATGGCAGGGATCCTGGTCCGCCCAGCCTCAAGGCGCAGGGGGTCGTCGCTCTCCAGCATCTCGACGCCATGCTGACGCATTACGGCACGTTTCTCGGGCTGCGCAATGCCCGCAAGCATATCGGCTGGTACCTCGCGCAAAGCGGCGTGGACGAGGCGGCTGTAAAGGCCTGGCGGCGGCGCCTGTGCACGGAGGAGGCGGAAAAGCGGCTCGTGGTCGAGTTCACGCGCTTCTACGCCGAGGCAGGCGACACCACGCGTGCGGAGATGGTCGCATGAGCGCGGAGATCGCCCAGTCCCGTCCCGTACCAGGCCGCCGTCATATCGAGCACGACGTGCTGCTCGGCGCGCTGCCGCATCCGATCCTCGTTCTCGCGGAGGACGAGCGCATCATCTATGCCAACAGCGCGGCTGAGGTTTTCTTCCAAGCGAGCCAGGCGATGCTGAAGCGCCAGACGCTGGAGGAGGTGGTCGTTTTCGGCTGCCCGATTGTGGCGCTCGCCCGGCAGGTGCGCCGTTCGGGTGCGACCGTCAACGAGTATGGCGTGGAGATCGGTACGCCCAAGGTGACGGCACCGCGCCTCGTCGACATCTTCGGGGGACCGATGCCCGATGCGCCCGACCTCACGGTCCTGATGATGCAACAGCGGTCCATGGCGCAGATGATCGAGCGCCAGTTGACGCATCGCGCCGCGGCTCGGTCTGTGTCCGGTCTGGCTGCCGTCCTCGCACATGAGATCAAGAACCCACTCTCTGGCATCCGCGGCGCGGCGCAACTGCTCGAGCCCGGATTGTCGGACGAGGATCGCGGTCTGGCGCAATTGATCTGTGCGGAGACCGACCGCATCCGCAATCTCGTCGACCGGATGGAGGTGTTCGGCGATGAACGGCCGCTCGATACCGAACCGGTCAACATCCATTCCGTGCTCGATCACGTGAAGAAGCTCGCGGAAACGGGCTTTGCCCGCGACGTGCGCGTGGTGCAGCAGTACGATCCGTCGTTGCCGCACGTGCCGGGGCATCGCGACAAGCTGGTGCAGGCGTTTCTCAATCTGGTCAAGAATGCCGCCGAGGCCATCGCGGAGGGCGCCGAGCCTGGCCGCATCACTCTGACGACGGCCTTCCGCCCCGGCGTCCGCCTATCCGTGCCCGGCACGGGTGCGCGTGTCGCGCTGCCGCTATGCATCGAGGTCGAGGACAACGGTGCGGGTGTAGCCGAGGGCGTCAAGCCGCATCTATTCGATCCGTTCGTGACGACGAAGCGAAAGGGTACCGGCCTCGGGCTCGCACTGGTCGCAAAGATCGTCGGCGACCATGGCGGCATCATCGAATGCGAATCCGAACCCAAACGTACAGTTTTCCGGGTGTTGCTGCCCATGCAGGACCGCAATCCACGCCCGTTCAGAGGAGCTCGATAGGCCATGGCACGCGGCACGATTCTTATCGCCGACGATGATGCAGCCATCCGCACCGTGCTGAACCAGGCCTTGGCGCGGGCCGGATATTCGCCGCGCGCCACGGGCAACGCGGCGACGCTGTGGCGCTGGGTGTCGCAGGGCGAAGGCGACATCGTCATTACCGATGTGATACTGCCGGACGAGAACGGCTTCGACCTGCTGCCGCGCATCAAAAAGCAGCGACCGGAGCTGCCGGTGATCGTCATGAGCGCGCAGAACACGCTCATGACCGCCATCACGGCGACCGAGCGCGGCGCTTACGAGTATCTGCCCAAGCCGTTCGACCTGAGCGAACTCGTCGGAGTCGTCGGACGTGCGTTGGCCGAGCCTGGCCGCCGCCGGGAACGTCCGACTGAGCCCGAGAACGAGGAGCTGCCGTTGATTGGCCGGTCGCCGGCCATGCAGGAGATCTATCGCATCCTGGCGCGCCTGACGCAGACCGATCTGACGGTCATGATCTCGGGCGAGTCTGGCACGGGCAAGGAACTGGTCGCGCGCGTGCTGCATGATTTCAGCAAGCGACGGTCAGGTCCGTTCGTTGCGCTCAACATGGCGGCCATCCCGCGCGAGCTGATCGAAAGCGAGCTGTTCGGGCACGAGAAGGGGGCCTTCACCGGTGCCCAGGCGCGGACGCAAGGCCGGTTCGAGCAAGCCGAAGGCGGCACCCTGTTTCTGGACGAGATCGGCGACATGCCGATGGAGGCGCAGACGCGGCTGCTGCGCGTGCTACAGGAGGGAGAGTACACGACCGTCGGCGGGCGCACGGCCATCCGCACGGACGTACGCATAGTCGCGGCGACGCATCGAGATCTCCGCAATCAGATCCAGCAAGGCCTGTTCCGGGAAGATCTCTATTATCGGCTGAATGTGGTGCCGCTGCGCCTGCCGCCGCTGCGCGAGCGCCTGGAGGACATTGGTGACCTGGCGCGGCATTTTCTGCGGATCGCCGCCAAGGAGGGTCTAGGGCAGCGTGCTATGGCGCCTGGTGCCATCGACCGCCTGAAGCGGCATTCGTGGCCCGGCAATATCCGCGAGCTGGAGAATTTGATCCGCCGCGTCGCAGCCCTTTATAGCCAGGACACGATTTCCGCCGAGATTGTCGATGCAGAGCTGACGGATGTGTCCGCCGCGCCCCGGCTTGATGAAGCGGCCGGTTCATCGAAGGAGTTGAATGAGCTCGTCGAGCGCTATCTCGCCGACTATTTCTCCGGTTTCGGAAAGGATATGCCGCCGCCCGGGCTTTACCGCCGGGTGATCCGTCAGGTGGAGCTGCCGCTGATCACCGCGGCGCTGGCGGCGACGCGCGGCAACCAGATCCGCGCGGCGGAGCTGCTCGGCCTCAACCGAAATACGCTGCGTGAGAAGATCCAGGCTCTGGACATCCAAGTGTATAAGGGACCGCAGGGGTAGTTCACGACCCTTTGCACCTCCCGCTCTTGACGCTGAGCCTCAACCCCGGTAATCGGGGCAATGTCGCGAAAATGTCACAGTTTCAGTGTGCATTGGTGCCGCTTTGCGCCAACGGGGCCAGGGCATTCTGGCCTTCATTGCCGACTGCCGATGCAACTTTCGCACTTGCCGTAACACAGCATGGCCAAAGCCCGACGATGACGCCCGAAGACAGCCATGACGAAAAGCCGTTCGACGAAAACTTCGCCGAGGACGCCACCATTGCGGGCACGGGGTATTGGGCATTCTGGATCGGGCTGGTCTTCGTCTTGCTCTCGGTTGTTTGGGGCGTCGCCACCTACTTCATCCTGACGAACCTGACGCCGATCGCGCCCAGCGACGAGGTCGTAGTTTTTGTCTTATTGATCAATATCCTTTTGATCGTGGCGATGTCCTCCGTGCTGGCGTGGCAGATGTGGGGGATGTGGCGGGCATGGCGCCAACGGATTCCTGGGGCGCGGATTCATGCGCGCATTGTCGGGCTGTTCACGATCATAGCTTTACTGCCCGCGCTGCTTCTGGCCATTGCGGCGACGACGACGTTTTCCCGGGCGCTCGATAGCTGGTTCGCAAACCAGACCCGCGCGATCGTCGCCAACTCGCTCGATGTCGCGCAGGCCTATCTGGAGGAGCATGGCCAGGTCATCCGCACCGATATCGTCAATATGGCCAAGGATCTGAACGATGCCGCCGATCTTGTGAAGGGGAATCCGGCAGAGGATGCGGAGGTGCGCAACCTGATGATGGCCCAGGCGGGTTTGCGTGACCTCTCCCTGGTGGCGCTGATCGATGCCAAGGGCGACGTCCTTTACTCCACGGCGGGGGATACGCGCGTGCGTTATGCACCGCCGCCGGCGAGCATCATGCGGCAGGCCCAGGATGGGCACATCCCGATCATGCTGTCGGCGCAGAGTAACCGCGTGGCGGCCGTGTCCAGCCTGATCCGGCATCCCGGCGTGTTCCTATATGCCGCGCGAAGCGTGAACCCTAAAGTTGTGGGGCACCTGCGGCGTACCCAGGCCGGCGTGGAGGAGTACGAGCGTCTGCGGCAGGCGCGCGGTGGTGCCAAGCTGGCGCACGGGCTCATGTACTTCATGATCTCGATGACGGGCGTCCTGGCTGCGATCTGGGTCGGGCTGTGGTTTGCAAGCAAGATCGTGGCCCCCATCAGGCGCCTGATCGGCGCGGCCCAGCAGGTTGCCAAGGGCAATTTGTCGATCGAGCTGCCGCTCAATCGCGGCGAGGGGGATTTGCGGCGGTTGTCCAAGAACTTCAATCATATGACCAAGGAGCTTGGCCGCCAGCACGGCGAACTTGTGACGGCGAATACGCAGCTCACGGAGCGCCGTTTGTTCATGGAGGCGGTCCTTTCGAACATCTCCGCCGGTGTCATCGGCCTCAATGCTGAAGGCGAAGTGCGGCTTGCCAATACCTCGGCGCAGATGCTTCTCAATCTCAAGGCCGAAGATCTCGTCGGCCATACCTTGCAGGATGTCGTGCCCGAGTTTGCGATGCTGGTCGCAGCCGATCGGGAAGCTGGCCTGAAATCGCGCGCGCAAAGCCAGATCACGAAGACCATCGATGACGAGGATCGCATTTTCTCCGTGCGCGTAACGCGCGAGCATAGCGAGGGCCAGCAGGACCAGGGCAGCGTCATCACCTTCGACGACGTGACGGATCTCGTGTCGGCGCAACGCACGTCCGCGTGGGGCGACGTGGCGCGGCGCATCGCTCACGAAATCAAGAATCCTTTAACCCCGATCCAGCTGTCCGCCGAGCGCATCCGGCGGAAGTACGGTTCGGTCATTCGCGACGATCGCGAAACGTTCGAGAAGCTGACCGATACAATCGTTCGTCAGGTGGGCGACATCAAGACGATGGTCGACGAGTTCGCGTCTTTCGCGCGCATTCCCAAACCGCAGATGGAGCAGCAGGACCTGCGGGAGGTGGTGCAGGAGCCAATGATCCAGTACCGGGAAACCCATCCCGGCATTCGCTACGTCATGAACCAGCCGGCCGAGCCTGTCGTCATCTCGTGTGACAAGCGGCTGCTGGCGCAGGCGCTGACCAACCTCGTCAAGAACGCGACGGAGTCGGTCGAAGCGGCGGCGTCGTCCCAGGATCGCGATGCAGATTGGCACGGATTCGTCGAGACGGTCCTGCGCCGCAATGGAAACCTGGTGGAGATCGAGGTCATCGACAACGGTGCCGGTTTACCCAGGCAGAACCGCACCAAGCTGCTTGAGCCTTACGTCACCACCAAAGGCAGCAAGGGCACGGGTCTCGGTCTAGCTATTGTCCAGAAGATCGTCGAACAACATGGCGGCTCGCTGGCGCTGGAAGATGCGCCCAAGACGCCGGCTCGAATGCGAGGTGCGCTCGTGCGGATTTCGCTGCCCGCACAGGTCGGCGCCGAACGGAGCCTGCAAGTCAACGAGAAGGCCCGGTCGCTGGCCACGGCGCCCGAGGCCACGGTGAACTGAGGTTGGGGAGACATCGATGCCGTCTGATATCCTGATCGTCGACGATGAGGCCGACATACGCGATCTCGTCTCGGGAATTCTCGAGGACGAGGGTCACAGCACACGTCTCGCGCGCGACGCCGACGAGGCCTTGAAGTCGATCGAGGAACGCCGGCCACATCTGGTCGTGCTCGACATCTGGCTGCAGGGAAGCCGGCTCGATGGGCTCGAGGTGCTGTCCGTCATCAAGAAGGAGCATCCCGATCTTCCGGTCGTGATCATTTCAGGCCACGGAAACATCGAAACGGCCGTCACGGCGATCAGGCGCGGGGCGTACGACTACATCGAAAAACCGTTTAAGGCCGACCGTCTGCTGCTGGTGACGCTGCGGGCGCTGGAAGCCTCGCAGTTGCGTCGCGAGGTGCGTGAGCTCCGGGAGCGGTCGACGCACAGCTCGGAGATGGTGGGCAAATCGGCGGCCATCAATCAGCTCCGGCATCAGCTCGAGAAAGTGGCGCCGACCAACAGCCGTATCCTCATCCGGGGCTCCTCCGGTGCTGGCAAGGAGCTATCTGCGCGCGTCATCCATATGAAATCGCAGCGGGCCGACGGACCGTTCGTGGTGCTCAACGCGGCGGCCATGGCGCCCGACCGGGTCGAGGAGGAGCTGTTCGGCACCGAGGATCGCGGCGGGCCTCGCAAGGTCGGCGCGCTGGAGGAAGCGCACGGCGGCACGCTCTACATCGATGAGATCGCAGACATGCCGATGGAGACGCAAGGTAAGGTTCTGCGGGTTCTCGTCGAGCAGAAATTTCAGCGCATAGGCGGCGGGCCAAAGGTCGCCGTCGACGTGCGTATCATTTCATCGACGAGCCGCGACCTGGAGCGGGAAATGCAGGAAGGGCGCTTCCGGGAAGACCTGTTTCATCGGCTTAACGTGGTGCCGCTCCGCGTGCCCGGCCTTGCCGAGCGACGTGACGACATTCCTTTTCTGATCGAGTATTTCGTGCAGCAGGTGGCGACTGCGTCAGGTTTGGCGCCGCGCAAGATCGGCGACGACGCCATCGCGGTGCTGCAGGCGCACGACTGGCCCGGCAACGTACGCGAGCTCCGAAACAACATCGAGCGACTGATGATCCTGGCCGGCGGCGAGCCCGGCACGCTCATCACGGCGGAGATGCTGCCCGAGGAGATCGGGTCGAACGTACCACTGCCCGTCAACGGCGGTGCGGAGCACCTGATGTCGCTGCCGCTGCGCGAGGCCCGCGAGATCTTCGAGCGCGAGTATCTGCTGGCGCAGATCAATCGCTTCGGTGGCAACATCTCACGCACGGCCGAGTTCGTGGGCATGGAGCGCTCCGCACTGCATCGCAAGCTGCGCGCGCTGGGCGTCAGCTCGGATCAGCGCTCCGGCGAGCAGCGCGCGAGCTGAGGCTCGCCGGAACGCGAGATTGCGGGGCGGGGATCGTTGCACGACAGTGCCTGGATCCTCGACAAGGACCGTAGGCGTGTGACGCGTGCCGCCGATCATTCCATCCCGCGCGACGTGACCCGTACCGCGCTCATGGACGTTCTGGACCGCGAGGGGGCATCGCATGGAACGGCCGTTTTACCGTCGAGTAGGCGAGCGTTCCTGCCGCTGGCCAGCAGCGTGTAACGCTTGGTGTCCATCGATGGCAGAGCGATCGCCAACGGCGAGGCCTTGTTGACCATGACAGACTGCGTGAAACGTTCCATCAGCACGCGTAGGTCGCAGATCCGTGACGTGAGGATGGTTGCGCGCACGGCCAATTCGGTCTAGGTCAACCGCCGTCAAAGCCTGTTTTGGCAACGCCGCGGGAGTGTTATCCTGCACACGCAATAGGTGCGGAACCCGTCGCCGTGCTCAAAATAGAAACAACAAAAAAGAGAAACTGCTATGGCTGCTGAACGTGCACAGAGCCTCCAAGATACCTTCCTCAACCACGTCCGCAAGAACAAAACGCCCCTCACGATTTTCCTTATCAATGGGGTGAAGCTGCAAGGGATTGTCACGTGGTTCGACAATTTCTGTGTCCTGCTGCGGCGTGACGGGCATTCACAATTGGTTTACAAGCATGCGATCTCGACCATCATGCCGGGCCAGCCGGTCCACCTGATGGATCAGGATCCTTCGGATGCACAGCAAAGTTAGCGATCCTCATCGCAGCGTCAGACGAACATAACCAGGCGCGCATCAATCGCGATGGCTTCATGGGAGGCAGTGCGCGGACGCGCGCGCTTGTGATCGTGCCGGATCTGCGCCGCCGCGCACATACGGGCAACGGCTCGCGCAGCGGATTTGCGCACAGCCTCGATGACCGGCTTGCCGAGGCCAGGGGACTTGCCCAGGCTATCGATCTCGATGTGTGCGAGTCCATCATCGTGCCGGTGCCAGCGCCACGTCCGTCCACGCTGTTCGGTTCGGGCAAGGTGCGGGAGATTGCCGAGCAGATCGCGGACGGGAAGATCGAGCTTGCGATCGTCGATCATGCCGTCACGCCGGTGCAGCAGCGCAACCTCGAGCGCGAATGGAACTGCAAGGTTTTGGATCGCACGGGGCTGATACTAGAAATCTTCGGCCGCCGCGCGCAGACGCGCGAAGGCAGCCTGCAGGTGGAACTGGCGCATCTGACGTATCAGAGGAGCCGGCTCGTTCGCAGCTGGACCCATCTCGAGCGGCAGCGCGGCGGCTACGGCTTCCTCGGCGGCCCCGGTGAAACCCAGATCGAGACCGACCGCCGGCTCATCCAGGAGCGTATCGAGAAGATTCGTGAAGAGCTGGACATCGTCGTCAAAACGCGCACGCTCCATCGCGCGGGACGGCAGCGGGTGCCGTATCCCGTGGTCGCCATCGTAGGTTACACCAACGCGGGCAAGTCGACGCTTTTCAATCGCATCACAGGCGCCGGCGTGCTGGCGGAGGATCAGGTTTTCGCGACGCTCGATCCAACCATGCGCGAGGTGCGGTTGCGCAGCGGACAACGCATCATCATGTCGGACACGGTCGGCTTCATCTCCGACCTCCCGACAATGCTTGTGGCCGCCTTCCGCGCGACGCTGGAAGAGGTCGTCGAAGCCGACCTGATTCTGCATGTGCGCGACATCAGCCATCCCGAGCACGAGGCCCAGCGCACCGACGTCGAGCATGTCTTGCAAGACTTGGGCATCGACGCTGAGAGCGCCGACACCAACGTGATGGAAGTCTGGAACAAAATCGATCGGCTTCCTGCGCAAGAACGCGAGGAGCTGGCAAACATGGCGCCCCGCGCCGCCCGCCGGCCGGTTCTTGTCTCCGCCCTCACGGGCCAGGGCATTGGCGCGCTGCTCGAGGCAATCGACTCGCGGCTTGCGGAAAACAACAGGACGCTGACGATCGAGGTTCCGGCCGAAGCCGGAGCGCTGATGCACTGGCTGCACGGGAACACGGAGGTGCTCGACCGCCAGACCAATGATGCCGGAGCGACGGTTTACCGCATTCGCATCGGCGAAGCGCTCCGCGGCCGGCTCGCAGGGCAATTGAAGCGTGCGGGGCTGGCGTTGCCTCTCTAGGCACCCGGCTCGGATCGCTCGTGGTCCTTCGCCTCGTTCCACAGCGCATCCATTTCATCCAAACTGGATTGCGCGGGCGACGAGGCACGCTGGGCGAGCTGATCCTCGATGTAGCGGAAGCGGCGCACGAACTTCTGGTTGGCCCCCCGCAGGCTCGTCTCCGGGTCGATGGCGAGATGGCGCGCCACGTTGGCAAGGACGAACAGCAAATCACCGTATTCCTCCTCGACGGCAGTACGGTTGCCTTTCGCGACGGCGTCCTCAAACTCTGCCAGCTCTTCCTTCATCTTGGCGAACACGGGCGCGAGAGACGGCCAGTCGAAACCGACCTTGGCGGCTTTGCCCTGCAACTTGACCGCGCGGGTCAGCGCCGGCAGCCCGACCGGAACGGCATCGAGCAGGCGCTCGTGCCCTGGAGCTGCAATGCCGGCTCCTTGCACTGCGGCTCTCGCGCGCTGCTCGTCGGCTTTGGCCTTGTCCCAGAACCCTTTCGGGGCGCCGGCCGCGCGCTGCTCGGCCGTGCCGAACACGTGCGGGTGCCGGCGCACCATCTTGTTGGTGACAGCGGCCGCGACATCAGCAAACGCGAACGCGTTCAGCTCCTCGGCTATGCGGGCGTGATAGACCACCTGCAGCAGCAGATCGCCGAGTTCCTCCTTGAGGTCGGACATGTGGCCGCGGTCGATAGCGTCGGCCACCTCGTAGGCCTCCTCGATGGTGTAGGGTGCTATGGTCGCGAAGGTTTGCACGAGGTCCCACGGGCAACCGGTGCCCGGTGTCCGTAGTGCCGCCATGATGTCGAGCAAGCGGTTGAGCTGGGCGGCGGCGGGCACAGCAGGATCCGGCATGATGGTGAGATCCTTGCATGATGATGTTCGGACGGGCTGATAGCATGAAATCGACGAGCGCAGGGTACACCTCATGCTCCAACAGCGTGAACCAGACCCGCTGGCGACCCATCTGCTGGGCCGCCGCCCTACTTGGAAGTCTGGCGCTGCTAGCGGGCACGGCTCGAACCGAAAACGTGCAAGACGTACACATCGACGGGCTCGCCGCCACCTTCGTCGCGGGCAAAGGCAACGTTTCCGCCATCGGCGTCGTGATCATCGCGGGGTCGGGTCCCACCGATCGCAACGGCAACAGCGCGCTCGGCCTCAAGACCGACACCTACAAGCTGCTGGCGGAAGCGCTGGCTGAGCGTGGCATTTCCTCCGTCCGCTACGACAAGCGTGGCTTGGCGGGAAGCGCTGCCATCGCCATACGGGAGACGGACCTCCGGATCACGCACATGGTCGACGACGCCATGACGGTGGCGGACTGGCTGCGCGGCAGGCCAGGCATCACCGCCATCGCGTTGATGGGGCACAGCGAGGGCGGCCTACTGGCCTTGATGAGCGCCGCCCGGGTGAAGCCGGCGGCGATAGTGCTGCTGGCTACGCCCGGCCGCCGGCTGGGCAGCATCTTGCGCGAGCAGTTTTCACGATCCGGCACCCATCCGGCAATTGCCTCCGACGCGTTGCGCATCGTGGCTGCCCTCGAGCGCGGCGAGGACGTCGCAGAGGTCAGCCCGCACCTGCAGGCCGCCTTCCGGCCCAGCGTGCAGCCGTATCTCAGGTCGCTAATGGCGATCGATCCGGCCGCGCTTGCGGCTAAGACGTCGCAAGCAACGCTCGTCGTGGGGGGAGGGCGAGACGTCCAAGTGGGCAAGAGCGACTTCGACGGGCTCATGGCTGCGCGCACGGACGCAGAGGGCTATTGGGAACCGGGCATGGGCCACACTTTGAAGGACGCTGGGCGCACTGCGGAATCGCTGCAGCAGGCCTATACCAATCCGAGCATGCCGCTCTCGACCGGATTGGCAGAACGCATCGCCGACTTCATCTTGGAGCGGTCACGGTGACTCCGTCCGCCTTGGTTCGCATAATATATATTATGGAATAATATGATATATAATCTGTAGATTACAAGGCCGCAACAAAGACCGTCTGCGTCCCTACTTTGCTGCCTTCTCGCCCTTCTCGTACTTGTCCGCCACCAGCCGGTCCAGGAGCCTGACCCCCCAGCCGCCACCCCAGCTTTGGTTGATGTCGCTGCGGGTCGTATCCATGCCGGTGCCCGCGATGTCGAGATGCGCCCACGGAGTATCCTTGACGAAGCGCTGAATGAACTGGGCGCCCGTGATCGCGCCGCCATAGCGCCCGCCGATGTTCTTCATGTCGGCGGTCTTGCTGTCGATGAGCTTGTCGTATGCCTTGCCGAGCGGCATGCGCCAGACCTTCTCCCCTGTCACGGTGCCGGCTTCGAAAAGCTCGCCGGAAAGGCGATCGTCGTTCGAGAAGAGCCCGGCGTACTCCTTTCCGAGCGCGACGATGATGGCACCGGTGAGCGTGGCGAGATCAACGATGAAGCGCGGCTTGAAACGGTCCTGTGCGTACCAGATCACGTCGGCGAGCACGAGGCGCCCCTCCGCATCGGTGTTGTGTACTTCGATGGTCTGTCCCGACATGGACTTGACGATGTCGCCCGGGCGCTGGGCCTTCGCGGAGGGCATGTTCTCCACTAGGCCGATGAGGCCGATCGCGTTGACCTGGGCTTTGCGGCCGGCAAGCGCCTGCATGAGTCCTGCAATGCATGCACCTCCGGCCATGTCGCCCTTCATGTCCTCCATGCCGCCGGCCGGCTTGATGGAAATTCCGCCCGTATCGAACACGACGCCCTTGCCGACAAAGCAGATGGGCTTGGCCTTCTTGGATTTGGCCCCATGCCACTGCATGACCACGACGCGTGCTGGGCGATCGCTGCCCTGGGCAACTCCTAGCAAAGCACCCATACCGAGCTCCTGGAGCCTGTCTTCGGCGAGGATCTCGATTTCCAGCCCGAGACGTGCCAACGGCTGCAGGCGCTCGGCAAACTCCACCGGACCCAACGCGTTAGCTGGCTCGTTGACGAGGTCGCGGGCGAGGAACACGCCTTCAGCCACTGGGCGCAGCTGCTCGAATGCCGCCCGCGCGGCGTTGGGGTCCGCGCACAGGATCTGCAAGCTTCTCAGCTTGCGCGGGGGCTCGCCGTTGCTGTTGGCTTCGTCCTCAGGCTTCGAGCGGTACTTGGTGAAGGTGTAGCTGCGCAGCAGCGCGCCATAGGCGAGCATGGCAGCAAGATCGGGAGGCGCCTCGACGCTGTCAGCGACTTCTGCCACGATGGTTGCGTCGGAGCCCTTGCGGGCAGAGGCTTGGGCGAAAGCGAGGCCACCGAGACCGATCCAATCGAGCTCCTTCAGATCGGAGCCCGCTCCGATCCCGACGAGCACGACCCGTCCGATATCGATGCGATCTGGCGCCAGCACCTCGACTGTGCTGCGGACTCGGGCGTTGAAGTCGGCAGCCGCCGCCGCTCTAAGCAGCTTACCTTGAGCCCTGTCGTTGAGTTGCCGACCGACGGATCCCAGGGCGACATCCGGCCCCGCCAGCAGCACCGCCGTCTGGGCAAGCTTGCTATCGAGCGCTGCAAACTTAATATCGATGCGGTCGGTCATTGCGCGGGTTCCACTTGGTGTTGCGAGCAGCCGGGCGCGGCTGCAGCCGCGCCGGCTCAAAACGGAGGCGGTGTCCTGCAGGCCCAGCAACGGGCGGGACGACGATGATTGGAGCGAGCTTAGAGCCTCGGACTAGAATGACAAGGCGTCCAGCGCCGTGGCTTCCACGCCACCGGGCGGGGAAGTTGACACCGGCATGCGCAGAAGTCCCAAAAAGGGCTGAATCTCTGACCACACAGGGAAGCGCTGGGCGATGGCGCGCCGGGGGATGGGTGCCGCTGGTGCCCCGGTGCGAGGGGACTAAGACATGCGGGCCTGCCGGGATCGGGATGCGGTGCGCCGAGGCGGCTCTGACCCTGCGACCGTGGGTCATCCACACCGCGAGCCAAACCAGGTCCAGCCGCAGCAGCTTGGCGCGCCATGACCACGTTCGGCACGATCTTCGCGCGCTATGTGTTCCGCCAGTCCGCCGGCACCTTGCTTCTGATCCTGCTGTCGCTCTCCGGCGTGGTTTGGATCGCACTGGCGTTGCGGCAGCTCAACCTCGTGACCACCCAGGGCCAGGAAACCTGGATCTTCATCAAGATGACCCTGCTGGCGCTTCCCAACCTGATGGCGCTGGTCGCGCCTCTGGCCCTTCTCGTCGCGGTCATTCACGTCCTCAACCGCCTGAACGGCGACAGCGAGCTGATCGTGGCGACGGCGGCCGGAGCCACGGTCTGGAACGCGGCGCGTCCGCTGCTGGTGCTGGCCCTACTCGTGTCCATGGCTGTGACGTTCGTGAACCATATTGGCATGCCGTGGAGTCTGCGCCTGCTGCGTGACTACGTTGTCCAGGTCCGTACGGACCTCATCACCCAGGTGATCCAGCCGGGGCGATTTTCGAGCCCGGAGAACAATCTGACCTTCCACATTCGCGAGCGCTCGCTCGATGGCGAACTGCTCGGGCTTGTCATGCACGATGCCCGCGATGACAAGCAGGTCATGACGTTCCTGGCGGAGCGCGGCCGTATCATCAAGCAGGACGAAAGCGCTTATCTTCTGATGCAGACCGGGCACATTCTGCGTCGCACCAGCATGACCGAACCGATCCAGATCGTGGCGTTCGATCGCTACGCCGTGGACCTGGCGCGCTTTGAGACCAAGGAAGGCAACGTGTCGCTGAAGCCGCGCGAGCGGTACTACAGCGAACTGGTGCATCCTCCACCAGAGGACTGGTTCGTTCGGCATCAGCCCGGTCAGCTGCGCGCCGAGTTGCATGAGCGATTGTCCAGCCCGCTATATCCGTTTGCCTTTGTGCTGATCGCAATCGCGTTTGTCGGACAGGCGCAGACGACGCGCCAAAATCGTATCGAAAGCATCGTGCTGGCGTTTGTCGTGGCTGCGGGATTGCGGCTGGGAGGATTGGCGGCCACAAATCTTGTATCCGTGCGAGCGTCGGCCGTGCCGATCGTCTATGCGCTGCCTGTCATCGCCGTCATTCTGGCAATCGTGATGGCACAGCGGCGCATGCGCCCGCACCAGGGTTCCAAAGTGGCCCAGTTGATTGCTGGCGGCTTGGAACGCATCTCGGAAGTCGTCACGGGCCTGGCGCTGTGGAGGCGCCTCGCCAACCGTACACATCGGGCACAGGTTGGGCCGGGTGTCATTCTGTGGCGCTACGTCGGCCGCCGGTTCCTTCTGACGATCACGGGCACCTTCCTCCTATGCGCTGTTCTGATCTTCATGATCGACATCGTTGAGTTGCTGCGGCAAGCGGGCAAGTACGGCCGTGTTCCGACCATGAGCATAGCCTGGATGGCTCTCTTGCGGCTCCCGGCTTACACCGAAATCCTGCTGCCTTTCTGTGCATTGGCCGGCAGTATCGGCGCCCTGCTCCTGCTTGGACGTAAGTCTGAGTTAATTGTCATGCGGGCCGCCGGCATGTCGGTCTGGCAGTTTCTGGCGCCTGGGCTGCTTGTGGCCTTCGTTATCGGCGTGCTCGCAGCCGTGGCTTACAGCCCGCTCGCTGCGCAGGCGCGGGCGGAGTCCGAGCGGCTGTTCGCCTCTACATTTGGCCGGGAGGCGACGGTGCTCAAGAGCGATGGCAGCGGAGCCTGGCTGCGTCAGGACGGGGCAGACGGTCCATCCGTGATGAATGCCGGTGCCGCGGCCGGCGACGGCCGCACGCTTTTCAACCTGACATTGATCCAATACGACCGGGACGACCACTTCATCGAACGCGTCGATGCCGAGCGCGCAGTACTTCTCGATAGCTATTGGCACCTCGAGAAGGCGCAGGTCTCCAAGGCGGGCCGGGAACCGGAGTTTTTCCACACGTACGCGGTCAGCACCTTCCTTGCTCCAGAAAGGGTTGCAGATGCTCTTGGCGCCGCCATGAGCCTCTCTTTCTGGGAATTGCCCGCCCTGATTGAGATCGCTGAAAAGGCTGGCCTTTCTGCTTCAAGGTTCCGCGTTCAATACGAAACGCTGCTAAGTCGCCCACTACTGCTAATGGTTACCGTCCTTTTGGCCGCAGCTGTGTCTTTGCGGTCATTCCGCGGGGGTGGGATACAGACTATGGTTCTCGTCGGGACGCTTGGGGGATTTGGCTTTTTTCTACTTTCGGAAGTCTCTCGGCAGGTTGGCATAGCCGGCATCGCCCCTCCGACGGCGGCGGTGTGGGTGCCAGTGGTTGTGGCGTGTTTGGGGTCATTAACGGTGCTGCTCCACCAGGAGGACGGCTGAGTTGATGCGTGACGCGCGGACATCGCAAGCCAAGGCAGGCTTCGCGCGTGGCTTCGGCTGTGTGCGCCTGTTTACTGCGCTTGTTGTCACCGTTGCATGCGTCGCGGGCGGAGCGCTGGTCGCCCGCGCCCAGGATCCGAGCCTCGCCTCTCGCACCGGCACCGCCAGCGACAGCTCTTTCCCGAAGCAAAAGGGCGGCATCCTCGGCGGCCCTGTTCAGAAGATCGACAAGGCGCAGCCGCTCTATCTCCAAGGCGACGAGCTGATCTACGACAACAACAGGAACCGGGTCATCGCCCGCGGCAATGTCGAGGTCTACTTCAACAACTACATTCTGACGGCAGATGAGGTCATCTACGACCAGAACGCCAACACGCTGACGGCGGAAGGCAACGCGCAGCTTAAAGAACCGAACGGCAACATTGTTCGTGCCGACAAGCTGGTGACGTCCGACGACTTCCGCGACGCCTTCGTGCAGAGCCTCAGCGTCGTCGCGAAGGATGACACGCGCATCGCCGCGCGGCGAGCCGTCCGCCGCGAAGGCAACGTGACGGAGTTCGAGCAAGGCAAGTTCACGCCGTGTAAGAACGATCCCGGCAAGCCGCCGCTCTGGTGCATCAGCGCGGCGCGCATCGTGCACGATCAGCAGGCCGCGACGATCTCTTACACTGACGCGCAGTTCGAGTTGTTTGGCGTTCCCGTATTCTATCTGCCTTACTTCTCGCATCCCGATCCGTCGGTTAAGCGACGCTCAGGCTTCCTGACGCCGGAAATAGGTAACTCGACCACACTCGGCTTCACCTCCGAGATCCCTTACTATTTCGCGCTTGCGCCGAACTACGATTTCACTTTCCATCCCATGTATACGTCCAAGCATGGCGCGTTGTGGATGGGCGATTGGCGACATCGGGTATCGTTCGGGGACATTCGCGGCCAGTACTCGTTCAAGTTTGCCGGGATCGATCAGGACGCTTCGACCCTGGACGACGTCGATCCAGCCCGGCGCGACCGGCTCGATGGCTGGCGCGGCAGCGTCGAAACCAAGGGCTTGTTCTCGCTGTCGTCCTGGTGGCGCTTCGGGTGGGATATCACCGTGGAGAGCGACGATACATTCCGCCGCTTCTACAAGCTCGACAACATTCTGCAAACGGACCGTGTCAACACCGTCTTCCTCCAGGGTATCAGCGAGCGAAATTACTTCGGTGCATCGCTGTACCACTTCGGCGGGCTTCTGCTCGAGGATCAGGCGACGGCTGAATCACGGGTCCATCCGGTCATCGACTATAGCTATATTCTGAACCAACCGGTGCTCGGCGGTGAGCTGAGCTTTGATGCCAACGCGATCAGCCTGTCGCGCGCCGACGGCACCGACATGAGCCGCATCTCGTTCCAGAGCCAATGGCGGCGCAAAATAGTTGATGGCATAGGCCAAGTGTGGACGCCGTTCGCGCAGGTGCGCGGCGACGCGACCCAGTTCAGCAATGGGTTCGATCCAGACGTACCCAATACGCCGATCGGCGAGGATACCATCACGCGAGCCATGGCCACAGCGGCTCTGACATACGCTTATCCTTTCGTCGCGCACACGGTATCGGGCTCGCACATCGTCGAGCCGATCGGGCAGATCGTGACGCGTCCCGCCAGCGTGTCCCAACGCCGCCTGCCGGACGAGGATGCCAAGAGCCTCGTGTGGGATGACACGCTCCTGTTCGACGTCGACAAGTTCTCAGGCTGGGATCGCATCGAGACCGGCACGCGTGCCAACGTGGGCCTGCAGTACACGTTCCAAGCCAATTCCGGCGCATACGCCCGCATTCTTGCCGGCCAGAGCTTCCACCTCGCCGGGCAAAACCCGTACACCGATCCCGGGCTCTCCGGCGAGATCGGAGCGACCGGACCGCTTACCCACTTCTCGCCATTCACTGGTCTTGAGAACGACCGATCCGATTATGTGATCGGCGCCTACCTTGCCCCGGTCAACTACTTCAAGCTCGTGGCCCAAGGACGGTTTGACGAGAACGATCTGTCGCTTCGGCGGCAGGACGTCTATGGCGGGTTCAATCTCGGCCCGCTGGCACTGCAGGCACAGTACACGTTCACGCGCAACGATCCGACCATCGGCGTGGTCGACAATCAGCAAGACATCCTGGCCGGCGTTGGTCTGCAACTCACGGATCGCTGGTCGGTCGGCGGTATTATGCGCTACGACCTGGACGACAGCAGCAGACTGCAGGACATGATCCAGGTCAAGTACTCCGACGAGTGCTTCGTCCTTACCGCAAGCTATACCGAGACCTTCATCAGCAATCCGACCCTGGACCTCAGGCCGGACCGCACCCTCATGCTGCGCTTCGAACTCAAGCACCTCGGCGAGTTCAAGTACAAGACGGACAGCCTGGACCACGTATTCGCCGAGAACCAGCCGCCGGCGAGGTAGGCCGGGTGTTCCCTACCTGACGTTGGGTGGCCTTGCATTCGTTGCCGATTTGCGCTCCCAATATCCATCTGCTCCTGCCACGTGCACGCCATCGTTGATGTGGATAACATGCGCCGCAGGTCTCCATCCGCGGGTAGCATCAAGGCTTCGATTCGAACCAGAAGGATGATTGCGAAAGCATCATGGACCGAACCTTTTTCTCAAAGCGGTGGCGTCTGGTGCGTGTCGCGCTCGTGTGCGGCGGCTTGGTCGCTGGGGTGCTGCCGGGATATGCTCAAACTACGTCGCTGCCTGGTTTAGTGATCACGCCGACGACACCATCTGTCCAGCAGCAGAGGAAGCAGGCCAAGCCCACTGCGCCGGTGAAAAAGGCGACGCCCCAACGCGAGGCCAACGCTGCAGAGCCCGACAAATCTGTGCGTGGCGGATCGGGGCAGGGCATTGTTGCGCTCGTCAACGACGAGCCGGTGACAGGCTACGAGGTGCAGCAGCGCGCTGCCTTTCTTGCCGTTTCCGGCGGTGGCGCAGGCATCACCGAACGGGCTCGAGAGAACCTGAAGAATATCGCGCAACAGGAAAGCACCAACCAGCGCATGCGCGCCATTCTGGATGAAACCATAAAGGCAAATCCGGGCAAGACACGTGAGCAGGTCATTGCCGCATTCGAAGAGCGCAAGAAGACCTTCGTCATCTCACTGCAGCGACAAGCGGTGGAGAGTGCGAAAGCTTCTTTGATACCCAAATTCAGAAAGCAGGCACTGGAAGAACTGATCGATGAGCGCCTGAAGCTGCAAGAGGCGAAGCGCTTGACGTTGAATGTCAGCGACGAAGAAGCCGACAAAATTTTCAAAGGGATCGCCGAACGCAACAAAATGACCGAGGCACAGTTCAGCGAGCATCTGAAGGGCCAAGGGATCGATGCGCGCACAATGAAGGGGCGGCTGCGCGCGCAGTCCGTCTGGCGCGACGTGATCCGCCGGAAGTTCGGTCCGCAGATCGCGGTGACCGCTCGCGATGTCGACAAATATGTAGAGGCAGCGGGCGGCGCCGGCAGTGGCGAAGATCAAACAGAGTTGCAGCTGCAGAAAATCACGCTCGCCGTCCCGGGCAAGATCGACCAGAAGGTCATGGCCAAGCGGCTTGAGGAAGCCGAGACCCTGCGGCGGAAGTTCGGCGGCTGCAAGGGTATGCAGGCACTCGCCGCCGCGGTGCCAAATGCCCAGCACCAGGACATGGGGTTCACCAAGTCGTCGGCCGTAGCTGAGCCCACCCGCAGCCTGCTCCTCAGTGCCAAAGACGGCGAGATGGTCCCGGGCAACCTTGCGCAATCGGGTGTTGAGCTATATGCCGTGTGCGGTCGGCGCACCGTGAAGGCCGACGAGCAGAAGCGGCAGCAGGTGCAGGACGAGCTGACGCAAAAGGAGTTCGATGTTTTGGCGCGGCGTCACATGCGCGATCTGCGTCAGGACGCGATGATCGAGTACAAATGACGTGACCCAGCGTATGCCTTCGCCTGGACGCGAGGGTTATTCACCGGCTGATCGGCCGCTCGCCCTGACCATGGGCGATCCTGCTGGAATTGGACTCGACATTGCCCTCGGGACTTGGATTGGGCGTGGGTCGTCGGGCGTGCCGCCGTTCTTGCTGTATGCCGACCCGAAGGCGATAACGGAACGGTCGCGGGTTCTTGGAATCAGCGCACCGCTCCGGCCGATCGGTCCACAGGACGACGTTGCGGGCACCTTCCGGTCTGCGCTGCCGGTGC
>CADEFX010000008.1:0-21269 GCA_902826715.1 uncultured Hyphomicrobiales bacterium | reverse complement strand
CCTATTGCCCTGCCTGCAACCGTTGTTGCCGGCCGGCCGGATCCAGCCAATGCTCCCGCTGTAATCGCGGCCGTCGAGCAGGCCGTCGAGGACGTCATGAGCGGGCACGTGTCCGCCGTGGTGACGAACCCCATTGCCAAATCCGTGCTGTATTCGGTGGGCTTTGCGCATTCGGGCCATACCGAATTTCTCGCGGAACTCGCCCAGCGTCATAAACCCGGCCAGGACTGGTTCCCGGTCATGATGCTTGCCAGCGACGTGCTGCGCGTGGTGCCGCTGACCGTGCATATCCCGCTTGCGGCGGTGTCTGGAGAGCTGACACGCGAGCGCATTTTCGCGACAGCGCGCATCGTGGACGACGCGCTGCGCCGTGATTTCGGTGTGGCGCGGCCACGCATTGCCGTGGCTGGCCTCAATCCGCACGCTGGCGAAGGTGGCACAATCGGCCGCGAGGATGCAGAGATTATCGGGCCGGCGATCGCTGAGCTTCAAGCCGAGGGGATGGCCATCACCGGCCCGGTGTCGGCGGACAGTCTTTTCCATGCGGCAGCACGCGCCCGTTATGACGTGGCAATCGCCATGTATCATGACCAAGCGCTGATCCCGATCAAGACGCTAGCGTTCGAGACCGGCGTGAACGCGACGCTCGGACTGCCGTTCGTGCGTACGTCACCGGATCATGGCACGGCCTTCGACATCGCGGGGTCGGGCAAGGCATCGCCGTCGAGCCTGATCGCCGCGTTGCACCTGGCGCAGACGATGGCGCGCCGCCGCGCGACCCACGGCGCATGACCGCGCAGGGCACTGGGACGAGCCCCGACGGCCTGCCCCCGCTGCGCGACATCATCCGCTCTCTCCGTCTTTCCGCCAAGAAGAGCCTCGGCCAGAACTTCATTCTCGATCTCAATTTGACGCGGCGTATCGCGCGTGCCGCGGCGCCTCTCGAAAGCGTAACGGTCATTGAGGTGGGAGCCGGCCCAGGCGGCCTGACGCGGGCACTGCTGTTGGAGGGTGCCGGCCGGGTTGTGGCGCTGGAGCGCGACGACCGCTGCCTTCCGGCGCTGGAGATGATCGCGGCGCGGCATCCGGGGCGGCTTTCCGTCCATATGGAAGATGCCCTCGACGCGGACTGGCCGAACCTCGTCGGCGGCATGTCTTCCGATATCGTGATCGCGGCGAACCTCCCCTACAACATCGCCACGCGGCTGTTGATAGGCTGGCTTGAGACTGAGCCCTGGCCACCGTGGTGGTCGCGAATGTTACTGATGTTCCAGAAGGAGGTGGCGCAGCGCATCGTGGCTGAGCCGGCGACCAAGGCCTACGGCCGGCTGGCGGTGATTTCGCAGTGGCGGACGCAACCACGCGTGGTCATGACGCTCGGCCCGGAGGCCTTCACGCCGCCGCCGGCGGTGGCATCAGCCGTCGTGGAGTTCGTGCCACGGGCCAAGCCCGAGCCACCTTGCTCGGTGGTGACCTTGGGGCGCGTCACGGCTGCGGCTTTTGGACAACGGCGCAAGATGCTGCGCCAGAGCCTCAAAAGCCTCGAAGTCGAGCCCGCCGAGTTGCTAACGGCGGCGGGCATCGATCCGCAACAGCGCGCCGAGCAGCTTGCCGTGACAGATTTCGCACGGATAGCGCGGCTGCTCGATGCCGCTGCGGGGAAACGCTGATCAAAGCCCCGACTGCAGCTCGCGCACGAAGTCGGCGAGGCCCTGTTGGCGTGAGCGTCGCAACCGTTCGGCTGCCAGGATCGCGCGTAGCCCGGCGAGGCTGACACCGATGTCCTCGTTGATGATGACGTACTCGTATTCGGCCCAATGCGCGATCTCGGCCGATGCAGCCGCGATGCGGCGCACGACGACAGCCGCGTCGTCTTGCGCGCGCGTCTTAAGACGCTGCTCGAGCGCGGCCGCGGACGGCGGCAGAATGAACACACGCACCAAGTCCTCCGGCGCCCGCTCCTTGAGCTGCTGCGCGCCCTGCCAATCGATATCGAAGAGGACATCCTTGCCGGCCGCCAGCAGATCCATCACTGCAGCGTTGGGCGTGCCGTAGAGATGACCATGCACGCTGGCCCACTCGAGCAGTTCGCCGGCGTCGCGCATCCGCTCGAACGCGGCCTGATCGCAGAAGATATAGTCGCACCCGTCAGCTTCGCCGGGCCGCGGCTTGCGTGTCGTCACCGAGACAGAAATGGCGATACCAAAGTCGGCTTTCAACAGCTCTCGCGACAACGTCGTCTTACCGGCTCCCGAGGGCGAGGACAGCACCAGCAGCAACCCGCGACGGGCAACGGAGACCTTCGGCGATGACGTCATGTCACTCAATGTTCTGCACCTGCTCCCGGAGCTGATCGATCACCGCCTTCAGTTCAAGGCCGAGACGCGTAATCTCTAGATCATTCGATTTGGCGCCCAGCGTGTTGGCCTCACGATTGAATTCCTGGGCGAGGAAATCCAGCTTGCGTCCCACTGGCGCACTCGACGCGAGAAGATCACGCGCGGCGCCAATGTGTGCCTTCAGCCGCTTGAGCTCCTCCTCCACGTCGGCGCGCTGGGCCAGCAAGGCGGCTTCCTGGTAGAGCCGCGCCTCATCGAATGTGTGCGTAGCGTCCATCAGCTTAGTGACTTGCTCCTTGAGCCGGAAGCGGATCGCTTCGGGCGTCCGCGCGGCACTGGCCGCCACCTTGTCCACGAGCGTATCGGCCATGGCGAGATGTCCCCGGAGGACCGGCTCGAGCCGCTGCCCCTCGCCGGTGCGAGCCTCAATCATGCCCGTGATTGCCGTGTCGAGGCTTGCCATCATGGCGGCCTGGCGCGCCTCGACCTCGGTCTCGCTTTCCTCCTGCTCCACGATCTCCAACACGCCGCGCAGGCCGAGCAACCCGTCGGGGCGCGGACGCTCGAAATCGCCGGCCGCCCGGATGCGATCGATGGCAGCCAGCACCTTGCCGAGCAATTCCTCGTTGAGGCGAATGTCCGAGACTGGACTGTCGCGTTGCACGCTGAGTGATATCGAGATGCTGCCGCGTGCCAGCCGCTGGCCCACGCGCTCGCGGATGGCCGGTTCCAGGGCCTCGAAGCCGGCAGGCACACGTAACCGCACATCGAGACCGCGCCCGTTCACACTGCGCAGCTCCCAATGCCAGCGGACGGCACCGTGCCCGCCGGCGCTCCGCGCAAACCCCGTCATGCTTCTGAGCGTCATACGATCCGCAATCGCCTCTCTGCCTGCAGCAGAGTTTGAAGCAAGGTCGCTTCGGATTGGCTCGCGCCCTCAGATCAAGCGCCTCGGCCGAAACGTGAATCCTGCTCTAAGTCACTAATTCAGAGTGCGATTCACGCTTCGCACGGAAGCCGGAAGCGCTTCGATGCGAACCTATCGCGCTTTAGCTCTAGCGGTTCCTTGGGTGCGTCTCAACTGGGGACATGGGCGCGACCGGTCAACGCTTGGGCTTGCGCACAGGCAAAGGAACGTCAATCGCGGCGCGCTTGGCGGCATCGGCCCCGCCATCGGCGCTCTGCATGGCGCTGGGCACGGGAAGGGCCGCCTGCTGCTCAGCCTGCTTGGCCTTGGTGTCACGCTCAAGCTTTCGCCAAGTCTGGACAGCCGAGTTGTGGTCCTTGAGGCTCGCCGAGAACGTGTGTCCGCCAGTACCGTCCGCGACAAAATAAAGGTCCGAGGTCTTGGCCGGATCAAGCGTGGCTTCGATGGCGGAACGCCCTGGGTTGCAGATCGGACCTGGAGGCAAGCCGTCAACCTGATAGGTGTTGTACGCGGTCTTGGTGTCGATGTCGGAACGCGTGATGGGCCGGCCGAGCGAACCCTGTCCGCCGATGATGCCGTAGACGATGGTGGGATCCGATTGCAGGCGCATGCGGGTGCGCAAACGGTTGATGAAGACGCCGGCAACGCGGGTACGTTCGTCCGCGCGGCCCGTCTCCTTCTCGACGATGGACGCGAGCGTCACGGCCTGCTGCGGCGTTTCGAACGGCAACTCCTTCTGCCGTTTCTCCCAGAGCGTGGCCAGCAGGCGCTGCTGCTCGGTGCGCATGCGATCGATCAGCTCCTGCCGGGCCATGCCGCGCGAGAATTTGAACGTGTCGGGCAGAAGCGACCCTTCCTCCGGAATCTGCGTGATCTCGCCCTCTAGATTCGTTTCCGCCTTCAAGCGGTCGACGATCTGGGCACTGGTCAAGCCTTCCGGAATGGTGATGCGATATAGGATCGCCCGTCCCTCGCTCAGGGTATCGAGCACTTGACGCAAGCTGGCCTGCTTGCGGATCTCGAACTCGCCGGCCTTTAGCTGGATAGGTTTACCGTCGGTATAGTTCGTGTACATCCGCTCGGCCAGATAATGCGCCATGAACATGCGACGATCCGAAACGATGCCCTCGCGCTCTAGGCGGCTTGCGATCTCGTAGACACCCTCGCCTTTGGGGATGACGGCAACCGTCGTATGCCCGAGCGGACCTAACTGGTCGAAGCTTGACTGCAGCACGAGAGCGAGGGTTCCCACAAGTGCCGCCACAAGAAACAGGAACGACAGCAGGCCGTTGACAAAGCCGAAAAACCCGCTGAAGCGACCGGGCTCACTGCGGCTGCGGATGCGGCGAGGCGCTTTGGGGGCGCGTGTCGGCTCAAGCGCTTCCGAGAGGCTGCGCGGCAGCAGCGCTGGGTCGCGCAGCGTCGGCTCGCGGCGCGTCCGCTCATGGGGCAATTTCGGCCGCATCCCGGTCTGCTCCAACCTCAGTCGCCTTTGCGCAGGGGCGTAGCCTTGACGGGCCGGCAGATCCGCGCGACTCGCATAGACACCGTACAATCAATTGTGGCCAAAGCGGGAACAGCTTGCATTTCCTGCCGGTATGCGGTGGGCGGACGATCAGTTCGCCAGGCGTCGGATGACCAGCGACGCATTGGTACCGCCAAAGCCGAAGGAATTTGACAGCACCGTATCGATGTTTCTTTGGCGCGCCGTGTGGGGCACGAGATCGATCGCCGTTTCCACCGACGGATTGTCGAGATTGAGTGTTGGCGGAGCGACATTGTCGCGGATCGCCAGAACGGAATAGATGGCCTCGACGGCGCCTGCGGCACCCAGCAGGTGGCCAATTGCCGATTTGGTGGAGGACATCGCCAACTTGCCGGCGGAATTGCCGAACAGCCGCTCGATGGCGCCAAGCTCGATCTCGTCACCCATGGGTGTCGAGGTGCCGTGCGCGTTGACGTAGTCGATCTCGCTGGCGTCGATGCCGGCCCGCTTCAAGGCAGCGCGCATGCATCGAAACGCCCCGTCGCCGTCCTCGGCGGGCGCCGTGATGTGATAGGCGTCACCGGACAGGCCGTAGCCGATGACCTCGCCATAAATGCGTGCGCCGCGCGCCTTCGCATGCTCGAGCGCTTCAAGCACGACAATGCCCGCGCCCTCGCCCATGACAAAGCCGTCGCGATCCTTATCATAGGGACGCGATGCTCTCGTCGGCTCGTCGTTAAAGTGGGTCGAGAGGGCGCGGCAGGCAGCGAAGCCGGCCATGGCGATGCGGCAGATGGGACTCTCGGCACCGCCGGCCACCATGACATCGGCATCGCCCAGCGCCACCAAGCGCGCGGCATCGCCGATCGCATGCGCACCTGTCGAGCACGCTGTGACCACAGCATGATTGGGGCCCTTGAGTTGATGCCGGATGGAGACTTGGCCCGAGGCGAGGTTGATGAGTCGGCCGGGAATGAAGAACGGGCTGACGCGGCGCGGGCCCTTCTCCGCGAGCAGCAGGGATGTCTCTGCGATACCGCTCAGGCCGCCGATGCCCGAGCCAATGAGAACGCCGCTGCGTTCCTGCTCGTCGGATGTCTTGGCCTCATAGCCGGAGTCGCGCAGCGCCTGCTCGGCGGCAGCCATGGCGTAGATGATGAAGTCATCGACCTTGCGCTGCTCCTTCGGTTCCATCCAATCGTCCGGGTTGAACGTACCGTTGGAACCGTCGCCGCGGGGAATAAAGCAAGCGATCTGGCAGGAGATGTCCGAGACCTCGAACTCCTCGACGCGGCGCGCGCCACTCTTGCCGGCAAGCAGCCGCGACCAGCCGGCTTCGACGCCACTCGCCAGCGGCGTGACTAGCCCGAGCCCGGTGATCACCACCCGTCGCATTAGCGTATCCGTCCGGTTCTGCTGATGGCCTTGCTGGAACGCCCGGCCAGCATCAGCGCCTCGCAGCCGGTGTCCGAAAGCCAGCCCCTACTGGGTGCTGGCCTGCTTTGCCAGGAACTTCACGGCGTCGCCGACAGTCTGAATCTGCTCGGCGGCGTCGTCGGGTATCTCGCACCCGAACTCTTCCTCGAAAGCCATCACGAGCTCGACGGTGTCGAGACTGTCGGCGCCCAGATCGTCGATGAAGCTCGCGCTCTCCGTCACCTTCTCGGCTTCGACTCCGAGGTGCTCTACCACAATTTTCTTCACGCGCTCTGCGACGTCACTCATCTGTCATCCTCGCGGCTATCAAGTTGTTCCGTTTGCTTTTGTATTGTCCGGTCACCTACGCCGCCGGCCGCCACCTGCGCGGTTTAGATAAAGCCTGAGGTCACCTGTCCTAACTCTGCCCGGACATCGTCCAAAACAAAGTCGCGAATCTATATTCCTCTGGCTGGCATTCTAACGTCAGTTCCCGCAGTTGCAGCCCTAAACCGGCGCTCGTTAACACACTTCATTCGCCATGGCCAGTGCGCCCTCATGCCTTTTAGGCCACGCCTCGTGGCCCTTCAGATCATTAGCATTCCGCCGTTCACATGCAGCGTCTGGCCGGTCACATAGCGGGCTTCTTCGCTCGCAAGGTAAACGGCCGCGGCGGCTATGTCGGTAGGATTTCCGAAGGTCTGGGCGGGTATAGCCTCCTTGATGGCTGCAACCTGTTTCTCATTCAGCGCGTCGGTCATGGGTGTTTTGATAAAGCCGGGCGCAATGCAATTGGCGGTGATCCCGCGCGAGGCGACCTCGCGCGCAACCGACTTCGTCATGCCGATCATGCCGGCTTTGGATGCAGCGTAGTTACCTTGCCCCGGATTGCCGAGCACACCCGATACCGATGAGATGTTGATAATGCGCCCGTATCCGGTCTTGGAGCGCATCATGCCCCGGACCGCCGCGCGCATCAGCATGAAGGTGGACGTCAGGTTGACGGCGATGACCTCGTCCCACTGCTCGTCCTTCATGACCATGAACAGGTTGTCCTTCGTCAGTCCGGCGTTGTTGACGAGGATGTCGAGACGGCTGAGCTTGCTCGTCGCCTCCTCGATCAGTTTGCCGACCTGGTCCTTGTTGCCCAGATCGCACGGACAGATGTGAACGCGCTCTTTGAGCTCTGCCGCCAGCGCTTCGAGCTTGTCGAACTGCCTGCCGGAGATGGCGACCGTGGCGCCCTGCGCGTGCAGCGCGGTCGCAATGGCACCGCCGATGCCGCCGGTGGCCCCGGTCACGAGAGCCGTCTTGCCCTTGAGCTCGAACATGGGATTTTTCCTGTTAGCTAAGCTTCGCAAGCGCGGCATTGATATCGGCGGGGGTTCCGATCGAAGCGGCGTCAGCATCCTTGGCGACCCGCTTGGCGAGACCGGAGAGCACCTTGCCGGACCCCGCCTCGCAAAAGAATGTCACACCCTGAGCCGCCATGTACGCGATGCATTCGCGCCAGCGCACCGTGCCGGTGACCTGTTCCACGAGGCGTTTGCGGATTTCGTCGGGATCGGAGATCGCAGAAGCAAGGACGTTGGCGACGACGGGGACGGCAGGCACCTTGATCGCGATGCGGCCCAGCGCTTCCGCCATGACATCGGCGGCGGGCTGCATCATGGCGCAATGGAATGGCGCGGAGACGTTGAGTGGCATGAAGCGGCGCACGCCGTGTTTCTTGGCGAGTTCGCCGGCGCGGTCGATGGCCGTCTTAGCGCCCGAGATGACAATCTGGGTCGGTTCATTATCGTTAGCAACCTGACACACCTCGCCTTGAGCCGCTTCGGCTGCGAGAGCGCGGCCCGCGTCGAGACCGACACCAAGCAGAGCGGCCATCGCGCCCTGCCCGACCGGCACCGCGGCCTGCATTGACTTGCCTCTGAGCTTCAGGAGTAGCGCAGCGTCGGCGATCGAGAAGGCGCCTGCCGCTGCAAGGGCCGAGTATTCTCCGAGCGAATGTCCGGCCACGAATTTGGCACTGCCGGTCAAGCTGAAGCCCTTTTCCTTTTCCAGCACCCGGATCACGGCGAGCGACACGGCCATGAGGGCCGGTTGCGCATTCTCAGTCAGCGTTAGTGTGTCAAGGGGGCCTTGGAACATGATCTCAGACAGCTTCTGGCCGAGCGCCGAGTCGACCTCATCGAAAACCAGACGTGCCGATGAGAAGTTCGCCGCCAGTTCGGCGCCCATGCCGACGGACTGGCTCCCCTGTCCCGGAAACAGGAATGCGATCGTCATTTTCTTCCTATTCGCAGCCCGGGCGCGGCGTTGGCCCGTCCGGCCGCTTTAGACATAGGGCGCCCGAAACTGTCAAGCTCCGCCTGGAAAGCGGCCATAATAGAGCCGGAATCGCTTGCCCAGGCCGGTTAAACCCGTATAAGAGGCGCCACTTGCTCCGGTCGGAGGCTGAACGGGAGGCTGCGGTAACGCGGTTGGGCATTTGTCCCGGCTCCCTGTGTCTCCGCTCTATGAGTATCCTGGTGGGCCTTGCAAGGGCTCATAAGGGGCTTTGCGCCGGAGGAGATGAAACCATAGGAAAGGCCACGGCATGCCGCAATACGAGCATGTGTTCCTGGCGCGCCAGGATATTTCGACCCAGCAGGTCGAGACTCTGACTAAGGAATTCAGTCAGGTTATCGAGGAAGGCGGCGGCAAAATCGCCAAGAGCGAATATTGGGGTTTGAAATCCCTCGCCCATAAAATCAAGAAGAATCGGAAGGCACATTATTCTCTTCTGAATATCGATGCGTCCCCAGCAGCCGTTGCCGAAATGGAACGCCGCATGGGGCTGTCGACGGACATCGTTCGCTTTCTGACTATCAAGGTCGACCAGCTCGAGACCGAGCCGTCTGTGCAGATGCGCAAGGGCGACCGTGAGGAGCGCGGCGACCGCGGCGGTGGCTTCCGCGGCGGTGACCGTGGCGGCTTCCGCGGCGGCGGCGGCGGTGGTTTCCGCGGCGGCGGTGGTGGCGGCTTTCGTGGTGGTGACCGCGACGGTGGCGGCTTCAGAAGCGATCGTGGACCGCGCCCCGATGGCGACGGCGGCGGATTTCGCGGGCCGCGCGGGCCACGCCCCGATCGCGATGATGCGCGCCCGCCGCGCGCAGCCTCAGGAACGGAGAGCGAATAATGGCCGAGATCGCAATCATTCCGGCACGCCGACCGTTCCATCGCCGCCGCAAGACGTGCCCATTCTCAGGCGCCAATGCACCGAAGATCGACTACAAGGATGCGCGCCTGCTTGGGCGCTACGTCTCCGAGCGCGGCAAGATCGTGCCGAGCCGTATTACAGCTGTGTCCGCGAAGAAGCAGCGTGAGCTCGCCAAGGCAATCAAGCGTTCGCGCTTCCTGGGCCTGCTACCGTACCTGATCAAGTGATGGCGGTCAGGCCGCGCGTCGAGGCCTGAGGATGATGTCGAAAGGTTGGGGCCGGCCTTGGCCGGCCTCTAACCGCCAGAGCGCGGGACAGCTTGTGTTATGCCTGGGTTTTTTCTCATAGGTATCGGCGGCGGACTGGCGTCCGCAGTGCTCTTTGCCTCAGCTGCGGCGGGTGGGGGCGCTGGCCGGTTGTTGCTGTATCTGCTGGTGCCTTTGCCCAGTCTCCTTAGCGGCCTCGGATGGGGCTCGGCTGCCGCCGGGATCTCAGCGTTGGCGGGCGCAGCCGGAGTTTCCGCCGCGCTGGGCGTCAAGTCCGCGCTCATGTTCTTCCTGACCCAGGGGCTTCCGGTCGCGGCGATCTGCTACCTGGCCTTGCTCGCCCGCCCGGTCGATGAGACGGCGGCGCGAGGTACCTCGGCATTGGAGTGGTATCCGGCCGGACATCTCGTGACCGCAGCAGCGCTGATCGCGGGCGGCGTCGCCACGATAAGCGTGTTCCTGCTCGGGGCTGATCTGGAGGCGTTGCGCATGCTTCTGCGCGACCTCATTGAGAACGTGTTTCTGAAGGAACTGCCAGGCTTCAAGGACAAGCCACTAAGCGGCGACGAGATCGCCGCGGTGACGGATTTCGCGCTTTATGCACTGCCGGCTGGGTTCGCCATGACATGGCTCGGAGGTTTTCTAGTCAATGTTTGGCTTGCCGGTCGTATCACACGAATGTCGGGCCGCCTGATGCGGCCGTGGCCGGATCTTTCGGCCTTGACGTATCCGCGCTGGCTGGCGCTAGGGTTGGCGGCCGCTTTTGCCATGACGTTTATGACCGGCTACCCGGCGCTGTTGGGCTCGGGCTTCGCGGGCGCCTTCTTTCTCGCCTACGTGTTGATGGGGCTAGCCATCGTGCACTTCATCACGCGCGGGAAGCCGTCGCGTCCGTTCGTGCTGTGGGGCGTGTACCTGTCGCTGCTAATCCTCAACACATGGGCTGCACTCATCATCGCCCTGCTGGCGCTGTTGGAGCCGTTCCTGCCGCTGCGGCGGACACAACCGCCCGGCCCATCGACACCCGACTGATCCCGATCATCTATCACACCCAATCGAGGAGACTGGAACATGCAGGTCATACTTTTGGAGCGCATAGGACGCCTTGGCCAGATGGGCGACGTCGTCAAGGTCAAGGATGGCTACGCGCGCAACTTTTTGCTGCCGCAGGGCAAGGCACTTCGCGCCACGGACGATAACAAGACTCGGTTCGATAAGGATCGCGCCCAGCTTGAGGCGCGCAATCTAGAACTGAAGAAAGAAGCCCAGGCCGTGGCCGAGAAACTGGAGGGCCAACAGTTCGCGACCATCCGGCAGGCCGGCGATACCGGCCAGCTTTACGGGTCCGTTTCTCCGCGAGACATTGCGGAAGCCGTGACGGAAGGCGGCTTCTCCGTGGATCGCCGACAGATCCTGCTCGACCGTCCTATAAAGGCGCTGGGCCTGCACCCTGTGCAGGTGGCTTTGCATCCCGAGGTTGTGGTCAAAGTTCAGATCAACGTGGCGCGGTCTGACGCCGAAGCCGAACGTCAGTCTCGCGGCGAGGATGTGACCGTCGTGCGCGAGGAGGCTCTGGACATCGAAACCTTCGATCCCGATGCCGTGTTTGAGGGTGGCCGCCCGGCCAATGAAGAGGGCGAGACCGAGCCGGAGGCGAAACAGAACTAAACGCAGGGCGCGGATGGTGCCATCGCTCCCCGCGTGGCATCCGGGCCGCATATCACGCCTGCGCGACGCGATCTAGTCAGCCACCTACGACTTTCGTATATTTGGGTCGTCAGTGTTCTGCCAAATGCGGGCATGGCGGGACGAAGGGAGGGTTTGCGTCGAGGTTGGCTATGTTCAAGCCGCTGGCCTTTATCCTGCGCCGCATCGTCGTTCGCGGCAGTTTGACCTTCATCACGAGCGACGGCCTCCGCCACAGTTTCGGCAACGGCGAGGGTCGGCCCGTCGTCGCCCGTTTCGCTGATAAGCGCGTGGAACGACAGCTCGCACTCGACGCGCAGCTTGTGGTGGGTGAGGCCTATATGCAGGGCCGTCTCGTGATGGTGGAAGGCACCATCTACGACCTCCTTGCCGTCGTGCTCCAAAACATGATGGAGCGGCCGCTCCCCAGGTGGAGCCACAGCCTCGACCTGGCGCGCTACATGACCCGGCGCCTGGCGCAGTTCAACCCGGCCCGCCGTGCACGCAGCAACGTCTCGCACCACTACGATATCGACGGCACGATCTACGATCTGTTCCTCGACAGTGATCGGCAATATTCCTGCGCCTACTTCTCCGACAAGCGCATGGATCTCGAGGAGGCCCAGGTTGCCAAGAAACGGCATCTGGCGGCGAAGCTCGCCGTACGCGACGGCCATCGCGTGCTCGACATCGGATCGGGCTGGGGCGGACTTGGGTTGTATCTCGCGCGTACTGCTGGCTGCAGCGTCGATGGCGTGACGCTGTCGGTCGAGCAACTGAAGCTGGCCCAGGAGCGGGCCGACCGCCAGGGCCTGCAACATGCGGTGCAGTTTCATCTGCAGGACTACCGCCACATCGAGGGCCAATACGACCGCATCGTGTCCGTCGGCATGTTCGAACATGTCGGCGTCAATCACTATGCTACGTTCTTCCGCAAGGCCCGGGAGCTGCTGGCGGAGGACGGCGTTGCGCTCGTTCATTTCATCGGCCGCTCAGATCAGCCGACGATCACGAATCCGTTCATCGCCAAGTACATTTTCCCCGGGGGCTACATCCCAGCGCTAT
This sequence comes from uncultured Hyphomicrobiales bacterium, assembly GCA_902826715.1. Lineage (GTDB taxonomy): Bacteria > Pseudomonadota > Alphaproteobacteria > Rhizobiales > Hyphomicrobiaceae > CADEFX01. Next base: position 8,881 of record CADEFX010000008.1, on the reverse strand, counting down.
CGGAGGTGCTGCCGGCGATCGAGCGCTCCGGTCTCATCGCCACCGACGTCGAGGTGTTGCGTCTGCACTACGCCGAGACGCTTAGGCACTGGCGCGAGCGCTTTCTCACCCACTGGGACGAGGCCAAGGCGATCCGTGGCGAGGAATTCTGCCGCATGTGGGAGTTCTATCTCGCAGGCTCCGAGTGCGCCTTCCGGTTTCAGAACCTGGTGGTGTTCCAGATCCAGCTCACCCGCCGCGTGGACGCGCTGCCCTGGGTGCGCGACTACGTCCCGCAGGCCGAGCGCGAGTTGGCGGCTGCCGAGCGGACGGGATCTCAACGAGAATCGCCCCGGCTTGCCGGAGAGTAGGCGGGCGATTCGCGCCTCACTCAAATGAATTCTCGCGCCCGTGTGCATAACGGGGACACGCCATGCGGCGAGCGGCGCCGCTACCACTTGCGCGGAGCCGAATCGGCTAGCGTCCCGCGCATGGCACAACAGCTCCTCACCAGCATAGCCGGCGGCAAATCCTCCGGCCCGGACTCCGACGCCCTCCCGCTGCGGACGCCCCCTCACAACATTGAAGCCGAGCAGGCCCTGCTCGGTGCGATCTTCGTCAACAATGAGGCTCACGACCGCGTTTCAAGTTTCCTTCTGCCCGAGCACTTCTTCGATCCCGTGCACGCCAGTATCTACGAAGTCGCGGCCAAGCTGATCGGGGCTGGCAAGCAGGCGACGCCGATCACGCTCAGGACCTTCTTCGAGACCGCAGAGCCGATCGCATCCGATCTGACGGTGCCGCAATATCTCGGGCGGCTGGCGGTGAACGCCACGACCATCATCAATGCCGCCGACTACGGGCGGACGATCCATGACCTGTTCGTGCGCCGGCAGCTCATCATGCTCGGCGAGGACATGGTCAACTCGGCCTACGACTCGCCGGTCGATTTCTCACCGAAAGAACAGATCGAGAAAGCCGAAAGCGACCTCTTTTCCCTCGCCGAGACCGACAAGTACGGCCAGGGCTTTCTGACCTTTAACACCGCGCTAACACACGCCATTGAGATGGCGAACAATGCCTATCAGCGCGACGGTGGGCTGTCGGGCATCGCCACGGGGCTGCGCGATCTCGACGGAAAAATGGGAGGGTTGCAGTCGTCCGATCTCATCATCCTCGCTGGCCGTCCGTCGATGGGCAAAACCGCGCTTGCCACCAACATTGCCTTCCAGGTGGCGCGTGCCTACAAGGCGGAGCGCCAGATGGATGGCAGTGACAAAGTTCTCGACGGCGCCATCGTTGGGTTCTTCTCGCTGGAAATGTCGGCCGAACAGCTCGCGACGCGCATTTTGTCGGAGCAGTCAGAGATCTCATCGGAAAAGATCCGGCGCGGCATGATCAACGAGGACGAGTTTAAGCGGCTCGTGCAGGTATCGCAGGAAATGTCATCGCTGCCGCTCTACATCGATCAGACCGGCGGCATCTCAATCGCGCAGCTCGCAGCGCGTGCGCGAAAGCTCAAGCGCCAGAAAGGGCTCGGTCTTCTGGTGGTTGACTATCTGCAGCTCTTGACGGGCTCCTCGCGGCGCGCCTCGGAAGGACGCGTTCAGGAAGTTTCTGAAATCACGACCGGTCTGAAAGCGCTGGCTAAGGAACTCGCGGTGCCTATCATCGCCCTGTCTCAGCTCTCGCGGCAGGTGGAGAACCGCGAGGACAAGCGCCCGCAACTCGCGGATCTGCGTGAATCAGGCTCCATCGAGCAGGATGCCGACGTTGTCATGTTCGTGTTCCGCGAGGAATACTATGTTGAGCGACTGAAGCCGCACGAAGGCACGGCGGAGTTCCAGGACTGGATGGCTAAGATGGCGCTAATCAGCGGCAAGGCCGAGGTCATCATCGGCAAGCAGCGCCACGGGCCGGTGGGATCGGTTCAACTCCAGTTCGAGTCCAGCGTCACGCGCTTCTCCGACCTGGCGCGCGATCAGTACATGCCGGAGCGGCTGGAGTGAGCAGGACGGCGCCAGGACCAGTTGCGGGAATCCGCTTCGGCGCCATTCCGGCCGACGCGCGGGCCGTGCTCTCGATCAATCTTGCGGCGCTGAGGTCGAATTGGCGGGAATTGAACAAAGCCTCGGGTACAGCCGAATGCGCCGGCGTGATCAAGGCCGACGCTTATGGCCTCGGCCTCGAGGAAATTGCGCGCGCCTTGCACGATGAAGGGTGTGCAACCTTTTTCGTCGCCACGCTTGCGGAGGGGCGCCTGCTGCGCAACGTGGAGCCGGCCGCGGCGATCTACATTCTCGACGGCCTGCTGCCGGGCGCTGCAGCGTACTATGCGGGCTTTGACCTGAGGCCCTGCCTTGGCAGCCTTGCCGAAGTGCGTGAATGGGCTGCCTACTGCGATGCGACGGGGCGCCGGCTCGGCGCGGCAGTCCACATCGACACGGGGATCAATCGCCTGGGCTTGCCGCCGGGCGAAGTCGAGGCGCTCGCGGCCGAGCAAGACATCTTCGACAAGTTTTCACTGGCGTTGGTTATGAGCCATCTGGCGTGCGCGGACGAGCCAACCCATCCGATGAATGCGCAGCAGAAGGAGCGCTTCGACGAGCAGCGGGCGAAGCTGCCGCCGGCGCCGGCGAGTCTCGCCAACTCTGGCGGTGTGTTTTTGGGTTCCGACTATCACTACGATCTCGTGCGTCCAGGCATTGCGCTCTACGGCGGCCGCGCGCTGCAGGACGCCGCCAATCCCATGCAGTGGGTGGTGCGGCTGCAGGCGCGCATTCTGCAGGTGCGCGAAATCGCCAAGGGCGAGCCGATCGGCTACGGTGCCACGTTCCGGACTGAGCGCAGCGCGGTGGTGGCGACGTTGGCCTGCGGCTACGCGGACGGCTTCTTGCGCGCCTTGAGCGGGACGGTGGTAAGGCCTGGTCCGGTGGGGTTCATTGGCGACTATCCGGTGCCTGTCGTCGGCCGGGTGTCGATGGACCTGATCACCGTGGATGTTTCCGACGTGCCGCCCGAATTGGCGCGGCGCGGTGCGTGGGTCGAGGTCATGGGTGCGCGCACCACCATCGACGACCTGACAGACCGGGCCGGGACGATCGGCTACGAGCTTCTGACGCGGCTGGGCCGGCGGGTGCACCGCGTCTATCTCGGGCGAGAGGCGTGACGCTCATGGCCAAACCGGCGCGATCTTCCTTCGTCTGCCAGAATTGCGGTGCGAGCGCCACACGCTGGACCGGCAAGTGCGCGTCCTGCGGCGAATGGAACACGCTGGTCGAGGAGACCGATCCGGGCTCGGTGCCGGGCTCGGGCGTGACCAAAGCGTCGCGCGGGCGCGTAGTCACGCTGGAATCGCTCAAGGGGCACAGCAAGGACACGCCGCGCATCCCAACCGGCATGCCCGAACTGCAGCGTGTGACCGGTGGCGGCCTCGTGCCCGGCTGCGCGCTGCTCATCGGCGGCGAGCCGGGCATCGGCAAGTCGACCCTTCTGCTGCAGCTCGCAGCGAACCTCGCACGCGATGGGCGTCGCACGATCTACTTCTCCGGCGAGGAGGCCATCGCTCAGGTCCGCCTGCGGGCCGAGCGACTGGGCCTTGCCGACGCGCCCGTGGCGCTGGGCGCCGAGACGAATTTGTCCAACATACTCGCCACGCTCGGCGACGGCCCGCAGCCTGACCTAGTCGTCATCGACTCCATTCAGACGCTATGGGCCGATGCGCTGGACGCGGCCCCGGGCACGGTGAGTCAGGTACGTGCCGCCTGCCAGTCGCTGATCCGCTTCGCCAAGCAGACCGGCGCGGCGCTGCTGCTCGTCGGTCACGTCACTAAAGACGGGCAGATCGCAGGCCCAAAGGTTGTCGAGCACATGGTCGATACGGTGCTCTACTTCGAGGGCGACCGGGGGCACCCATTCCGCATCCTGCGCGCGGTCAAGAACCGTTTCGGCGCCACTGAGGAGATCGGTGTCTTCGAGATGGTGGGCGCCGGTCTCCGGGAGGTGGCGAATCCTTCCGAGCTGTTTCTGGGCGAGCGCGATTCGCACGCTCCGGGCGCCGCGGTCTTTGCAGGCGTCGAGGGCACGCGGCCGCTGCTGGTGGAAATCCAGGCGCTGGTTGCGTCGTCGACGCTCGGGACGCCGCGGCGAGCGGTGGTTGGCTGGGATTCCAATCGGTTGTCCATGCTGCTGGCCGTGCTCGACGCACGCTGCGGCGTGAGCCTCGCCCAACACGATGTTTACCTCAACGTCGCCGGAGGCCTGAAGATCACCGAACCGGCCGCCGACGTGGCCGTGGCCGCCGCCCTGCTCTCGTCATTTTCCGGTGTTGCCCTTCCCTCGGACCACGTCTATTTCGGCGAGATCAGCCTCTCCGGCGCGGTCAGAGCGGCCGGGCATATGACAACGCGTCTTAAGGAAGCCAATAAGCTGGGCTTCAAGCAGGCTGCGGTGCCGGCATCAGGTGAGGTCGACACCAGCGCCGCGAAAATCCGCCTCACCCGCTTGACACACCTCAAGGAACTTGCGGAAAGCATCGGGCCATGTCACTGAAATTGCGCGCCGCGAGGGTATCCAGATGTCCTCGATCGTTGTGCCTAAAACCGGCTCTGCAATCCTAGGACGCCAACCGATGCTCGGCCCCCTCACCTATCTCGATGCGGCGCTCCTGGCCGTGGCGCTGCTGTCCGGTTTGCTGGCGATGTATCGCGGCCTGACCCGCGAGGTGCTGTCCATCCTGTCCTGGATCGTGGCGGCCGCTGCCGTGCTGTATTTCGTCCTTTACCATCGACAGACGGCGGAACAACTCGCCGTCCAATTCCATGCACCCATGGCGGTCGCCCAAGTGGTCGTGGGCGGCATCATTTTCCTGATCGTTCTCATCATCGTGCATCTCATCACGGCACGCATATCCGATACTATCCTCGACAGCCGGGTGGGCATTATCGACCGTATACTGGGCTTCGCCTTCGGGGTGGTGCGTGGGTTCGTCCTCGTCGTCATCCCCTATATGTTTTACGAGTCGTTCGTGCCGGACCAGAATCAGCAGTTTCCATGGGTCCGAGAGGCGAGTTCGCTTCCCTATATCCAAAGTACAGGAAGGAAGTTTCGCGAGGTTCTGACCCGGTATGTCCCCGGATCGCTGATCGGCCAGGGTGAACAGCAGGGTTTTCTGATGGAAAACCGGATGTGGCATGTCGCCGTGGATAGCAAACGCAATCAATTCGTCATATATACGCGCACGGCAGGGTGACCGGCTCCTGAGTCCCGGAACTGTCGATGGCAGGTTGAATGCGCAAAAATGACGGAGTGACGGCCATGTCGCGAGGGCAGGATGGCAGTCGCAGGATTTATTTCGGCGGGGAATCGCGCTACGGCGACGACCGACCGCGGGAAGAATGTGGCGTCTTCGGTGTGTTCGGCCACGAAGATGCCGCCGCCCTGACAGCCCTCGGACTTCACGCTCTCCAGCATCGCGGCCAGGAAGGCTGCGGCATCGTGACCTACGACGGCCACCGCTTTAACCAGGAGCGGCGCTTGGGTCTCGTCGGTGACAATTTCAACAAGGCGGAAGTCATTGCTCGCCTGAAAGGCCGGATGGCCGTCGGCCACAACCGCTACTCCACCACGGGCGATGTGGTCCTGCGCAACGTGCAGCCGCTGTTTGCCGATCTGGATACGGGCGGATTTGCCGTCGGCCACAACGGCAATCTCACCAACGCCCTGACGCTTCGCCAAGAACTGATCTCCTCGGGTGCCATCTGCCAATCGACCTCCGATACGGAGGTCGTTTTGCATTTGATCTCCCGTTCAAAGAAACGCCGTATCGTCGAGCGGATGGTGGACGCGCTGCTGCAGATCGAGGGCGCCTATGCTTTCGTCGGCCTGACCAACGACATGCTGATCGGCGCGCGCGATCCCGTAGGGATACGACCGCTGGTGCTGGGTCGTCTGGGCGAGGCCTGGGTACTGACGTCGGAGACCTGCGCGCTCGACATCGTCGGCGCCGAGTTCGTGCGCGAGATCGAGAACGGCGAGGTGGTCGCCATCACAGCCGAGGGCATTACGAGCCATCGACCGTTTCCGCGGCGCCCGGCGCGGCCATGCGTCTTCGAATACGTTTATTTTGCACGGCCGGACTCCATCGTCGGCGGCCGTAGCGTGTATGAGATCCGCAAGCAGTTCGGCGTGCAGTTGGCGATGGAAGCACCCACCGAGGCCGATGTCATCGTGCCGGTGCCGGACTCGGGCGTACCGTCGGCCATCGGTTACTCCACGGCCGCGCGCATTCCGTTCGAGCTGGGAATCATCCGCAATCACTATGTCGGCCGCACCTTCATCGAGCCCGAGCAGCGCATCCGCCAGCTCGGCGTGAAGCTGAAGCACTCGGCCAATCCCGGTGTAATCCGCGGCAACCGCGTCGTTCTGCTAGACGACAGCGTGGTGCGCGGAACGACATCGAAGAAGATCGTGGCCATGATCAAGGAAGCGGGCGCGCGAGAGGTGCATATGCGCATCTCCAGCCCGCCGATCAGGTATCCGGACTTCTACGGCATCGACACACCCAGCACCGACGATCTGCTCGCTGCCAATATGACGGTCGAGGAGATGCGCGATTTCATGGGCGCGGACAGCCTCGCCTTCCTGTCGGTTGACGGCCTCTATCGAGCCATGGGCTGCGATCACCGGGATGCGCGCAGCCCGCAGTTCACGGACCACTGCTTCACCGGCGATTACCCGACGCGCCTCGTCGATCAGGATGGCGCGGCGGACTTCCAGCTTTCACTGCTGGCGGACGCCCGCTAGGTCCGGTCACGCCCTTTCGCGAAAATTGGGTTGTACAGGGTGCTGCCTAGCAGGCTAAGGCTTGCCGGACCGGCCGTGCCGCGGTAGCCGGTTCGGGAGATCAGGAACCGAGAAATCGATGCAAACAGACAAGCGGTTCGCCGGCCGCATCGTTTTGGTGACGGGAGCCTCAAGGGGCATCGGGCGCGCCGTGGCCGCAGGGTTTGCGCGTGAGGGCGCGCACGTCATTCTGCTGGCGCGGACGGTGGGCGGCCTGGAGGAGCTCGATGACGAGATCCGCGCGTTTGGCGGAACTGCGACACTCGTTACGCTGGATCTGCGCCAGGGCGACAAGGTCGATCAGCTAGGCCCGAGCATATACCAACGCTGGGGCAAGCTGGATGTGCTCGTCGGCAACGCCGGCGTTCTGGGACCGCTGTCACCGCTGCCACACATCACTTCCGACGCGTTCATCGAGGTGATCGACACCAATCTCACTGCCAACTGGCGGCTCATGCGGTCGCTTGAGCCGCTGTTGCGACGCTCGGACGCCGGGCGCGCGATTTTTGTGTCGTCAGGTGCGGCGACATCCAACTCGGCGTATTGGGCCCCCTACTCCGCCGCCAAGGCCGGCATGGAAGCCCTTGCACGTACGTGGGCGGCAGAGCTTGCCAGCACGCCGGTACGCGTCAACATCATCAATCCCGGTCCGATCCGGACAGGCATGCGCGCCAAGGCATTTCCGGGCGAGGACCCCAACACGCTCAAGACGCCGGAGGACATCGTTCCACTGTTCCTGCAGCTCGCGGATCCGTCGCTGTCGGAGACCGGCAAGGCGTACAACTTCCGAACGGGTGACGTGACTTAGGCTGCTCAGTCGAACTGCACCGAGATCCCGTCGTAAGCTGCCACGACATGCTGAGGCAGCTTACGGCGCAAAGTCTCGTAGTCGAGATCGACGTGCAGGTGCGTTAGAATGGCGCGCTTCGGCTTGACGCGCTCAATCCACTCCAGCGCCTGCGCGACGCTGAAGTGGCTTGGATGCGGCGTGTAGCGCAACGCGTCGACGATCCACACATCAAGGCCCGCGAGGGCTGCAGCAGCTTCGTCCGACAACCCGCTAACATCGGGCGAATAAGCCACGTCGCGAACACGGAAGCCGAGCGAGGCGATGCTGCCGTGCTGCTGGACAATCGGCAACGCTTCGATGCATCCCCCGGCGCCGTAAATCTGCACTGGAGCCGGCGGTGCGATGGTATGGGCGTTGAGGACCGGCGCATAAGAGCTGCCGGGCGGCGCCTCGAAACAGTAGTCGAAGCGCTTGCGCAGAGTAGCGCTGGTCTGCGCATCGGCATGAACATCGATGCGGCGCCGCATATTGAAGGCGACGATCCGTAGCTCGTCGATGCCATGTGTGTGGTCGGCGTGGTCATGCGTGTAGACGACGCCATCAAGCGTGCTGATGCCAGCGTCGAGCAACTGGTCGCGCAGGTCAGGCGACGTATCGATGAGAACTCGGGTTGAGCCCCGCCCCTCCGCGCGCTCGATCAAGGCCGAGCAGCGGCGGCGGCGGTTCTTGGGGTTGCGCGGATCGCAGGCGCCCCAATCGTTGCCGATCCTCGGCACGCCGCCCGAGGATCCGGTACCTAGGAGCGTCAACGTGTAGCTCATGCCGTGGCGCAGCCCGCCGCTCCGCGCGGCACCTTCGAATAGAGGCGGAAGAAATTCTCCGTGGTTGCCGCCGCGATCTCCTGCTGTGTCACGTCGCGAATCCTGGCGAGTGCCTCGGCAGTATGGACGACGAACGCCGGCTCGTTGCGCTTGCCGCGATAGGGCTCAGGCGCGAGATAGGGTGCGTCGGTTTCAACGAGGATGCGATCAAGCGGCACTTCTGCCGCAATGGCACGCAAGGCATCCGCTGTCTTGAATGTGATGATGCCCGAGAACGAAATGTAGTGGCCAAGCGCGAGCGCGCGTCGCGCCAGACCGGCGCCGCCGGTGAAGCAATGCAGGACGGCCGGAAACGCGCCGCGAGATGTTTCCTCCTCGAGGATCGCGGCCATGTCTTCATCGGCATCACGCGAGTGGATCACGAGCGGCAACCCGGTGGCGCGCGCCG
>CADEFX010000007.1:29011-45029 GCA_902826715.1 uncultured Hyphomicrobiales bacterium | reverse complement strand
ATTGCGCAATATTCCCCACTGCTGCCTCCCGTAGGAGTCTGGGCCGTGTCTCAGTGCCAGTGTGGCTGATCATCCTCACAGACCAGCTACGGATCGTAGCCTTGGTAGGCCATTACCCCACCAACTAGCTAATCCGACGCGGGCTCATCTAATGACGATAAATCTTTCCCCTTACGGGCGTATACGGTATTACTCCGGGTTTCCCCGGGCTATTCCGTACCATTAGGAAGATTCCCACGCGTTACTCACCCGTCTGCCACTCCGTATTGCTACGGCGTTCGACTTGCATGTATTAGGCCTGCCGCCAGCGTTCGTTCTGAGCCAGGATCAAACTCTCAAATTGAAAATTTGATTCTGGTCGGCTTGGAGGAATCACTCCAAGGATATTCTGCGTAACGGGCACCTTCACACACACGACGCACCAAATCCAAGTTGCCCCGGACCTAGCACATCATTTGGTGATGGCTTGAAACGCAGTATCGCCAGAGTCTGTTTATAGTCCGTCATGCACTTGCGTGCTGGGCCGGACCCGCCAGGACTCCGCCGCCTGCGTTTCTCTTTCTTCCGATTCAATTGTCAAAGAGCGCCGCATCTACAGAACAGAAATCCCCGAACAAACCGGTTGACCCGGTTGATCGGCGACAATACGAAACCCCGTCAGGAATTCCCTGAGAGCTTCGCGCCGGTTCCAGATTTGCTGTCTTTCGACGTTGACGAAGCGCATAAGCAGCGCGTCGTCGAAGTGCCCAATAAACATCACCTGAACGCGAGTGTCAACCCCGCACGCCAAAAAAGTTTACCTAATTTTCCCTCATCCACTCCGGGCCTTAGTTTAGCCGCACAAAACCGGCCAAAATCAATGCGGATAGGGGACTGAGAAAAACTTTTGGCGCCTCCGGGGCCGCATGGCCCAGGACCAGCATTGCAGATGGTCCCTGCAGTGCGCGATTGAAAGGTGGGGGACTTGCTCGATCGCAGGCGGCACGCACCTGTCGGCGGAATACGGCGTACGGCGCTCGCAGCCCGGTCTCGCGGCCTGCCCCAGCTCTACCACACGCACAAACGACGACCGTTGCCCGACCTATACACGGCTGACAGCGCCGAATCCCGGCGCGGCGGGTTCCGCTGGTTCTTCAGCACCTGTCTGGCGGCGGCCGTCGGCGGCGTTGCCATCGTCGTGGTCATTTTCGGCTCGGCCGATCCGATCGAGGGCCGGGGCGGCATGCTGCCGACGCTCGCGCGCATGAGCGAGCAGACCCGGATGGGCTACGAGCCGGCAACCCTGTCCATGGCGCACGTGGACGGCCTGGCATGGTCGCTACCAAAGTCCGATCGCCTGCAGCCGTTGAGCGGCGCGATGTCGACCAAGTTCATCGTCCAAGAGTCGATCCGGCAGCGCAAAGGCTCACGCGACTACATTCACAACAAGCCCTACGCGCGCATCGTAGCGCGGCTCGGCGCCGTGTCGGTCAAGGATGCGGGCAACATTCCGCCGTTCAATCCGTTCCGTCTCTACGCCAACAATGCGCCCGTCGGCGAAGCTGACGACGACGGCGAAGGCAGCCGGCCGTCGGGCGGTGAGGTGACGGTGCGGGTCGTCGAGCTGCTCGGTAGCATCCTGCCCATCGAGGACGGCCAGGAGATGGACCTGCAAGACGTCGTCGAGATCGTGCAGCGGACGCAGGAAGCGCAGCGCGAAGAGGCCGCCATTCGACCGGGTTTCCTGCCTGAAGGCCTCGACCTGGCACAGCCGCGCGGGTTGCAGAGCGAACAGCCTGAGGTGGTCCCGCCATATACAACAGTGCTCACCAAGACCGTGATCGAGACCGACGATGCGGCCGAGGATGTGGAAGGCCGGGAAGTCCGCAAAGTGAAGGTCGGACGCGGTGACACGCTGATGAAGATGCTGCAGGCGCTTGGCACCGAAAACTGGCTGGCGCGCAGCATGATCGAAGCGGCACGCGGCACATTTGCGGAAACCGATCTCGCGGCAGGCAACGAAGTCGAGTTCGTGCTGGTGCCATCGCTGACGCGCACGGGCAAGCTCGAGCCGATCCGTTTGACGGTGCGCGACGGCAGCACGCATAAAGTCACAATAAACCGCAACGCCGCGGGCGAGTTCGTGGCCTCCGCCACGCCTGTCAACGATGGGGTGAGCCGAAGCAGTCAAGGTGCGGCGGCGAGCCTCTATGCCAGCCTGTATCAGGCGGCTCTCTCGCAGGGCCTGGCCAAGGAAACCATCGACCAGATCATCAAGATCCACGCCTACGAGACGGATTTCCGGCGGCGCGCGCGGTTGAGCGACATGATCGAGATGTTCTTTGATGTGAAGGATGAGGAGCGGGCCGTCGACAGCCAGCCCGGAGAGCTGTTGTTCACCGCCATCACGACCGGTGGCGACACGCAACGCTATTTCCGCTTCCGCACGCCGGACGGGCAGGTGGACTACTACGACGAGTCCGGCAACAACTCGAAAAAGTTCCTCATGCGGCGGCCCGTTCGAAGCGAGGACGTGCGGCTCGCATCGGGGTTCGGCGTGCGCTTCCACCCACTCCTCAATACGCGGAAGATGCACACGGGCATCGACTGGGCCGCCCAAACTGGTACGCCCGTCCTCGCATCCGGCACCGGCGTCATCGAGGAGGTGGGGCCCAAGGGCCAGTACGGCAACTACATCCGCATCCGTCACGCCAACGGTTACCAGACGGCCTACGGACACATGAGCCGCTTCGCGCCGGGCGTGCGTGAGGGCGTGAAGGTGCGGCAGGGCCAGGTGATCGGTTTCGTCGGCAACACCGGGTTCTCGACGGGACCGCACCTGCACTACGAGGTGTTGGTCAACAAACGCTTCGTCGACCCGTTGTCGATCCAGATGCCGCAGGAGCGCAAGCTCACCGGGCGTCAGCTTGCCGACTTCCAAAAGGAACGCGGCCGTATCGATGAGCTGATGCGCCGCCCGCCGGTGCGCGTGGCGCAGGTGGATGGCAAGTAGAGGCAGCAGCCCGTTCGTTCCGGCATTGCTTCCATGTGCGGCCCATGCGGGCGCTGCACGGGTGACGTCCCCATGCTATCGTCCCACGCAGCGCCGCTTTTGCCGGTGCGTGTGACATTCCTCCAAGCTTCGGACCTCCTCATGCAAGAGTTGAAATCGAGCTACATCGGCGAGCTCAAGATTGGCGTGGCCGGCTCCTACATGCTTGGCAGGTCGCCGCTGGGCACGCGGCGCCTGGACCGATTGGACTTCGGGCATTTCAAGGGACCGCGCATCAGCGGCGAGGTCATGCCGGGCGGCGTCGACCTGCTGCTCGGCGGCAACGATGATGCGCTGAGGCCGGACGTGCGGCTGATCGTGAAGCTCGATGACGATCAACCCTTGCTCATCCAGTACCGCGGCGTACGGCACGCCTCAGCCGAGGTCATGGCGCAAATCGCGCGCGGCGAGGCGGTGACGCCCGACAGCCATTACCTGCGCACATCCATGGTGTTCGAGACCGGATCGCCACGCTACGACTGGCTCAACCGCATCGTCGGCGTGGGCGTGGGGCGGCGCGAGCCTGGATTCGCGGTCTACGACGTATATGAAGTCCTGTAGGCAAAGGAGATCCGAACGGCGGATCGGGCGGGAATGGCACGAAAATCGATCGGCATCATCGGCGCGGGCGCGGCTGGCCTGACAGGTGCCAAGCACATGCTGGAGGCGGGCTTCGACGTTACGCTGTACGAGATCGGCAGCCACGTCGGCGGGTTGTGGGTCTACAAGAACGACAACCAACGCTCATCGGCCTACAAGACGCTGCACATCAACACGGCCCGTGACCTGACGGCGTTCTCTGACCATCCGTTTCCATCGGACGTGCAGCCGTTTCCCAATCACCGCGACATGGCGGCTTATCTCAAAAGCTACGCCGAGCGCTTCGGGCTGATGCACCGCGTGCGCTTCAACACGCGCGTTACGGGCTTAACGCCGGCGCAGTCGTATTCGGCCGACAAGCCACGCTGGCGGCTCCAGACCGCGAACGGCGAAACACACGAGCATGACACGGTCATCGTGGCCTCGGGGCACCTGACAAAGCCCCTCGAAGTGCCGATGTTCCGCGACGGCTTCAAGGGCCGCTACCTGCATTCGCACTATTACAAGGACCCGGCGGAGTTCGCGGGACAGCGAATCTGCGTGGTGGGCGTCGGTAACAGTGCACTCGATATCGCCAGCGACGTGTGCCCGGCCGCCGACCGCGCAGTTCTAGTGGCGCGCTCGCGCCCGCTGATCATTCCGAAACTGATGTTCGGACGGCCGTTCTGGGATCTCGCCAAGCCTCTCTATAAGCCCTGGGTGCCGGCCGCTGTGCGCAACCGGCTGCTGCGCTTCCTGGTGTGGGTGGTGCAGGGCGACATGGGCAAGCTCGGCTTTCCGCCCCAGGGTAAGAAAATCCACGCCACGTCCAATGCGAACATCGTCAACCACCTCCACTATCGCCGCGTTGTGGTGAAGCAGGGCATCACGGCCGTTGACGGACAGCAGATCACATTCGCGGATGGCACAAGCGAAGAATTCGACTCGCTGATTGCAGCGACGGGCTACCTGATTGATCTCGATTTCATCGGGCCGGAGCTCGTCGCCATCAAGGACAACGGCCTCGATCTCTACATGCGCATCGTGCCGCCGGACTGGCGCGGCCTGTATTTTCTCGGCTTCTTCAATTCCGACACGGCGGCCAACTGGATCTCCGAAGCGCAGACGCGCTGGATCCGCGAGTTCGAGATGGGCCACGCCGCCCTGCCCAGCCACGCCGACATGAAGACGGAGATCGAGGACCGGCGGACGGCGGTGGCGCGGGAGTTCAAGGATACGCCGCGGCACGGCATTGAGGTGGAGCACATGCCCTACTTCGCCGACCTGAAACGCACGATCCGCGAGGCGCACCAGCGCGCGCAGAGCAAAGTCCGCGACATCGGCATCGGCGCCAAGAAGCCGGTGCCGCTGCTCGCCCCGGCCGAGTGAGGCTCGCGTAATGATCGAAAAGTTTACGCGCATTTGCCGCGGATCCCGGAGCGAATTGCTCGACCAGAACCACACGAGCGAGTCTATGCTGCTAATGCCCCGTTGCATTCCGAAGTCCGCTCCCGGACCCCGCATAGAGATCAAGCGAACCTCGGAATCGGGACGCTAGCCATTTCCGCCACAACCGCCAGTACCGGCCAGCCCGCGACCCTCGACGAGGACAAGCCGCGGATGGAACTGTCGGTCGGCCGGCGGCTCCTGGTCCTCGCGGTCGTGGTGATCGGCTCGGCGACGTATATAGCAGCGACGTTCACGGCCACGGCGATCCTGCCGCAGATGCAGGGCGCGGTGGCTGCCACCCAGGACGAGATTTCCTGGACGGTGACGTTCAACATCCTCGCGACCGCCATCGTTACACCCATGAGCGGATGGCTGGTTGCCCGCTTCGGCGTGCGCAACGTCATGTTCTGGAGCCTGGTTGGATTTACGGTTGCCACGTTCTTCTGCGGCGCGGCAAACTCGCTTGAAGGTCTCGTGATCTGGCGCATGATTCAAGGCGCGCTCGGAGCGCCTTTAATCCCGCTCGGGCAATCGCTGCTGTTCGACGTGTTTCCACGCCGGCAGCATGCCATGGTGATCTCGCTGTTCGGCATGTCGAACACGTTCGGGCCGGTGATCGGGCCAACGCTGGGCGGCTATCTCGCCGAGCACTACAGCTGGCGGTGGGGCTACTACATGATCGTGCCGGTGGGCCTCATCGCCTGTATCGGCACATTGACGGCGCTGCCGAAGGATCGCCCCGACGCGCGCGTGACACTCGACTGGACCGGCTTCATATCGCTGTCCGTGGCGATTGCGGCCGTGCAGCTCGTGCTGGCGCGGGGACAGAGGCTGGACTGGTTCGAGTCGGGAGAAATCATTGTCGAGGCGATCGTGGCGGCGATCGCGCTCTACATTTTCGTGGCGCACAGTGTGACGGCGGACAAACCGTTCCTCTCGCCGCGGCTGGTGCTGGACCGGAACTACGCTATCGGTTTACTGCTGATCGCCATCTTCGGGATGCTCAATTTCACGCCCATGGTGCTGCTGCCGCCACTGCTGCAGGGACCGCTGAAATTTCCCGATTCGCTGGTCGGCATCATGGTGAGCTGGCGCGGGATCGGCGTGCTGGCGGGCTTCTTCGCAGCTATGTTCACCAACCGCGCCGATCCGCGCGTCGGGATGGTGCTGGGCTTCGGCATGCAGATCGTGTCGGGAGTCTGGCTGATGGGCATCGACTTCAATGTCGACCTGGTGACGCTGAGCGCCAACGCCTTCCTGCAGGGGCTGGCGGTCGGCCTGATCTGGACGCCGATCGTGACGTCGTCGTTCCTGACCTTGAGTCCCGAGCTCAGGCCTGAGGGCGTGGCGGTGCTGCACCTGATGCGCAATATCAGCTCAAGCTTTTTCATCTCGGTGTCGGTGGCCGAGGTTGTGCATGCGACCGGCGCCAACTACAGCCGCCTGATCGAATATCTCTCTCCATTCAACAAAGTGCTGACACTGCCAGACACCACAAGCGGCTGGAACCTCGAGACGACGCGGGGGCTCGCGGGCTTCGCCCAGGAGGTCACGCGGCAGGCGTTGATGATCGGCTACCTCAACTCGTTCTATCTTTATACGGCCGTATCCGTGGCCGCGATCCCGCTGGTCCTGCTGGTTGGCCGCAAGCGGCCGAGGTAGGTCCCTGCTTGCCTTCCTCCATTCGACCCATAGCCGCACCGCCTGCGCGGCCGTGACGTCAGAATGGGGTAATAATGCTGAAGGCAGTCGCATCCCTGCCCCTTCTTCCTAGCGTTGGCATTCCTCTCTTTACCGTCATGGCCACGCAGGTGGCCATCCACGAGCCTTTACGAATACGCCGCTCTCCGGAGGGCAACACCGGGTAGCGGCACAGGTTGGCCGGAGGCGGCTCAGGGCTTACATTCGGGAGATGAAACTCACACCCATCGAAATCGAGCGCTACAAGCGCCATCTGGTCCTGCGCGATGTCGGAGGGCAGGGACAGCAGAAGCTGAAGGCCGCGCGCGTGCTGGTGATCGGGGCCGGCGGCCTCGGCAGCCCAGTCATCCTGTATCTGGCGGCGGCCGGCGTCGGCACGCTCGGCATCATCGACGACGACCGCGTGTCGCTGTCGAACCTGCAACGGCAGGTCGTGCACGATACGGCACATGTGGGCCTGGCGAAAGTGGACAGCGCCAAGGACATGGTGGCGCGAATCAACCCTCATGTGGCCGTACGCACGCATGACGCACGGCTGACGGCGGCGAATGCCCTAGAAATTCTAAGCGAGTACGATCTGGTGGTGGACGGGTCCGACAATTTCGCGACGCGCTATCTGGTGTCGGATGCGTGTTTCCTGGCGACAAAGCCGCTGGTGTTCGGGGCCGTGGGGCCGTTCGACGGATATGTTACGACGTTCAAGCCGCACGAGATGGGGCCTGACGGCAAGCCGTGGCCCACGTACCGCTGCCTGTTTCCGGAATCGCCGCCGCCGGGGTCGGTGGCCAACTGCGCCGAGGTCGGCGTGCTGGGCGCCGTTGTCGGCGTCATCGGCACGCTGCAGGCGACGGAAGCGTTGAAGGAGCTGCTGGGCATCGGCGAGACGCTGGCGGGACGGCTGATGATCTACGACGCGCTGGGCCAGCGCTTCGAGCAGGTGAAGGTGGCGTGGGATCCCGACAATCCACTATCGGGGACCAATCGGACCATTCGCGATCTGTCGATCCATGAAAGCGCGGGCGATGGCGCCGCGTGCTCGGTCGAGCGGGTGGAGGTGGCGCGGTGAAAATCCGCGGCGTCTTGTTCGACAAGGACGGCACGCTCCTGGACTACTGGAAGACGTGGGTGCCGATTAATCGCACGATCGCGATGTTCGCGGCGGGGGAGATGCAGGGCTGGCGGCATAGCTGCTGCGGGCGGGCGGGCATGATCCCGAGACCGACAGGGTGGCGTCCGGAACGGTGCTGGCGGCCGGCAGCCATGACGAGATCGCCGAGGCTTTTGCTGACGTTTTGAAGCAGCGAACGCCGCGCGATCTGGCGCTGCACATTGAGCGGCTGTTTCGCGAAGGCGGGGCGAAGCACTCGGTGCTGATCGACGGCGTGACGGACGTGCTGCGGCAGCTCAAAACGCGCGGCGTGACGTTGGGCGTGGCGACAAACGACTCCATCGGCGGACTTGAGGCCTCGCTGGCGCCGCATGGGCTCCTAAAGGGCTTTGCGTTTCTGGCGGGTTGCGATTCTGGCTACGGCACCAAACCGGAGCCCGGTATGGCGCTGGCGTTCTGCGAAGCGGCAGGTTTGCAGCCGCAAGAGGTGGCGATCGTCGGCGATGCCATGCACGACCTGGAAATGGGCCGGCGCGCGGGCCTCGGGCTGAGGGTGGGCGTGACGACGGGCACGGGGCCGCGGGAGGACCTTGAGCCGCATGCGGATGTGGTGCTGGAGGAGTTGGGGGAGCTGCTGGGGCTTGAAGGGCTGAGGTGACGGGGCGCGCAGGCAACGCCTCAATTTCAGTATCATCCTCGGACTCGGTCTGAGGACCCAGCGATCGGCAGAGGTAGTGGTTGATTGAATGTCCCATGCGGCGCGGCTGCGGCACTCGTCGAAAGCGCCCTGGACTCGCGGCCACCATGGCCCTCGGGACGAGTCCGAGAATGACACTTCTGGGCGGGATGAGGCGGCGTTCTATACGCGGCGGATTTGACATCGTCGCTGCCCCTCACCCTCTCCCCGTAACAACGGGGAGAGAGGATTTCAAGCTTTACGCCGGCGGATGCGCCAGGTGAAGGCGGGGTCGCCATAGTCGAGACGGGACAGGGTTTCGAGAACGAGGAAGCGGTCGTGCACGGCGAGGGCGCCTTCGAGCAGGCCGTTCCAGGCTTCGAAGATCGAGGGCGAGAGAGAGCCAAGGCCACGCATCAGGCGCCAGCTCGAGCGATGCACGAGCACGGCGCTTCCATCATGCAAGACGCTCGCGTCGTCGCCTTCGCCAGCGGCTAGCTGCACCATGAAGCGGCCGAAGGCCTCGGTACCCTTGCCGCCGATGCCGAGCAAGGCTGCACATTCGCGATAGAGCTGCGCACCGATGAGCTGCCCGGTGACGCGGCCGAGATGCACTGTTTCGACAGGGCCAAACAGCTCCGCTAGCCGCGGCAAACCGGTGCGGATGTACTCCATGGCGTAATTGCGCTCGGCCTTGGCCAGGCGATCCGCCGGCCATTCGCTTGCCGGAAGCTTCGGTGCCTGGGCGGGATCGAATGGTGGCGCCAGCTCGCCGGGGCGGAATTGCAGGCGCTCCTCAAGTACGAGGTCGTGATCATGCTCAAGGAAATAGCCGGTGAGCCCGTGCTGGCCGTCGGTGGTTTGCGCCGTGCACACGAAACCGAGGCGCGGATTGCCGAGCGAGACGCCATTCTGTGCGTACCAGCCGCGCAGAATGGCGCGCGACACCTCGCTCGGCACGCCGCAGATGCTGGCGGCCGGATAGATCCAGCGCGGCGGCACGAAGTTCACCCACGCCTTACAATCACTCTCGCGCATGAATTCGACGGAGACGCCGCCGATACTGTTCGACAGGTAGTGGTAGGCGGCGCATGCCACGGCGTCCGGCATGCCGGCGAGGCCGAGCTTGCCGAAGCTCGATAGGAATTTCCCGTGGTGCTGATGGCGAAAGACGCGGAAGACCCACTCCGCGGCATCCGACGCGCTGCGGCGGGTAACGAGCGTGAGGATCAGGCCGGTGAAGTAGGCGTGGTAGAGCCGCGCCACGGCCTGCATGGCGGCGGCGCTGGCGCCCGGTTTGCCTTCAGCTTTTGCTTCGCCCATGCAATGCCGTCATTTCTTCGGCGCGCCGCCCTCGCCGATGTCCCAATAGAGCCCCGCCATCACCTGCAACGCGTTGCGCGTCAGCGGCATCAGGATGTGCTCGTCGGGCCAGTGCTGCGAGCAGGACGCATACGAGTGCGGGATCCACATCGTCGGCAGACCGAGGTCGTCGGTGAAGATGTCGTTGCAGATCGAGCCGCCCATGGACGGCACGATCGCCGTCTTCACGTTCGACGAGCGCTGCAGCGAGCCTTGCACCAACGCGGCCCAGGGATGATCCGGCTCCGTGCGTGTCGCCGCGAACGTGCCGTCGTTGACCGCCGGTGGCGGCATCACCTTCACGAGGTCATGGCCATTCTTCCTAAGGTGCTGCTGCACCACCTCGATGATGTTGTCGACCTTGGTACCGGCGATGAAGCGGAGCTGGCAATTGGCCACGGCCTTCGGCGGAATGGCATTCACCGGCCGCCCCGGCGTGCCGGTCCAGTAGGTTAGGATGTTGAACGTGTTGGCCCCATAGACGCGCTCGGCGGGCTTCAGCTCCGGCTCGCCCCACCACTCGTCCACTTGCGGACCCTTGTCGCCGCCGTCGATCTCCACATCCGCCAGTGCTGCCTTCACCGCGGCCGACATCGGCGGCGCTTTCAACTCCTCGATCAGCAGCTCGCCCTTCGGCCCGACGATGGAAGTCAGCGCGTGCGCGAGAATGAACCCCGGATTGGAGATCAGCCCGCCCCAGTTGCCCGAGTGATGCCCGCCCTCGCGCAGATCGACCACCAGATCGAAGTTCACCGCGCCGCGGCAGCCGAGCGCTAGCGTCGGCCTTTCCTGCTTCACGCGCGGCCCATCCGAGGCGATAAAGGCATCGGCTGCGAAATCGGCTTTGTGCTTCTGCACCAGCTCCTTCAGCCCCTTGGAGCCGGCTTCCTCGCCCATCTCGATCATGAATTTGGCGTTGAACCCGAGCTTGCCACCGCGCTCGGCCATCACAGCGCGCATCGCCGCCATGTTGATGGTGTGCTGGCCCTTGTTGTCCGCCGTGCCGCGGCCGTAGAGCCGGTCGCCGTCGCGCGCCGTGATCCACGGGCCCTTGCCCTTGGTCCACTGATCCTCGAGCCCGCGCACCACGTCGCCGTGCCCGTAACCCAGCACCGTCGGCAGCTTCGGATCCTCGATGCGCGTCGCCAGCAGCACCGGACCTTGGCCCTTGAACGGGTTGTCGTACTTGCGGCACGCGAAGCCCATGGCCTCGAACGCCGGCTTCATCTCCTCATCGAGATAGCGGTGGCACTCCGGCACGCTCTCGGGAAACTTCTGGCTCTCCGACTTGATGGCGACGCGCCGCGCAATCTCCGCCTCGAACTCGCCCGAGTCGAAGTACTTCTCCGCCCGCGTCACCGCGCCCGATCTGCTGCCAGCCCCGTTCGTCATTGTCTTGAGCTCCGTTGCTATTTCAAACTGACCGGCGCCAGACCTGCACTTAGGCCGCCGCCTGCGCCACCTGAGGATCATACAGATGGCACTCCACGAACGTCCCGCCATCGCCAAGGGGCTTCGGCGCCACGCTGTCACACGGCGCGAACCGCTTCGGGCAGCGCGGATGGAAGCGGCAGCCCGTCGGCATGTTCAACGGGTTGGGGTAGGCCGCGCCAAGATGGGTATCAGGAATGCCGAGGCCGGGCTCCGGCGTCAGCACCGAGCGCAGCAGCGCTTCGGTGTAGGGATGCTTCGGCGCGCGGAACAGCGTGTCCGTATCCGCCTGCTCGACGATGCGCCCGAGATACATCACCGCCACGCGGTCGGCCATGTGCTCCACCACGGCCAAGTTGTGACTGATGAGGAGATACGTCAGCCCCAGCTCCCGCCGCAGATCCTGCAACAGGTTGAGAATCTGCGACTGCACCGACACGTCCAGCGCCGATGTCGGCTCGTCGCAGATGACGATACGCGGGCGGTTCACCAGCGCGCGCGCAATGGCCACGCGCTGCCGCTGCCCGCCTGAAAGCTGGTTGGGATAATTGTCGTAGAGTCGCCGCGCCAGCCCCACCAGTTCCATCATCTCTTCCACGCGCCGCCGTGTTTCGCGGCCTTCGACGCCGCCCTGCACCTTCAGCGGCAGCGCGACGATGGAGCCAATCGACTTGCGCGGATTGAGCGACGAGTACGGGTCCTGAAACACCGGCTGCACCAGCTTCGCCACCTCGTGCCGCGCCAAGCCCGTGATCGGCTGCCCGCCCACGCGGATCGATCCCGAGGTTGGCGGTAGCAGGCCGAGCAGGATGCGTGCCAGCGTCGTCTTCCCGCAGCCCGACTCGCCGACCAACGCCACCACCTCGCCCTCGCGCACGGTCATCGAGATGCCGTTGACCGCATGCAGCGGCCGCTTGCCGCGCATGAAGCCCTGGCTCACCATGAAGGTGCGCGTGACGTCGCTGGCCTCCAGCATTGCCGCGGATGTCTTGGCTGCGCTCATGCCGCCGTCCCGGCTGCCTGCAGCGCGCCCGCGGCTACGTCTGCCGCGCGGATGCAGCGCACCCGGCGTCCGCGCCCGCCCTCACTGGTGAGCGGCACCGGAGCAGCGCGGCATTCATCGATGACAATCGGGCAGCGGCTGGCGAAATGGCAATACGGCATCTCGCCGACGAGCGACGGCACCATTCCGGGAATGACGCCCAGCCGTTCGCCGCGCCGCGTCTTGCCTGGCACTGGGATGCACGCCAGCAGGCCTTGCGTATAGGGATGGCGCGGCGCGCGGAAAATCTCGTCCACCGGCCCCGTCTCGACCACCTCGCCCGCGTACATCACCACCACGCGCGTGGCGATGCGCGCGACGATGCCCAGATCATGCGTGATGAGCACCAGCCCCATGTGAAACTCGCGCTGCAGCTCGGCCAGCAGGTGCAGGATCTGCGCCTGGATCGTCACGTCGAGTGCCGTCGTCGGCTCGTCGGCCACGATCAGCGCAGGCCCGCACATCAGCGCCATGGCGATCATGACACGCTGACGCAATCCGCCCGAGAGCTGATGCGGATATTGCCGGAGCCGCTGCTCCGCCGCCGTGATGCCGACGCGCCCGAGCAGATGCACGGCGCGCTTACGCGCGTCCTTGCGCGACACGGGCTTGTGCCGGAGTATCGCCTCCTCCAGCTGGTTGCCGATCGTGTACGCCGGGTTGAGCGACGTCATCGGCTCCTGGAAGATCATGGCCATGCGGTTGCCGCGGATGTCGGCCATCCGCGCTTCCGCGACACCATCGAGAGTCTGGTCCTGCAGCTCCAGCCGCATTGCCGTGCGCTTGGCGCTCCTCGGCAGCAGGTCCATGATCGCCAGCGCCGTCAGCGACTTGCCGCAGCCCGACTCGCCGACGATGCATACCGTCTCGCCGCGATCGACATGAAACGTCACGCCCTGCACCGGATGCAGCATGCCGGCCGCCACCGGAATGTCGACGCGCAGATCCTCGACGGTCAAAACGCGCTCACCCATGTCCCCATCAGCTCCGGTTCTCTGGCGCACTGACATCGCGCAGCCCGTCGCCAACGAGATTGATCGACAGCACCAGCAGGAACAGGGCCACGCCCGGAATGCTGATCAGCCACGGATCGAAATACATGAGGCCCTTGGCCTCGGAGATCATCAGGCCCCACGACGGCGTGGGCGGCTGCACGCCGAGCCCAAGGAACGACAGCGCCGCCTCCAGCAGGATCGCGTGCGCCATCTCCAGCGTCGCCACCACGATGAGGTGGTTCATGACGTTGGGCGCGATCTCGGTGAGCAGGATGCGCGCCGGCGAGCAACCTACGGCTTCCGCCGCCGTCACGAACTCCAGCGACCGCACCTGCTGCGTGGCGCTGCGCATCACCACGGCGAAGCGGTCCCAGATGAGCAGGCCCAGCACCCAGATCACCACGGTCAGCGACGAGCCGACGATCGAAACCACTGCCAGCGCCACCAGCACGACCGGCATCGACAGCCGCGTCGTGATGATGAAGTTCACCGCCATGTCCACACGCCCGCCGAAGTATCCCGCCAGCACGCCGATCACGGTGCCGATGACGCCCGAGATCACCATCGCCGCGAAGCCGATGATGAGCGACACCTGCGCCCCGTGCAGCAAGCGCGAGAGGTAGTCGCGGCCGAGATGATCGGTGCCGAGAACGTGATCCCACGTCACCTTCGGGCTAGTGTGCCAGAACGGCGGAATGAGCTTGCGCGCAAGCTGCTGGTCATACGGGTCATGGGGTGACAGCACGCCCGCCAGCAGCGCCATCAGGATGATGAGCAGCAGCACGCCTCCGCCCAGCATCAGCCCAAAATGCCCGAAGATGCGCTTGCGCAGGCGCGCGCCCGGGGACGGCGCCAGGATTTCCTCCGCCGTCATCATGCCCGCGCGTACGACGCCTGTTTCGGCCATGTCACGCCACCCTGATGCGCGGATCGAGGAATGCGTTCAGCATGTCGGCGAGGAAGGTGATGAGCACGTAAATGATGGACAGCACCAGCACGATCGCCTGCATCATCGGCAGGTCCTTGCGCTGGATCGACTCCCACGCCAGGTAGCCGAGCCCGTTAATCTGGAAGATGGTCTCGATCACGATCGATCCGCCCAGCATGAAGCCGAACTGCACCGCCGCCAGCGCCACCACCGGGATGATGGCATTGCGCAAGGCATGCTTGAACAGCACGCGCATGGGCTTCAATCCCTTGGCGCGCGCCGTGCGGATGTAGTCGGACGACAGCACCTCGAGCATGCCCGCCCGGGTCAGGCGCATCACGGCCGGCGTCACGTAGTAGCCGAGCGCGATCGACGGCATCACGAAGTTCCACCAGCTATCCTGCCCCGTGATGGGCAGCAGCCGCCAGTACACGCCGAACCACAGGATCAGCGTCAGCGCGAACCAGAAGCTCGGCATCGCCTGACCGATCACCGCCAGCGTCAGCGAGACGCGGTCGAAGATGCTGTTGGGCTTGACCGCCGCCAGCACGCCGAGCGGGATCGCCAGCACCAGCGCGAACGTGATGGCGCAGGCGCCAAGCAGCATCGTTGTCGGCAGGCGCTGGAAGATCACGTCGGCCACCGGCTGGCGCAGATTGTAGGAGCGGCCGAGGTCGCCGTGCAGTGCGCTCCACAGCCAGTCGAGGTACTGCACGTAGATCGGTCGATCGAAGCCGTAAAACCTGCGAATGTTCTCGACGTCCTGCTGTCGAGCGCCCTCGCCGGCGATGGCTAACGCCGGGTCGCCCGAGATGTAGATCATCGAGAACGTGATGAGCGACACCGTCAGTGCCACCAGTAGTGCCACGCCAAGCCGTTTCAGGCTGTAGGCCAGCATGAGGCCGCCCCTAATCCGTTTGGCTACGCAATGACCAACGGCTCAATCCCGGGTGCGCCAGCGCGCCCGGCATCAGGCCGTCGAGCGAACCTTACTTCCACTTGGCCGCAAAGAACGGCGGGATCTCGTCGGATGTCGGCGTAAAATCGAGATCCTTCGAGTAGGCATAGTACTTGGCGTAGGTGAACATCGGCACCCAGTAGGACTCCGCGGCGATGCGCTTATGCACCGCGGCCCACACCGCCTTGCGTTTATCCGCATCCGTCTGGCCGTCCGCCTCGGCAATGCCTTTAATGACTTGGTCGTCGCGAGACTGATCATCCGGACCGCCGGTGAAGAACTGCGACGTGCTGGCCGAGGCATCGGGGATCGAGTTGGACCCCCACGTGCCCTGGTTCATTTGCGTCTTTCCGCCTCGGACGTTCTGCTGGAAGGCCGTGAATTGCACATAGTTGAGCTTCGGCTTAAGTCCGACTTTGGTGAGATCGCCAATCACAGCCTCGGTGAATTCGCGCTCGCGATAGGCATAGAGGTCGAACTCGGTCCCTGGCGCGACACCGGCTTCAGCCAACAACTTCTTGGCCTTTTCCGGGTCGTACTCATACTTCGGCACGTCCGCCGTGCAGGCGAACTGATCGGGATGGCAGGCGGCATGAATGACAGTGGACGCCGGCCCGACCAGATTTTTGGTGATCGACTCGCGGTTGATAGCATGCGCAACGGCCTGCCGCGCCCGCTTGTCGGTGAAGACCTTATTGCCGCTGACGCCGTGTACGTCGAAGGCCAGATAGGAAATGGGCAGCGTCTTGGCGTTCTCG
>CADEFX010000007.1:0-29001 GCA_902826715.1 uncultured Hyphomicrobiales bacterium | reverse complement strand
TCGGCCGCGCGGACCTGCGCATCCTTGATGGTGCGGAATCGAACAGCGCCGATTGACGGTGTGCCCTTGTAGCCGCCTTTGAAATAATCCGGGTTCTTCACGGCATGAATGAATTCGCCGGGCTTGTTCTCCGTGATCTTGTAAGGTCCGGTACCGTTCGGCTTGACGGCACCATAGTCCTTCTTGCCGTCGGCTTTCGCCGGCGCGTCGTCCCAATGTCCCTTCTGCATGATGAAGCCCAGGCCGCCGAGGTAGGCAAGCGCCGGCGGGAAGGGCTTGTGCAGGTTGATGCGCACCTTGTTCGCGTCGATCTTTTCCGCGCTCTTGATCCACGCCATCAGGGCGTAGTTCATGATCGCGTGGTCCTTGTTGGAAACGAAGTTCAGCGTGTAAACGACGTCATCGGCATCCATCGTCTTGCCGGAATGGAACTTGACGTCGGTGCGCAGCTCCATCTCGAGCGTGGTGTCGTTGGCCCACTTCCAGCTCGTCGCCAGCAGCGGCTTGATCTCGGTTTTGATGGGATCGTTGAAGACCAGCGTGTCCCAGACGTAGTGGCCGACCACCACTAACTCGCGCGTATTGATAAAGTAGGGATCGGCGATCGGATTCTCGCGATCGGTGGACCACACAAGCGTGTCGTCCTTCTTGCCGGCAAAAGCCGGGCTCGTCGTCAAAGCAGCCGCGACGGCAGCGGCCAAAGTCCAGTGAAGACGCCTTCTCAACATGCGCCGGTACTCCCTTTTTTCTTGTTTCCGACGGCGGAATGCGTTGTCGGCACCCCTCCTGGCCGCCACGATTGCCTCTCCGCCACCGATTTGCAAGCGCTCTAGACTCCGGTTGTGTCAGCGCTTCGCCCCCGCGCATTGTTCGCTCCAGCCCGGGTGATCTACGTCATGCTGATGCCCGCTGCTTCCGTCCTGACCGGCGTCACGAACCCGGAGGACCGGCGGCTTTGCCGCGGGACGGCTGCGGCCTTTCGGCGGCGTTACCAAGGTGACGCGCCCGATCGCCGCCAAAAAAACACGCCGGAGTCTCTCGACGAGGCCTGTCGACAGTTGACACGCGCGCTGGTGGGCAGGAAAACAGCAGGAGGATAAGAAAGGCGGCGCTACGAGCGCCTTTCACCTGGATCAGGAAACGGCTGGAGAAGCATGTCGGTCTATCGTTCGTTCCTCTTCGCTCCCGGAAACCACCCCCGCCGCGTCGAAAAAGCCCTCACCCTGGACGCGGACGGCGTCATTCTCGACCTCGAGGACGCCTGCCCCATCGCCGAGAAGAAGGCCACCCGCCCCGTCGTTGTGGCCGCCCTGCAGAAGCCGCGTCGCTGCCTCGGCTACGTGCGCGTCAATGCCATGACCACCGAGTTCGGTTACGGCGACATCGTCGCCGTGGTGAAGCCGGGCGTGGACGGCATTATCCTGCCGAAGGTTGAAACCGTCGACGAGATCAAGGCCGCCGATTGGCTCGTGCATCAGCTCGAGCGCGACAGCGGCCTCAAGCCTGGGTCTGTCGACATCATCCCCATCATCGAGACGGCCAAGGGCCTTGCCAACGTCGGCGCCATCGCCGCCGCCGGCACGCGAGTCCGGCGCCTCGCTTTCGGCGCCGGCGATTTCACCCTCGACATGAACATCGAGTGGAGTCGCGACGAGGATGAGCTGCTGCCTTATCGCAATGCCGTCGTGCTGGCCTCTCGCGCAGGCGGCATCGATCCGCCACTCGATACAGTATGGGTAAATATCAAGGACGTCGAAGGCTTCACCAAGTCCGTGCGCACCATCAAGCGCCTCGGCTTCCAGGGCAAGATGTGCATCTATCCCGATCAGGTGCCGATCGTGAACGAACTGCTTGCGCCGACCGCGGCGGATGCCGAATGGGCGCTCCGCGTCGTTGCGGCATTCAAGGAGGCGGAGAAGGCGGGCTCCGCGTCAATCCAGCTCGACGGCAAGTTTATCGACTACCCGATCGTTTATCGCGCGGAACGCGTGCTCGAGATGCACGAGCGCATTTCCAAAAGCCGCGGCTAGGAAACCCGCCGCCGCATTTGTCGCCCCTCCAATCCGTATTTTCAATCAGGAGCTTTCAATCATGAGCGATGGCGCAGTCCCATCACCGCATCCCACCGTGAAGCCATTGCAGGGCATCCGCATTATCGATGTGTCTAGTTTTCTCGCGGGGCCGTTCTGCTCCACCCAGCTCGCAGAGTTCGGCGCCGAAGTCTACAAGCTCGAGCTTCCCGTCGTCGGCGATGCGCTGCGCAAGTTCGGCACGCCGACGCCGTCGGGAGACTCGCTGCCGTGGCTGCAGGAGACGCGCAACAAGAAGGTCGCCACGCTCGACCTGCGCAAGCCCGAGGGCGCCGAACTCCTGAAGCGCATGATCCGCAAGGCCGACGTTCTGGTCGAGAACTTCCAGCCCGGCACGCTGGAGAAGTGGGGCCTTGGCTGGGACACGTTGAAGGAGGAGAACGGCAAGCTCATCATGGTGCGCATCTCGGGTTTCGGCCAGACCGGCCCGTACAGCCCGCGCCCCGGCTTCGGCCGCATCGGCAATGCGTTTGGCGGCCTCTCCTATCTGGCAGGCTTTCCCGAACTGCCTCCGACCACGCCCGGCTCCGCCACCATCCCGGACTACATGGCCGGACTCTATGGCGCGCTCGGCGTGATGTTCGCGTTGCGCGCGCGCGACATGACGGGCCGCGGCCAGTTTATCGACATCGGGCTGTACGAGCCGATTTTCCGCATCCTCGACGAGCTTGCCGCCTCCTACGACTACAAGGGCTACCAGCGCGAGCGCATGGGTCCGGGCACCGTCAACGTCTGCCCGCACAGCCACTACCCGACCAAAGATGGCAAGTGGATCGCCATCGCCTGCACGTCGGACAAGATCTACGCTCGTCTCGCCCAGGCGCAGGGCCAGCCTGAGCTCGCCGCACCTGGCGGCCGCTGGGAGAAGATCGCCGACCGCGACCGTGAGCGGAAGGACGTGGATGCCTGGGTCGAAAAATGGTCGAAAACGTTCACGCTCGCGGACTGCATCAAGGAGTGCGACAAGTTTGAAGTGCCTTGCGGCCCCGTGAACTCGATCTCCGACATCTTCAAGGACCCGCATTACGCGGCGCGCGAGAACATCCTGCGTATGAAAGATCCGCGCGTGGGCGAGATCGCCATGCCGAACGTCGTGCCGCGCCTCTCCGATACGCCGGGCAAGGTCGAATGGCTCGGGCCTCCCATGGGTGCGCACACCGACGAACTCTACAAGGGCCTGCTCGGCCTCACCGATGCGGAGATGGGCCAGCTCAAGGACAAGGGCGTCATTTGATCCATTCCCCCTCTCCACCGTTCTTACGGGGAGAGGGTCGGGGTGAGGGGCAGCCACATGCTCTGAGCAAGATCCCGCCCCTCACCCTCTCCCATAAAGAATGGGGAGAGGGGATTCCTAGAAGGGAAACGTCACCGCATGTCACTTCCCGCAATGTCCGCCCGCGAACGTCTCGACATCTGCCTCGATGCCGAGGCGCGCTGGAACCCGCACGTCAATGCCGTCGTCACGCCGATGGCGGAGGCAGCTCGGCGCGAGGCCGATGCCGCCGACCGCGCTGCACGCGACGGGCAGTGGCTCGGCCTGCTGCACGGCATGCCGATCGCCATCAAGGACAACATTGACACGGCCGGCGTGCGCACCACGGCGGGCTCCTCCTTCTTCAAGGACCACACGCCTAACCGGGACGGTGAGACAGTGCGCCGTCTGCGCCGCGCCGGCGCCGTCATCGTGTCCAAGGTGACGCTGCACGAGTTCGCTTTCGGCATCCGCTCTTGGAACCCCGTTATCGGCGCCTCGCGCAATCCCTACGACCTATCGCGCGTGCCGGGCGGCTCCAGCGGCGGATCGGGCATTGCGGTAGCAACCGGCATGTGCGAGGCAGCCCTCGGCAGCGACACGGGCGGATCGGTGCGCCTGCCGGCAGCCATTTGCGGCATCTCGGGCTTGCGACCGACGCTCGGGCGCATCTCCGGCGCCGGTTGCTTTCCCGTCAGCGCGTCGCACGACACCGTTGGCCCGATGGCCCGCACGGTCGATCAGTGCGCACGGCTGTTCGCCGTGCTGTCGGGCTATGACTCGGACGACCCGATCTCCGAAGACCGGCCGCTCGAGAATTTCCTCCCCAGCCTCGGCGACGGCATCGCCGGCGTGCGGATCGGCATCCCTAAGAACTTTTATCTCGATGGCTGCTCGGAGGACGTGTCCGCCACCTATCAGGCCGCCATTCGCGTGCTTGAGAAGCTTGGTGCAAAACTCGTCGATGTCAGCGTCCCAGGTGCCGAGCAGATCCACGCCCATGCCTCATGCATGGTCTTCAGCGATGCTTGCGCGCTGCATGCCAAGCGGCTCTCCGACACCGCGAAATGGGGGCCCATGACCATCGAGCGCATGCGCAACGGGCTCGCCTACACCGGCGCCGACTATGCCGCGGCCATGCGGGTCAAGGAAAGCTGGAAACGCACGTTGGCCAAGCTCTTCGATTCCATTGATATCCTGGCCGCACCGACGATGCCTGACGAGCCACCGCCTGTCGACGATACCCGGCCCTTGCTGCAGGCCACCAGCGCCGTCACGAAAGTCACTTACGCCGGTGCCTTCGGCTCCCTGCCGGGCTTGTCCGTGCCGTGCGGCCGTTCGCGCAACGGGCTTCCGCTCGGCCTGATGCTCGAATCGGCGTGGTGGCGCGAGCCGCTGCTGCTGCGCGCCGGACATGCCTACCAGCAGGCAACGGACTGGCACACGATGCGCCCGGAGTTGCCCGGCAGCGATGGAGCGCTCGCATGAGCAGGAGCAATGAGGGCCTGGCTGCGATACCAGGCGAGACCTGGGCCTTGCCGCCGCAGCGGTCTCTGCCGGAGATCGTTGCCGAGCGGCTGATGGAGGCGATTCGCGCCGGGACGCTGAAGCCGGGTGAACGGCTCGTCGAGACGTCGCTTGCATCGCGTTTGCAAGTCAGTCGCGGTCCTCTGCGCGAGGCTCTGAAGGCGCTCGAAGCCAATCATCTGGTCGAGAGCCGTCGCGGACGCGGCACCTACGTGCGAGCAGTCAAACCCGACGAGGTTGCCCAGATGGTGGCGGTACGCGCCATGCTCGAAGGGCTGGCCGCACGGCTTGTCGCCGTCCACTCGACACCGGCGATGATCGAACAGCTCGAACGTCTCCATCGCCGCATCGAGATCACGGCACGCGCCGGCGAGACCGCCGAGTGGCGCGACCTGGATTGGTCGTTCCACGAAACAGTATGCACATTCTCACGCAACGCGTTTCTGCTCGCCTCCTGGCGCTCCATCTCCAATCTAGTGCGCATCTATCTGCACCAGCATCCTTCATACGTGACCAACGTCGAGTCGATCCTGGCTAACCACGTATCCTTCATGGCGGCCATCAAGAGCAAGGACCCTGATCGTGCAGAGGCCGTATTCCGAACGACCATCCTCAAGTCCGGCTTCGCACGCATCAACATGAATGTGCCCGAGCCGCTCTCCGTCTATGTCGATCCCGGCGTCGAGGTCGAATTCGCGCCTCCCGCGACTGGCCGCAAGACCGCCAAGGGCGCAACCAAGCAGCGGCGCAAGGCACATGGCTGACACCAAGGTGCCGCGACTCCGTCGCAGCATGCTCATTACACCGGGCGACCGCGCCGAACGTCTTGCGCGCGCCGCCGCGCTTCCTGCCGACAGTCTCGTGTTCGACCTGGAGGACGGCGTCGGTGCCAAGCAGAAGCCCGCCGCGCGCGCGTGCATCGCCGAAGCGCTCAGAACGCTCGACTTCGGCGGCCGCGAACGCCTGGTGCGCACGAATGCCGCCAGCACGCCGGACTTGGAGGCAGATCTCGCCGCGCTGCCACTCGGCCATCTAGACGCGATCTTCCTCCCCAAAGCAGAAAGCCCGTCCGACGTCCAAAGGCTGGCGGCTTGGCTCGACGCCAACGAGCCGCGGGCCGCTCCCGCCCGCCCGATCGATATCGTCGTCAGCATCGAAACGCCGCGCGGCCTGCTGCAGGCGCTCGCCATCGCGGACGCATCGCCGCGCATCAGCGCGCTGTTCTTCGGCTCCGGCGACTACTCGGTGGCCACCGGCAGCGCTGTAACCGAGCGTTCGCTGGCCGTGCCGCGCTCGCTCATCGTTGCGGCCGCGTCGGCGGCCGGCCTGCAGGCCATCGATGCCGCCTATTTCGCCTCGGTGAAGGATGCCGATGCCACGCGCACCGATGCCCTTGTTGCCAAAGAGCTGGGCTTTTGCGGCAAGCTGCTGTTCCATCCCAATCAGATCGCCGTGTGCAACGAGGTGTTCTCGCCGAGTCCGGCCGAGATCGCTCGCGCGCTAGCGATCATCGCCGCCTGGGACGCCGCGCAGAAGGCCGGCCACGGCACGGCCGTCGCTGACGGTCAGTTCATTGCCGTCGATATCGCCCTCATGGCCGAGCGGACCCTTGCTGTTGCCCGTCAAGCGGGCCTCCTTCGACCCTGACGCTGGCCACCTCTGACCGGATGCCGCGTATTCCGCTTGCACGAACCGCACGTTTGATAGGATCGTGAGCAACGGGCTGCGCGGGCCGCCGCGCTGCCACGGGTGTATGCAGGCCGAAGGGAGACTTGGAATGCACCGTTTCATCAAATTTGCGCTGACTGCAGCCGCGTTGTGTGTGCCGTTCGTTCCGGCCGAGGCCGGCAAGAAGGACAACACGCTGGTTTGGGCCACGGATCGCGAGAACTCGATCACGGATTCGAACTATCTCAACACCCGCGAACTCGTAATCATGGGCTCGCTCATCTACGACCGGCTGATCCATCTCGACGAGGAGTATGATCCCAAGCCGCTGCTGGCCACCGCCTGGACCTGGGTCAACGACACCACGCTCGATCTGGACATCCGCAAAGGCGTGAAGTTTCACAGTGGCAAGGAATTGGACGCGGACGACGTCGTCTACACCATCGCCTTTCTCATAAACAGAGACCACGGTTCTCTCAGCTACTCCTACGTTTCCTACATCAAGTCTGCCGAGAAGCTGGACAGCCACAAGGTCCGCCTCAACTTCGAGAAGCCCTTTCCGACAGCCCTCGTGTTTCTTGCCGGCGTTCCCAACATCATGGCGAAAGGACACTACGACAACGCGCCGGCGCGGGCCGACGGCAAGAAGGACTTCGGCGCGGTGCCTGCCAACGGAACAGGCCCTTACAAAGTCAGCGAGATCAAGCCGGGCGAGTCGATTCTCATGACCGCCAATGCCGGCTATTGGGAGGGCAGCCCGAAGGGCAAGCCTCAGATCGCCAACATCAAGTTCCGCACTATCAAGGACTCCAACGCGCGGCTTGCCGAGGTCATGACCGGAGCGGTCGACTGGGTCTGGGATGTTCCCAAGGATCAAGCTGAGCGCATGAAGGGTGCCCCCAATCTGACCGTAGAAAATGCCAAGACCTTGCGCATCGCCTACGTGAATTTCGATTCAGCGGGGGTATCGCAGCAGAAAATCTTCAAGGACAAGCGCATACGGCAGGCCTTTGCTCATGCGATCAACCGCCAATCGATCGTCAAGAACATTGTCGGAGAGCCCTCGCAGGTCATTCATGCCGCGTGTCATCCCGACCAGTTCGCCTGCGGCGACGACGTTCCCAAGTACGATTACAATCCGGAGAAGGCCAAAAAACTGCTTGCGGAAGCCGGATATCCAAACGGCTTCGAGTTCGACTTGCATGCCTATCGAGAGCGCGAGCACACCGAGGCAATCATTGGTGACCTCGTCAAGGTCGGGCTGAAGCCGAAGCTCGTATTTCTGCAGTACGCACCGCTCGTGCAGGCCGTCCAAAAGGGGCAAGTCTCGGCGACGCACATGACTTGGGGCTCCAGCTCGATCCCGGACGTCTCGGCGTGTGCGGCACATTTCTTCAAAGGCACGCCGGACGACATGGCCAAGGATCCCGAAGTCATACGCCTTATTTCTGAAGCTGACGGGACCGTCGATCCCAACAAGCGCAAGGCGTTGTGGAAGCAAGCGCTGACCCGCATCGCCGAGGAAGCCTACTGGGTGCCGCTGTTCACCTACGCCAAGTATTACGTCTACTCGAAGGATCTCGACTTCAAAGCCACCTCGGACGAAATTCCGCAGTTCTTTCGTACCAAATGGAAGTGATGCGTTCTTCGTCCCGGCCCTTCGAGACCATGCAGACTGAAACGGCGTTGGAGGCCCTGGGATGAAGATCTTGATCATGGGCTCGGGGGGAGTCGGCGGCTACTTCGGTGCCCGCCTCGCCACCGCGGGCAATGACGTGACGTTCGTGGCGCGCGGCGCACATCTGGCCGCTATGCAGGCCAACGGCCTCGAGGTCCGCAGCACGGCCGGCAACGTTCACGTGAAGCCGGCGCACGCCGTGGCCGATCCCGCCGACGCGGGCGCGCCGGATGCCGTCATTTTCACGGTCAAGATGGGAGACACCGATCGCGCCGCCGCTTCGCTGAAGCCCGTCCTGAAAGCCGGCACGCCGATCTTCACGTTCCAGAACGGCGTCGAAGCCACCGAGATGATCGGTGCCGCTGCTGGCGAAGGCCATGTCGTTCCCGGCGTCGCGCGCATCTCCTCTCACATCGCATCCCCTGGTGTCATCGAGCATGTGAGTCCGTTCGCGCGCCTTGAATATGCCGAAGCCGACAACCGCCCGAGCGAGCGCGTGCAGGCGTTTCACACCGCCTGCCGCACCGCCGGCATCGACGCCGAAATCATGCCCGAGATCGTGCGGGCGCTCTGGCTCAAATTCGCGATGCTGGCGCCCATGTCCGGCGTCACAGCGCTGACGCAAAAGCCAGCTGGCCCCTTGCGCTCTAATCCCGACACGCGCGCGCTCATCGAAGCGGCTGTGCAGGAAGTTATTGCCGTCGGCCAGGCCGCCGGCGGCGGGCTCAAACCCGCAGACATGGCCGCCATGATGAAGATCGTCGACAACCTGCCGGAGAAAATGATCTCGTCGATGGCGCATGACCGGGCGTCCGGCAAGCCGCTGGAACTCAACTGGCTCTCGGGTGCCGTCGTCCGCATCGGCGCCAGGCACGGAGTGCCGGCGCCCACACACCGCTTCATTGTCCAGGCCCTGGCTCTCGAAGCCGCCGGCCGCACCGCCTGAAACAAAAAGGCCGGCACACCGGCCGGCCCGTTCTTATCGTTTAGAGAGCAGGCTATTCCGCCGCCTCTGACGGCGAGCGGCTGCCGTCCTGATTTTTAAGCGCATCGAGCGTCGGCATGGCAACGACATTGTAACCGCAGTCGACGTAGTGCACCTCGCCCGTCACCGCACCGGAGAGATCGGACAGCAGATACAGCGACGCGCCGCCCACCTCGTCGAGCGTTGGCGTGCGCTTCAGCGGCGCATGGTCACCCTGGTAGTTGAAGATGATGCGCGCATCCGAGATGCCGGCGCCCGCCAGCGTCCGCATCGGCCCCGCCGACAGTGCATTGACGCGGATGCCCTGGCCGCCGAAGTCGGCCGCGAGATAGCGCACCGAGGCTTCCAGCGCCGCCTTGGCCACGCCCATTACGTTATAGGACGGCACGACTCGCACGGAACCGCCATAGGTCTGCGTCAGCATAGAGCCGCCGTTCTTCATCAGCGGTGCCGCGCGACGCGCGATCTCAGTGAACGAGAAGCACGAGATCACCATCGTGTTGGAGAAGTTCTCGCGCGACGTATCGGAGTAGCGACCCTGCAGCTCGCGCCGGTCGGAGAACGCCAGGGCATGCACGATGAAATCGAGACCGCCCCAGGTCTTGTCGATCTGCTCGAACACGCCATCGACGCTGGCGAGATCGGACACGTCGCATGAGGCGATGATCGGCGACTTCACCGACTCGGCCAGCGGAATGGCGCGCCGTCCGAAGGCGTCTCCCTGATAGGTGAAGGCTAGCTCCGCGCCGTGCTGCGCCGCAGCCCGGGCGATGCCCCAGGCAATGGACCGGTCGTTGGCCACTCCCATGACGAGGCCACGTTTGCCCGCCAGCAGCGGACCGGGCTTCAGGATATCCTTCTCAGACATCAGCGTTCCCAATCTGGCCGGCCGCGACTGACCGGCCTGCGCCAGCCAGTAGCTCCCCGTGCCCTTCAAAATACCTTTGCCGTATGGCTGCACGATGCGCGACCCTTACAGAAACGGCGGCCACACATCGGTCACCTGGGGAACACGAGGATCCCCTAGGGTCTCGCGCTGTTCCTGGTACTCCGTTAACCGTCATGGCGGCGGAACACCAAGGTTGCATTTGTACCGCCAAACCCGAAGCTGTTCGACAGCACACAGTTAAGCTGGGCTTCCTTCAGCTCCCTGACGATCGGCATATCGGCGAACTCCGGGTCCAACTCGTCGATGTTGGCGCTCTCGCAGATGAAGCCGTTGTTCATCATGAGAAGGGAGAATATCGCCTCCTGCACGCCGATGGCGCCGAGCGAGTGCCCGGTCAGTGACTTCGTAGCCGAGATCGGCGGGCAGGTATCGCCCGTCCCGAACACCTTGCGGATCGCATCGATCTCAGGGCCGTCGCCGGCCGGCGTCGACGTTGCGTGTGGATTGATGTAGTCCACCTTGCCGCCGATGCCCTTGCCGTCCATGCCGGCGAGCGCAAGCTCCATGCAGCGCACCGCGCCCTCTCCCGAAGGAGCCACCATGTCGTAGCCGTCCGACGTCGCGCCGTAGCCTACGAGCTCGCCGTAGATCTTGGCGCCCCGCGCCTTGGCGTGCTCGAGCTCCTCCAGCACCACAACGCCGGCGCCGCCGGCGATAACGAAGCCGTCGCGGTTCTTGTCGTAGGCGCGGCTCGCCTTCTCCGGCGTGGCGTTGAACTTGGTCGACATGGCGCCCATGGCGTCGAACAGAACCGACAGTGTCCAGTCGAGCTCTTCGCAGCCGCCCGCGAACATGACGTCCTGTTTGCCCCACTGGATCAACTCGCCGGCATTGCCGATGCAGTGCGCCGAGGTGGAGCATGCCGACGAGATG
This sequence comes from uncultured Hyphomicrobiales bacterium, assembly GCA_902826715.1. GTDB lineage: Bacteria > Pseudomonadota > Alphaproteobacteria > Rhizobiales > Hyphomicrobiaceae > CADEFX01. The sequence continues at coordinate 17,979 of CADEFX010000007.1, read as the reverse complement.
GAATAGTTCGTGCCTTTGATCTGGAACGCAGTCGCGAGTGCCGCGGACGGGCCCGAGCACATGCCCTTCGGCACCTCGAATGGCCCGACTTTCTTTGGGTCCTTCTCACGCGTCACGTCCGCCGCATGCACGATGGCGCGCGTCGAGGGACCACCCTGCCCCATGATGATGCCGGTGCGCGCGTTGACGACGTCCTTTTCCTCGAGGCCCGCATCCCGGATAGCCTGGTCCATGGCAACGTAGTTCCAGCCCACGCCGTCCTCCATGAAACGGCGCGGCTTGCGCGGAACCATCGGTTCCCAATCGATCTTGGGTTCGCCGTGCACGCGGCAGCGGAAGCCGAGTTCCGCATACTTCTCCGCCGCGACGATGCCCGGCTTGCCCTCACGCAGGGCCGCCAGCACTTCTTGTGTGCTGTTGCCGATCGAGGACACGATACCCATGCCCGTTACGACGACTCGCCTCATGTCAGCCTTTCTCCCCCGCCCCTTCTGGTGCCGGCCAGATCGGTCGCATCCGCATCGGCGCTTCGGCTGCCGTCACGTCGCGGCGGCGCTTGCATCTTGACCGGGCTCGAAGAGACCGACCTTCAGGTCGGTTGCCTGGTAAATGATCTGCCCGTCGGCCTTCATGGTGCCGTCCGCAATGGCAAGCCGCAAGCGGCGAAGGATCACTCGCTTCAGATCGATGATGTATTCGAGGTTTCCGACGCTCGGCAAGACCATGCCCGTGAATTTCACCTCACCGACGCCCAGCGCGCGTCCCCGGCCGGGAGCACCCAGCCAGCCCAGGAAAAAGCCCGTGAGCTGCCACAGCGCGTCGAGCCCCAGGCAGCCCGGCATGACCGGATCGCCCTTGAAATGGCAGGCAAAGAACCAATCGACGTCGGGATTGCCGGCCACTTTCAAAGTCGCCGTAACTTGGCCCTTGCCATTCGGGCCACCCGTTTCCGAAATGCCCGAGATGCGGTCGAACATCAGCATCGGTGGCAGCGGAAGCTGGGCATTGCCGGGGCCGAACAGCTCGCCCCGGCCACAGGCCAGCAGGTCCTCGTATTCGTAGGTCGAACGCCGCTCGGCCATCGTGATCAATCCGCCCTCTATTCAAGCACAGGCCGCCGTCGGCACCCTGCCGCGTTCGTACCATACTCGTTTACCCTTCAAAAGACGGCAACATGCCGGTCGTTCCGCACACGGGCGGGCTTTCCCCCCAAGGACCGGGTCTAATCCCACTCAATTGAGGTGCGACCGCACGCGAGTTGCAGGCTGCCGCGAGACAAACTAGTATATCCCAGTCAGGATTTCGATCAGGCGCGTCCTTGGGGAGGAATGGCCCTCCTACATGTGGCATGGGCGCGTGAAGGTGGAAGCGAACAAAGACATGGAACGCACGCATGCAGGCGTAGCGGATTTGCTGCGCAAGGCAGGCCTCAGGCCGACACGGCAGCGCATGGCGCTTGGCTATCTCCTTTTCGGCAAGGAGGATCGGCACGTGACCGCCGAGATGCTGCATGAGGAGGCCGTAGCCACGGGCGAGCGCGTGTCGCTCGCGACGGTCTACAACACGTTGCATCAGTTCAAGCGCGCAGGCCTGCTGCGCGAGCTGGCGATCGAAGGCGCCAAGGCCTACTTCGACACCAACACGTCGAACCATAATCATTTCTATCTGGAGCGCGAAGGTCACCTGATGGACATCCCGGGCGACACCATCCGCGTCGACGGCCTGCCCGAGCCGCCCTCCGGCACGCGCATCAGCCACATCGACGTGGTCGTTCGGCTGTCGAAGCGCTAGGCGCGCCAAGCTTGCGGGCTGAACCCGACCCGATCTGGCTTGCGACGAATTCGTTTCGCCCGACCGGCCAAGGCCCTCAGCCGAGTGCGCGATAAGTAGTGCTCCGTTACTTCAACACCTCGCCCTCGTACACGCCCCACAACTTCTTCTGCTCGATGTAGCCGCGGAAGTCCGCAATCGAGACGTAGCACCAGCGGCCGTCGCAACTTCTGACATTGGCGATCACGCCGGCCTCGGCCACGGCTACGGTCCCGGCACCTTCGCGGTCGTCGCTGCGCAGCGGCACCTGCATCGCCTTGCCGTCCTTCGCCTCCCATGGCAGCACCAGCGCGGTACGGCGACCCGACACTAGGCCCTGCAGAACCCATCCGGTCGTACCTTCCGAATCGCGCACCTGCCGCCAGCCCTCGAACTCACTGATCACCTCCACCGGCAGCCCGGCGCGCGTGAACACCCACAGCACCTTGTAGTCCGTCCCGGGCCCTTGCCGGATATGCACCTTGTCCGCCTTTAGGCTGACGAAGCGCGGCACCGGCAGCCCGCTGCCTTGCGGGGCGCCGGACGATGTTACCTGAGCCCACGCGACAGGGACATGGCTGGCCGCACAGGCTGCCGCGAGGGCGAACAGCAACATCCAATGCAGAGGGAATTGGCGCATGGAGCCCTGGCAGTCGAATCGAAGCGCGGCCGCATATGTCAGCAGATTTGGTCGATACGATGCACAATCGCAAGCCGGATTCCGATCGCGACTTGAACTCGGCCACGCTTGAGCCTTTGCCGCTTTGTCGGCATTCAACCTTCTGTTACACAAGCCGGGAAGTCATACCGCAGCGTGTGATACCGCTCGGTGCGGTTGCAATCCGATCCTCAACGCCCAGGTTTCGCGGACGTCCGTCATGCCTCAGAGCACCAAGCGCCCCACCGTCATTGTCACGCGCAAACTGCCGGATGTGGTCGAGACGCGCATGCGCGAGCTGTTCGACGCACGGCTCAATGTCGATGACGCACCGATGTCGCAGGCGCAACTCGTGGAGGCCGCCCAGGCCGCCGACGTGCTGGTGCCGACCGTCACCGATCGCATCGACCGCGGCGTGCTGGCCCAGGCCGGTCCGCGGCTGAAACTCATCGCCAACTTTGGCACCGGCGTCGACAACGTCGACCTCGCCACCGCCCGCAACCGCGGCATCACCGTCACCAACACGCCGGGCGTCCTCACGGAGGATACTGCCGACATGACTATGGCGCTGATCCTCGCCGTGCCGCGCCGGCTCGCCGAGGGCACCGCGCTGCTCAAAGATCCGCGCCGGTCCTGGAACGGCTGGTCGCCGACCTGGATGCTCGGCCACCGTATCTATGGCAAGCGCCTTGGCATCATCGGCATGGGCCGGATCGGCCTCGCCGTCGCGCGCCGCGCCCGCGCCTTCGGCCTGCAGATTCACTATCACAACCGCCGCCGCCTCTCCGAGGAGATCGAGCAGGAGGTCGAAGCCACCTACTGGGACAGCCTCGACCAGATGCTGGCGCGCATGGATATCATCTCGGTCAACTGCCCGCATACGCCCGCCACGTATCACCTGCTATCGGCGCGGCGCCTAAAGCTGTTGAAGCCCACCGCCTATATTGTCAACACAGCCCGCGGCGAGGTCATCGACGAGAACGAGCTGGCGCGCATGATCGAGACCAACGCTATCGCCGGCGCCGGCCTCGACGTGTTCGAGAACGAGCCCGCCGTAAATCCCAAGCTGCTCGCCAGCGAGAGCGTCGTAGCGCTGCCGCACATGGGCTCTGCCACCCTGGAAGGCCGCATCGATATGGGCGAGAAGGTCATCATCAACATCAAGACCTTCCTCGACGGCCACTCCCCACCCGACCGCGTCCACCCGGCGATGTTCTAGTCTTCGCCGCTCCAGGCTCTCGTATGCGCCGGGCGACATATTTCGCGCCAGATCATTTATTTAGTTTGGGCTTTGGTCAGCGGGGCGCACACGTGGCATTGCGGGCGAAGAAACAAAAGATCGATGCCATTCTGGGGGCGCGGCTGCGGGATATCTCGGCGGCCGAGTTCCGTGAGCTGGCGAAAATCGTCGCCCCTGTCGTGCTGATGGTACTGGCGAGCCTATGGTTTGCATCGCGCTTCGTGGAGCCTGCCCCGCCAAAACGCATTGCCATCGCCACCGCCGATCCAACCGGCAGCTACTACGCCATCGGCAAACGGTATGCGGACATCCTGAGGCAGTCTGGCATTACGCTCGATGTACTACCGACGGCTGGCTCGGCCGACAACGTGAAGCGCCTCCTCGATCCGAGCTCCGGCGTGCAGGTCGCACTGCTGCAAGGCGGCACGACCAATGCATCGGAAAGCCCCGGCATCCTCTCGCTCGGACGCCTGTACCTGGAGCCGACGTGGATCTTCTATCGCGGCGAGGCGACGACCGACCGCCTGGTGGATCTCAAGGGCAAGCAAATCATTGTCGGCGCCGAGGGGAGTGGCACACGAGCCCTGGCGCTGAAGCTGCTGGAGGCGAACGGCATCGCGGCGGACAACACGACGCTCCTGCCGCTGTCCGGCACTGCTGCGGTCGAAGCGCTGGACAACGGCGCGGCGGATGCGGCGTTCTTTACCTCCGCGGCCTCGGCCCCGCAGGTTCAGACCCTGCTGCGCAAGCCGAGGCTGAAGCTCATGAGTCTCGCTAACGCCGAGGCGTATTCGCGCAATTTCCCATATCTGTCGCGCATCGTGCTGCCGAAAGGCGTGATCGATCTCGTCGCCAACATCCCGCCGATCGACGTGGAGATGGTGGCGCCGGTGGCCGTGCTGGCGGCCCGCGAGGACTTGCATCCCGCACTCGTGAAATTGCTGGCGGAGGCGGCCAAGACGGTGCATTCGTCGGCGGGCCTCTTCAATCGCGCCGGCGAATTTCCGCAGGCGCAGGATCCCGAGTTCGATCTGTCGGCGGACGCAGAGCGCGCCTACAAGACCGGGCCGAACTGGCTAAACCGAACCCTGCCGTTCTGGCTGGCGACGTTCATCGAGCGCATGGTCGTTCTCGCCGTGCCGCTGGCGGGCCTGCTGCTGCCGCTCTTCAAGGCGGTGCCGGCAATCTACAAATGGCGCATGCGGCGGCGTTTGCTCTACTGGTATGGGCGACTGAAGGCGCTGGAAAGCGTCATCGACGACACGCCGAGCCGGGAAACGCTGGGCGAGTATCGCGACGAGTTCGCGGTGATCGACCGGGCCGTGTGCAACGTTCCGATCCCGCTCGGGTTCTCAGACCAGTACTACAGCCTGAGATCGGCAATAGATGTGGTGCGCCAGCGGCTGGCGAGCCTGAAACCCGCACCTGCGGCGGTTGAGGCGGCGTGACGTGATGTCCCTAAGCCGCCGCGATCAGCTTAGCAGGTCGCACATGTGTGGCACGCGATCGAGCTTGGGCACCACCGTTTTCATGTACGTTTCGGTGAAGGGCTTGGCCTTGCGGTGCGCATCGAGCGAGGCTTCGTCCTCCCATTGCTCGACGAGAAAGAACGTGTTGGCTTGACTCCGCGAGTGGTAGACCTCGAAGCGCACGCAGCCGGCATCCTTGCGAGCGAGGGCGCCGAGCTCCGTCATGGTGGAGCGGACGAAGGGGATGTCCGCAGGAGACTTCACCATCAGCACGACGTTCAGGTAGACCATGGGGCTTCCTCCCGCGGTTTTTCTGGTATTTGTCGGGAGGCTAGATCGGATTTCAGCGGTCGCCTAGGGGGGACGGCGCGACCAGCGCCGTCATCCGGTGACCTCCCCGGCTGATGTGATTGCTGAAGTCAAGCAGACGCCGGCCATGTCAGCGGCGGAGCATGTCGATGAGCGCCGCGACATAGGCGTCGGGCTGCTCGTACATAACCCAGTGGCCGGCGTCGGGGATGGTGTGGGTGACGAGCTCGGGATGGCCTTCGCGCAGGGCGCCGTAGCGGGCATCGACGGAGGGCCATGCCGTGCTATCGTCGGCGCCCCAGATGGCACGCACGGGGACGCGCACGTCGGGCAGGTTGCGACGAATCTCGTCACTACGAGCGAACGGGCGCGAGCGGAAGCGCGCCTTGCCGACGTTGGTAGCCTGCAAATGCACGGCCAACGGATCGATTCGCTCAGGCTTAGCGATCATGAGGATTTCGAGCAGACGGCGGTGCACTTCAATCTTCTCCGCCTCGGTCATGGTGGAGCGTTCGCGCGGAAACTCGATGCCGGGGCCTTGCGGCATGCCGAGGGCGGCGCAGCCGGAAATCGTGAAGTCGGCGACCCACTCCTGCAGCTCGAGCAGCGCGTAGGTGCATACGTGCGAGCCGAACGAGAAAGCGACGATGCGCGCCTGTCGCTCGCGCGGGATGAGCGTCTTGATGCCGAGCGCAACGGCTTTTCCGCAGCTTTCGGGCGTGTGCGGATGGTGCGGCATGGCGCTGTCGCCGAGACCGGGCAGATCGACGGCCCAGACCTCATAGTGCTGCTTGAGGACGGGGATGGTCTTGATCCAGTGCGTCCAGGAGCCGGAGCCGCCATGGGCCAGCACGATAGGCTCGCCGCTGCCCCAGCGGCGCCACACGAGACTGCCGTCGCCGCAGGGCGTTTCCAGGATCTTGGCATCGGCCTCGATGGCGGCGACGACATCCTGCGGCTTGCGGCCGGGGGCGAAGAGATCAGCGGCAATGTCTTGCGGCACAGGTCGCTTTCCAATGGTTGCGTCGGGGTACCGGTCGGGCATTATCGTGCCGGGCCCGGCCGATCAAGCGCCGATGCGCCGGATATGACAAAGGGACTTGCATGGCTGCCGAGACGAACCTGCGCATCAATGGCAAGCGGCTCTGGTCGAGCCTCATGGAGATGGCGAAGATCGGCGCCACGCCGAAGGGCGGCGTCAACCGGCTGACGCTGACCGACCTGGATGGGAAAAGCCGCGATCTGTTCGCGACGTGGTGCAGGGACGCCGGGTGCGCCGTGTCGGTGGATGCGATGGGCTCGATGTTCGCGCGGCGGCCGGGCGCCGACGACATGCTGCCACCCGTGATGGTGGGCAGTCACCTCGACACGCAGCCGACGGGCGGCAAGTTCGACGGCGCGCTTGGCGTGATGGCGGCGCTGGAAGTGGTGCGCACCCTCAACGATCTCGATATTCGGACCAAGCATCCGATCGAAGTCGCCATGTGGACCAACGAGGAGGGCTCGCGTTTTGCGCCGGCAATGGTCGCTTCGGGCGTGTTTGCAGGCGAGTTCACATTGGAACAAGGGTTGGCGTCGAAGGATGTGGACGGCAAGACATTCGGCGACGAGCTGACGCGGATCGGTTACGCAGGGCCCCTGCCGGTCGGCGGACGGCCGGTGCATGCGTTCTTCGAGCTGCACATCGAGCAGGGCCCGATCCTGGAGGAAGCAGGCATCGACATCGGCATCGTCACGGCCGCCAACGGTCAGAAGTGGTACGAGATCACGCTCACTGGCGTCGAGAGCCACGCCGGGCCGACACCGATGAACCGGCGCAAAGATGCGCTGGTGGGTGCGGCGCGCATCGTCGAGTTGGTGAACGCAATCGGCCATGCGCATGATCCGGCCGCGTGCGCGACGGTGGGCATGGTCCAGGTGCATCCCAACTCGCGCAATGTCATTCCGGGGCAGGTGTTTCTAACGGTGGATTTCCGGCACCCGCAGGCGGCCAAGCTTGACTCGATGGACCGCAAGTTGCGCACTGGACTTACGGAGATCGTCGCCAAGGCAGGGCTGACCTACGAGATGAAATTGGTGGCGGACTTCCCGCCGCAGCCGTTCGAGGCCTCGTGCGTGGAAGCGGTCCGGCGTGCGGCGGCGCAGCTCGGATTGTCGACGCGCGAGATCACATCCGGCGCGGGACACGATGCGGTGTACATGGCGCGCGTGTGTCCAACGGCGATGATCTTCACGCCGTGCATCGACGGCATCAGCCACAACGAGGCCGAGGACATCAAGCCCGAGTGGGCGACGGCCGGCACCGACGTGCTGATCCAAGCCGTGCTGGAGAAGGCCGAGATCGTCGGTGGGCAGTGAGGCAACAGCCGCGGGGTACCTTCTCCCCTCGGGGAGAAGGTACCCCGAAGCGGCGGATGAGGAGAGCCTAGAGCTGCGCTCATAGTCCCCTCACCCCGACCCCTATCCCGCTTGCGGGAGAGGGAGAAGTCAGCGAAATGCGGTAAGTCCGCGGCAACCGAAGATGACGACTAGCTGAGGAACGGGAATGACGCAGACGATCGCATTCGTTGGGCTCGGGGCCATGGGCAGCGCGATGGCCGAGACGCTAGTGAAGAAACAGATGCGCGTCGTCGGCTTCGACATGCGCAAGGAGGCGGTGGCGCAGCTGGAAGCGGCTGGCGGGAACGGTGCGGCAAGCGCAGCTGAAGCTGCCAAAGCCGCCGACATCCTCGCGCTGATGGTGGTCAACGCGGATCAGGCGGAAGCGGTACTGTTCGCCGGCGGTGCGCTGGAGGCGCTGAAGCCCGGCGCGACCGTCATCCTGATGTCGACATGCGCCCCGGGTCGGGTCGAAGCGATCGCGGCGCGTGTGGAGAAGAGCGGGCGGCACATCGTCGATGCGCCGGTCTCGGGCGGGGTTACGGGCGCGAAGGGCGGCACGCTGACGATCATGGCCTCGGGCACGAAGGAGGTATTCGAGGGCGTGAAGCCGATGCTCAGCGCCATGAGCTCGAACCTGTTCTACCTCGGCGACAAGCCGGGGCAGGGCGCGGCGATGAAGACCGTCAATCAGCTCATGTGCGGCGTGCATATCGCAGTGGCGGCGGAGGCGTTGGCGTTTGCCGAGCAGGCGGGCATCGATCCTAAGCTGGCGTTGGAGATCCTGTCCGGCTCGGCGGCGCAAAGCTGGATGCTGAAGGCGCGCGGTCCGCGCATGGTGGCGGACGACGGCATAGTGACGAGCGCGGTCGATATTTTTGTCAAGGACCTCGGCATCGTGCTGGATGCGGGGCGCAGCATGAAGATGGGCCTGCCGTTGGCCGCGTCGGCGCATCAGCTTTTTCTGTCAGCGTCAGGCGGCGGGCACGGCGGCAAGGACGACAGCCAGGTGGTGGAGACGTACCGCGCGTTGCGAAAGAAGTGAGGGCGGGTGGCGCTGCTCGATGCGCGTCGCGTCAATGTCCGATTCAAGCTGTTCATCGCGCTGACGACCGTCGAGCACAGCCCGGGCTGGCTTGAGAAGGTCTCCAGAGCTGTTCCGGAACAAGTTCCGAGGTGAACGGGCCTTCATAGGGCTGCACACAGGAACAACCGCCCACATGAGGCGTTCGGCAGGTGATCTGGCCTTGCGTCGTGAGCAGGGCAGCAAACCGTTGGAGGCATTTTAATGCGTAAATCCGTCATCGGTGCGGCCGTGATCGCACTACTCTCATCGACAGCGCTCGTCAGCGCGCAATCGGGCCCCGGCGCGGGCAACCAACCGGCTATGAAGGAGCAAGGTGCCACGCCTGGTGCTGGCCAGGGCGGAGCAGAGCGTAAGGAGCAACCGCGGGCGCAGGCGCCTGAGGATAAGGGCGGCACGGCGAAGGGGGAGGCCAATCGCGAGCGAACAGCTGAGCCCCGCGGCAAGGCGAGTGACACGAAACGTACTGCAGAGCCAAAAGAAAAGGCCGGCGATGCCAGGCGGAGCGCCGACACCCAGGACAAGCAAGGAGACACGAAACGTAGCGCCGAGCCCAAGGATCGCATGGATCGTGATCGCGCGGCCGACTCCAAGAACAAGGCAGGCGATACCAAGCGTAGCGCCGAGCCGAAGGACAAAGCCGGCGACCGTGACCGCGCCGCCGAGTCCAAGGATAAGGCTGGCGATACGAAGCGCAGTGCCGAGCCGAAGGACAAGGCTGGCGACCGCAGCAAGGATACGGCAGGCACGCGCGACAAGGCTGGCCGCGACCAGGCTCAATCCAAGGATGGCCAGCGTGGCAGTGCGAGGGTGAACCTGTCGCAGGATCAGCGGACGCAGGTGCGGACACGCCTGAATTCGCACCGCGAGGCGCGCGTCACGAGCGTGAACTTCTCGATCAATATCGGCACGCCTGTGCCGCGCGGCTTCCGCGCCGTGCACGTGATTCCAAGCGACATCGTGGCCATCGTCCCGCAGTATCGCGGCTACCGCTATTTCATCTACGAAGAGCGGGTCGTGATCGTCGATCCGCAGCGCTACGAGATCGTCGAGGTGATCGACGTTGATAGCGGCCCGCGTCGCGGCGGCCCGGTGACGGCGACGCTGACGCTGACCGCGCCGCAGCGCACGCTGGTCGTCGAGCACATCCCGCAAGGTCGCGTGGCACGCGGCGTAAACATCGATCTGGCCTTGGGCGCCGACATACCCGCCACCGTGGAGCTCTACGAGTTTCCGGACGAGGTTTTGGTTGAGGTACCGTCGCTTAGGCCCTATCGTTACGTCGTGCTGGAACACCGTTTGGCGGTGATCGATCCGTCCAACCGCGCCGTGGTCGAAGTTCTTGATCGCTAAGCAACCGCGGACGACAAACCCTGGCGCGGACCTTTTGGTCCGCGCCATTTTCTTTGAGGAGAGCAGCGTCAGGTGCCGATGCGAGCACCTCCGGCCGCGGGTAAGGAGCGAGAGGTTGCGCCACCTGGGGACCGCCACGCGATGACGCCTTCGGTCCGCGCGCGCACGTCGGGCGAAGCCAGACAGGTGGCGACCGCCTCATAGCCTGGCGTTCCGGGATAGGGCGCGACGCGGGTCGGCGGGCTGTGATTGGCGGGGCAGAGAATGATCGTTTCATCGGCGCCCACAGCATCCAAGTCCAGAATGGCGCTTGAGCGGGTGAGACAGAAAAGCGGGCGCGCGCCGGGGCTGCGGCGGCGCAGGTGCGCGATCAAGGCTTCCTGAGTAGCTTTGTCCAGCCCCTGCTCCAACATGTCGACGACTAGAATTGCGGGAGTTTCAGCTTCGAGTCCCGCGAGCAGAGCGATCAAGGCGTCGCAGAGCGTGGCGCCGTCCTCGACAAGCCAAGCCAGCGTTTGATCGACCCGCGACTTGAGGGCCGGGTCGGCGTCCAATCGCGCCCGTGCTGACGCGCCACTGTTTGCCAAACGATCCAAACCCAGGAACGCGGCGTTTGGGAGAACCTCAGCTATGCGCATGGCCAGCCGGGTCTTACCGCTGCCCAGCGGGCCGATGATGTAGTTCAATCGCCGGATATCTCGCAGCTCGAACAGTTCTGCACCCCACGGCCAGGGAAGTTCGAATGCGGCGTTTGCGTTGCAGCCCCCGTTGAGCAAGTGTACGAGCTCTCCCGTCGGCGGCACGGACCCCGCGCCGAGCGAAGCGCGCATGCGTTGGACCTTCTCGACAGTGCCGGCGAGTTGCCGGATCTGGCTTTCGAGCATCGCCTGGTGAGCGGCCAATGCCGGCTCGAGCGCCTGGGCATCGCCGCCGAGCGCGCGCGCCACTTGGCCGAGTCCGAGACCGAGCGCCCGCAAGGCTGCGATCTCGGCAGCGCGCGCCATCTGTTCGGGACCATAGGCACGCCATCCGGCCTCCGTGCGCACCGGAGCGAGCAGGCCGCGCTGCTCGTAAAGCCGCAAAGCCTTGGCTGAAACGCCAAGCCTCTTCGCCGCTTCAGACGGGTTCAGGAATTGAGCGGAAGAGCGCACGAATCACCTCGCTGTTTGCTGACCGCGCTCCTTATCGGGGCGGCCGCACGGGCCAGGTCAAGGGGTGTTCGTGAATCAATGGCTGCGAGTTGCTGGCGGCACACGTCGGGACGGCGCGCGCAATTCCCTGCCCAGTATGGCACCAAGAATCTGTTCAGTGCGCAGGCTAGCCAGCAATCGAGAACATCAGCGGGGACAAGACTCCCGTCGGGGCACGACGGATGCCGCATTATGCGACTGGCCGTCAGCGCACCATACGCTCGCCGTAGATGCGGACGGCACCTGAGACGTCGCCGGCCTGCAGCGAGCGGAAGCTTTCCTGATAGCGCATGGACATAAGCTGTCCGTGCGGCTCGGGATGATCGAGGCCGATCGCGTGGCCGATCTCGTGGGCGATGGTGTAGCGCAGGTCATAGACGGCTAGGTTGCCGTCGAAGCCGACCTTCCAACGCTTCATCGGATTGAGGCAGATCAGCGAGCGGTCGATCTGGCGCGTGGTGCCCGTGCCGTCCTTCACGTACTTCACATCGGCATAGGCGTAGCCCACCGGATCGGCCTGGGCGCCGATCAGGATGCCGGGCTTGGCGCCGTCAGCGGCCGCCTCGAAGCGGATGTTGGCCACGCGCTCCCACATGTCGAAAGCCGTGCGCACTTCTTCGAAAAAGGCCGTCTTGGAGATGCCGGAATGCGCCAGCATATCGCCGACGGGAACCATGCTTCCGCAGTTGCGGGCGTCATCGAAAGCGACTTCGCGATCAGCGAAGGCATAGGTCACGACGACGGGTTCCGAGCTGCTACCGCCCCAGCGGACATACAAGCCGCCGAAGTCGAGCAGGCGAAATCCGAGGTACGTTTGAGCGTGGGCGCCGCCAATCCCCACAAGCCCGGCAAGCGCCAAGCCGGCGATCCATTTCTTCACGAAGTCCCCCGTTCTCAGTGCCCAGGCAAGTTCCCCGCGCCGGCCACAACGATAGGTCTGTGCGTGTGATGCAAGAAACGTTACACGAGGAGGATTAATGCTGCAGCGCGACGGATAGGCGCGCCCCGATGCCGCAGGAACCTTCAGTGTCCTGCCAAAATCTCCCGGCTGATCAGGATCTTCTGGACCTCATTGGTTCCATCGTAAATTTGGAAGACGCGTGCATCGCGATAGAATTTCTCGACCGGAAAGCCGTTGATGAAGCCATAGCCGCCGTGGATTTGTATCGCTTTGGAGCAGACCGTCTCGGCCATCTGGGACGCGAACAGTTTGGCGATGGACGCTTCCTTGATGCAGCGGACGCGCGATTGCTTCAGGCGGGCGGCGTGATGGCACATGCTGCGCGCCACTTCGATGCCGGTCGCCATCTCGGCGAGATGGAAGGCGACGGCCTGATGCTCGGCGATAACCTTGCCAAAGGCGCGGCGCTCGCGCGCGTAGGCGACCGCCGAGTCATAGGCGGCGCGCGCCACACCGATGGCCTGGGCGGCCACGGCAATGCGGCCGCTGTCGAGGCCTGAGAGCGCGACGCGCAAACCTTCGCCCAGTTTGCCCAGCCTGTAGGAGTCCGGGATCTCAAGATTCTCCAGCGCGATCTCGCAGGTCTCGTTGCTGCGGTGGCCGAGCTTGCGCTCCTTGCGCACCACGCGATAGCCAGGCCGGTCCGTGCGCGTGAGGAAGGCGGTGATGCCCTTCTTGCCGGCGTCTGGATCGGTGACGGCAATGATGCAGGCGAAGATGGAGGCGCTGCCCGAGGTGACGAAGGTCTTGGTGCCGTTGATGAGCCAGGTATCGCCCTTCAACACGGCGCGCGTTTTTATGCTGGCGGCGTCGGAGCCAGCGTGCGGCTCGGTGAGCAGCATGCAGGCGATGTGCTTTCCGCTGGCGACGGGACGCAGGAAACGCTCCTTCTGATCGTCCGTACCGTAGTCGCGCACCTTGAAGCCGTAGGAGTTGGTGGCGCTGACCATGTTGCAGAACCCGGCATCGCCCGCGGCCAGCTCTTCGGTGGCCAGCACATAGGAGATGAAGTCGGCGCCGGCGCCGCCCCACTCGGACGGCATGCAGACGCCGAAGAGGCCGAGCTCCCCGGCCTTGCGAACGGCCTCGGGGGACATGGTTTCCGTGCGATCCCATTCGGCGGCGAACGGGGCGACCTCGTTGCGGACGAAGGCGCGGGTCATGTTGCGGATGGCGATCTGGTCGTCGGTTAGCAGGGTCATTCGTGGGGTGGCCTTGGGCCTTTTATCCGGTTGGCGGCGTTAGCCCTATCATGCACAGGAGCTGCGCAAGGGCGAGAGCAGTCTTGTGCGGCGCGGCGGTTGGCGCTATGCGGCTCGCATGCTGGACCATCTCAAGGCAAGAAACCGCGCCTGGGCGCAACGCAAGGTCGCCGTCGATGCCGGATTCTTCCGCCGGCTCGCGGCGCAGCAGGCGCCGGAATACCTCTGGATCGGCTGCTCCGACAGCCGGGTGCCGGCCAACGAGATCGTGGACCTGGACCCGGGCGAGCTGTTCGTGCACCGCAACGTCGCCAACCTGGCGCCGCCACAGGATGCCAATTACCTGTCGGTGCTGCAGTTCGCTGTCGACGTCATCAAGGTGAAGCACATCATGGTGGTGGGGCACTACGGCTGCGGCGGCGTGGCCGCGGCGGTGGACGGACAGCGGCGCGGGCTCGTCGACCACTGGCTGCATCCGATCCGCGAGGTGGCGCACGAGTGTCGCGGCGAGCTCGATGCCATCGCCGATCAGCGCAAGCGGCTCGACCGGCTGTGCGAGCTCAACGTCATGCGCCAGGTCCGCAACGTGGCGTCGGACGTGTTCGTGCAAGATGCCTGGGCTCGCGGGCAAACGCTGTGCGTGCACGGCTGGGTGTATTCGCTCGCCGACGGCCTAGTCAACGATCTCAACGTGACAGTTTGCGGGCCTGAGTAGTGCGCGATGACGGCCGCAGATCGAATGCCATGCGCCCGTTCATGATGTTGCTCCTTGGACGACCCTTACACGGCCGATATGGCCTAGTATTTGCGTTTGGCAGGTAAGGCGCTTTAACGGACGGAACGCGACATGATCCTCGCGAAGCGACTGGTGCGGATTTATCTACGCATCGGGGCGATTCTCGCGGCCCTGGTCTGGAGCAGCTTCGCCTATGCGCTGCTCTTTGCCGCCACGGCGCCGCTTGGCGACCGGCTTTGGGCCTTGCTGCTGGTACAGCCGGCCGCCTTGGTGTCAGCCGTGCTGCGGCTGCTGTTCTGGCTACCGTCCGCCGTCATGTGGACAACGGCGCCGGACCTCTACACGCTCGTGATCTGGCTCGCCCCCGGACTCTATCTCGGGCCGTCGTCGCGGCTGTACGCGCCGTAGCGGGCAGGACGCCTATAGCCTGGCGTGGCGCCTGTGGCCGGTGAGGCTTTCCATAGCTGCACCTCAAATTCAGCGCGGGCGGAGCGGCCGAGGATCTGTTCGAGAAGCTTGATCCAGTGCACTAGCCGACCAGGAGAGCACCGCCCGTCGCTCAAACTTCCCGTGAAAGATTTGCTCGCCTACCCACCACTGAAGGTAAAGCCACGGCGAACACCACAATAGCGATGCCCGCGACGTCGAGGACGCTCACCTGTGTCCCAAGGAATATCATCGATATGGCTGTCCCCACCGGCGCACCGAGGCAAGTCAGCAGGCTCATGCGCCCCACTGGAATATGGCCCGTAGCGTAGTTGGACAGAATGTACACGCCCACGGATACCACGAGCCCCAGATAGATGAGCGCGGCGAGTGATTGGACGCTTGCATCGTGTGCGTGCCGTCCGCTGCCGGATAGGCCGAGCCATAGCGCAGCGGTGACCGCGCACCCTGCGGTGAGTTGCCAGCTCGACGTGGCCAGAGGGTTGGCCCCGGTCTGCGCGTTTCGACGCGCCAGCAGCCCGCTGATAGCAGAAGTCAGCACACCGCTCGCGACGAAGAGATCGCCGAGCGCGCTGCCCCCGCCATGATGAGCTTGCCCCCACATCAGGATAATGGTGCCGACAAAGGCAAACACAGCCGCAAGCAATATGATCAACTCTAGTGGCTCGCCGAGCACGAAGCGGCCGAGCAGAGGCATAAGCAGCGGCAGGAGGCTCCAAAACACAGAGGCGCTCACGGGAGACGTCATGGTGAGGCCCGTGGCGACGAGAATCGTGACGAGGCCAGGCTCTAGCAGCCCCATGACTAACGGACGCCAGCCGACACCCCGAAGTCTGGCGGGGGTACGCGTGGCGAGCACGAGCAGCCACAATGCAAATGCCGCGAGCGCCAAGCGCAATAACACGAACTCACCAGCAGCAATCTCTGCAAGCGCAAACTTCATTGTAGGCGTTGCGGACGACCACAAAAGGACGGCGTCCAGCATCGCGAGGGTTGCAGAACTTTGAGTGCTCACGACATCCCCGAAGTAATGCGGCTCATGAACATGACATTCGGGGAATGGGAACGCTATTTGAGTCTTCAACGAGCTGTCACGGCAGCCACTGCCCGACTTAGGCCATCCCGGAATCGATAGTAGGCGCCCACGCCCGGCAACGCCCAGTTCGGATTGCCGTTGTAGAGTGGAAAATCCGGAAAATCCCCCAGCTCAAATCCACACGTTGTGTTTGAACCGCCGATGATCCGCCGTGCCGTCTGGTGACCCAGATACGTCATCATACCGACCCCGCTGCCGTTGCACCCCAGGGCGTAGTGCATGCCGTCAAGCTGACCGGTGTGCGGAAGCGCATCCCAGGTGAAGGCGACGTTGCCGGTCCAAGCGTGCGTGACCTTGACGCCTTTGAGCTGCGGAAAGCGGGCCGTCATGAAGCGATGCAGGATCGGTGCGCTGACTTCCGCCGTCACAGGGGTGAACCGCGCGCGGCCGCCGAAGATTACACGCTTTCCATCCGGGGACATCCTGTAGTAGCAGAGAACCCGCTTGGTATCGGCCAGCGTCCGGCCTTTCGGAATAAGCGATCGCGCCAAGTCTTCGGGCAGTTCCTCGGTCGCAATGATGTGGCTCGCCAGCGGGACCAGCCGCTTCTTGAGATTAGGTGTCGCATCGCCGGTATAGCCATTGGTGGCGATGACGATATCGCCTGCCTCCAGATCGCCGCGAGATGTACGGATTTTCCAGCCAGAGCCTTTGCGCTCGATGTTTTTTGCGGAAGCTTTGGCACAGATCGCAACCTTGCGGCGGCGTGCGGCGTCTAGCAATCCCTTGTAGTAGAGTGCCGGATGCAGCTTGCCGGAGCGCTCGACGACCATCCCGCCGTAATAGTAGTCAGACGTCATCTCCTCGCGCTGGCGATCGCGTGGCACCATATAACAGCCGGAGCCCGCGGCATCGTTCAAGGTTTGCACACGCTTTTCCTGCTGCGCGTAATCATTGGGCGTCCAGGCGCCGACGAAGCGGCCCCTCTTCTCCCAGGAGCAATCGATCTTCTCGCGCGCGATGAGCGTGTCGATCAGACTGAAGGCGTCGGATGCGGAGGCCAGCAGGACCTTGGCGACCTCCGGGTCGGTGATGACGGTTCGTCCCGTGAAGCTCTTGCCGATGTTGACGCCACCACTGACGGCACCGCCGCTGCGGGTGCTGGCGCCGAAGCCAAGCTCCGCCGCCTCAAGAACGACGGCATCGATGCCGGCATCCGCAAGCTCGATGGCGCAGGACAACCCGGCATAGCCGGCGCCAACGATCGCCACTCTCGCCTTGCTTGGGACATCGACGAGATCGCCGGCTGTCGGCCGGTAGGCTTCCCACCAGTAAGGCATCGCCTTGAAGTCCTTGTGGCGTATGTCATCGCCGGCCATCGGAAGGTCTCCCTCACAGGTGGAAAAGCCGGCAATTGGTCCGGGCACCAGTTAGCTCGTGGCATCACCTGTTGTCGCCACGATAGCCGCCACTCACGATGCCGGACACCTGCTCGCGCAACCATGCGACATCGCTCGCCTGTGCGCCAAACCGATCAGGCGCATACTGACCGAAGGCGAACCGCTGCGTTTTGCCAGTCACGAGGCGCGAGACGATGTCGCCGGCCATGGCCGACCAGGTCACGCCGGCGGAGTTCATGGCCGTCGCGACGATCAGTCCGTCTACTCCGTCTATGGCACCGATCAACGGAAGGCCGTCGGGGGTGAAGGATTCCGGCCCGTTGATGAAACGGCGTACGGGCGCGGTCGCCAAAATCGGGAACATGCGCATGGCGCTATCGAAATACGGCGCGATCTTTTCGAAGTCCGGATCAAGCAGGGTGAACGTGAATGGCTCGGGCAAGGTGTCAGGGTCGATTGTGCGCGCGTCCTCGTCGAAGAAGCCGACGAGCATTCCGCCGACTTCCTCGCGTCCATAAAAGAGACGGCCTGGGGCGACAAATGACGGGGTCTCGCGCGGAAGGCGAGGTGCCACGTCGGCAATGAGGTAGAAGTGCTCGACCGCCCATTGCGCGAGGTCAATGCCGACGGCGGACAGAATGGGACGGGACCACAGACCTGCGGCAACGATCACGATGTCGGCTGCGAAAGGCCCCTGACTGGTCTC
>CADEFX010000006.1:28025-46040 GCA_902826715.1 uncultured Hyphomicrobiales bacterium | reverse complement strand
TTCTCGATGTGATAATGCCTGCTGCAGGTCATCTCGACGAACTTGGCGTTTTGCTCGGCAACCAAAGCAGCGACGCCGCTCTCGCGCAGGCCGCGCACGGCCTCGATGAGGCGCAGCACGACAATCGGAGCGAGACCTTCGCTCGGCTCGTCGAGGAGCAGCAAACGCGGCTTGAGCACCATGGCGCGTCCGATCGCGACCATCTGGCGCTCGCCGCCCGACAGCCGGCCAGCATAGCGGCTCCGCAGTTTATCGAGTTCGGGAAAGAGGCGTAGCGGCATGTCGAGGTCCGACGGGCCCGGCTTCTCGAGCCCGATCAGGAGGTTTTCCTCCACGGTGAGGCTCTTGAACAAGCGCCCTCCGCTTGGCACGAGCGCCAAGCCAGCCCGCACACGATCGCTCGGCGATAGGTCTGAAAGCATCTGGCCCGCCAAACGGGCGTTGCCCTTGGTCTTATCGAGAAGTCCGGCAATGGCCGAGATCAGCGTGGTCTTCCCGGCGCCGTTGCGGCCCACGAGCCCGACAACCTCGCCAGCACGAATGTCCAGGCTCGCATCCCGTATGACCGTCACGGGACCGTAGCCCGCGGCTAGTCCTCGCACGTCCAGGAGAATTTCAGAAGGATTCGCCAAAATAGGCCTCGCGTACACGTTCGTCTGCCCGAACGACTGCCGGTGCGCCGTTCACCAGCACCTCGCCCGCAACCAGGACGATGACGCGGGTCGCGAACGAGAACACAACGCTCATGTCATGCTCGATGAACAGCACGGGGATGCTCTCGGCAGCAGCAATCGCCTTGACCCGGCTCAGGCATTCATCCGTCTCCTCGCCCCCCATTCCCGCGGTAGGCTCGTCTAGCAGCAGCACCTTAGGCCGTGACGACAGCGCGACCGCAAGCTCCAACGCCCGCTGATCGCCATAGGACAATTCGCCGGCAAGCCGGTCCATGCGGTCCCTGAGCCCGACCTGGTCGAGCAATGCAGCGGCCTGCGCACGATGTGCAAGGCTTGCCTGACCGAAAAGCTGGAATGTCTGCTTGCGCGCAAGCAGGATGCCGATCTGGACGTTCTCGAGGGCGGTCAGCGTGGGAAACACGCTGCTGACCTGGAACGAGCGCCCGAGCCCGCGGTGCACCCGCCGCCACGGCGGTTCGTGTGTGACGACGCGGCCGAACAGACTGACCTCGCCGCTATCGGGCGCTTTGCGGCCCGTCAGCAAATCGAAGAGCGTGGTCTTGCCGGCGCCATTCGGACCGATGATGGCGACCACCTCTTGAGGATAGACGGCGAGCGAGACGTTGCGAACGGCCGTGAAGGCACCGAAGGATTTGGTGACGCCTTTGGCTTCGAGAACGGGCGATGCCAGGCTCATGGCGCAGCCGTCCTCTCAGTCGAAGGAGGCGTTGCCGCTTCGGCCATATGCACCGGGCCGCCGAACCACCGGCCGAGCCGGGAGCCCTGAAGGCTCGGACCAATGCCCTCGGGGAATGCGAGGGCGCACCCCATGACGAGCAGCCCGACGACCAGGTCTGAGTGCTCGGAATAGGTCTGCACGAGTGTTCGGGTCGTTTCGAGGATCACAACGCCGAGTATGGGCCCGAGAAAGGTGAAACGTCCGCCCAATGCGACCATGACCAGCAATGTCGCGCCGGTCGTCCATGAGATCAGCGTCGGCTCGACGGCCTGATCGGTGATCGCTGCAACGACCCCCATGATCGCGGCAAGGATACCGGCGATGACGAAGGCGATGAACTCGATGTGCTTGGGATGCCCGCCAAGAGACGCCACACGCTCAGGGTTGTCGCGTAGCGCCCGAAGGATGGCGCCGAATGGCGACGCAAGGATCATGAGCAACAGCAAGCAAACCGCGGTCGTGACGCCAACGGCGACGAAGTGTTGCGCAAGGTCCGAGTCAAGCCATTTCGGGACGTTGATCCCGACCAGCCCGTCATCACCGCCGGTCAGGGCATAGTTGCGCGCAACGAACACGAAGGCGACTTGGCTCAGAGCGAGCGTGAGTAGGCCGAAGAATAGAGCCCGGGCGCGCAGGGCGATGATCGCCGAGACCACGGCCAGAACGACGGCCGAGGAGATGGCCAATGCGATGCACCAGCTGAGGGACAATCCGTGCTTCACGCTGCCGATGGCGACGACATAAGCGCCGAAGCCCAGAAACAGACCATGGCCCATTGAGACCAGACCGGCATTGCCGATCAGCAGGTTGAGCGACATGGCTGCGCCGGCGAGCATCACGGTGCGCGTCACGGCCGGCAGACGCGATTCCGGCACGACGAGGACGAGCGCTGCTGCTGCCAGCCCGAGCAGGACGAGCAAGAGCGCCCTGCGCCATGATAAATGCTCCAAGGTCCCCTCCTAATCCCGGCCGGCAATGGTTTGAAAACCGGTCGGCATGACGAACAGGACCAGAGCCATCAACGCGAAAATGACCACCTCCCCGCCCTGATCGATCACCAGCGTGGACAGCGCCTCGGCTATTCCGACGAGCAGCGCCGCCACAAGAGCGCCCCAGACCGAGCCGAGACCGCCGATGACGATGACGGCGAAGGCGATCACCACGATTTGGACGTCGATGGTCGTATTGACGGCGCCGCGCGGAGCAGCGATGACGCCGGCGATGCCGGCCAGTACCGCGGCGATCCCCATGACTCGCGTGCGCAGCGCTTTGACGTCGACCCCGACCGCGCCGAGCATGGCGGGGTCATCCACGGCGGCACGTATCAGACGTCCTGTGCGGCTCCTTGCCAGCAGGTGCCATAAATAAAGTGCCACCAGTCCGGTTGTCGCAAGAATGGCGAGCTGATATTTGGCAAGCCGGACACCGAAAATCTCGACGAAGCCCTGCAGAAAATCCGGCGCAACGATCGAGCGCGACACGGCCCCGAAACCGGTGCGGACGAGATCGTTGACCACGAGTAACAAACCGAAAGAAAGCAGTAGCTGTCCCCAGATCCCTCCGACGTAGACGCGGCGGAAGAGCGTGGTCTCGAGCGCCACGGCAAAGACCAGCACAAGCAACGGCACGACGACCAAGGCGCACAGCAGTCCGAGACCGGGTCCGAGTTGATGGACGAGTGTCGTCGCAGCGAACGCCGCCAGCATGAAGAACGAGCCGTGCGCCAGATTGACGACGCCTAGCGCGCCCCAGATCAGCGTCAGCCCCGACGCCACGAGAAAGTAGAGCGCTCCGGTCGCAACGCCTGCGACGACCTGAGCCAGGATCAGGCGACCGTCCATCTATGTCTCCGTCCGAATGCGCACTGATCTGTGCGCCTCGCGGCGCGCCGCACACTCAGTTGCCGCGCAGCTTCCGGACGACGTCCTCGGCAGGGCGGGCTATCGAGCCTGGAATGATCTCAGCGATGTCGAGGAGAGGCTGGCCGAACTCTTTGCTCTGGACGACTTTGCCGATGTAGACGGGGACCTCTCCCTGATGGTCGAAGGCTCCGAACTTGAGCGGACCGCGGACCGACTTGAACTCCGTGGTCTCGATCGCTTTCATCACTGCGTCGGGCTCGATCGACTTGGCGGCTTCCACTGCCTGGGCCCAGATCATCACGCAATCGTAGGCCAACCCGGCCCAATCAGAGGGGTAGACACCATTCTTCGCCTTGAAGCCGCTGACGTAGGCCTGACCTTCGGCTGCCCCTTTGGAGACGATGTTGACAGGCACGCGCTGCCAGCCCTCGGTGCCGACGACCGCCGCGTCGCCGAGTGCCTTCAGCGTATTGCCGTCATAGAGGGCCAGGAAATGCTTGTTGACCTGTTCGAAGAAACCGATGGCCTGAGCCTGCTTTGTGAATGTGATGAGGTCTGCGCCGAACAGGATCGACCAGACATAGTCGGGCTTTGCCGCGAGCACCTTGTTGATCGAGGCCGTGTAGTCGGTGGCGCCGAATTTGGGATACTCCTCGACGACGATCTCGGCGTTAGGATTGAGCTCCTTGATGAATTCCTTGAACCGGTTGGCTCCGGAACGGCCACCCGCATAGTCGGCCGAGATCACCGCATAGCGCTTGAACGGCTCCTTTGCGAGCCTCGTGGCGATGGCGCGGCTTTCCATGTAGGAGTTCGCGCTCATGGTGAAGATGTACGGCTGGAAATCCTTGATGGTGATGTCGTCCGCTGTCGACGTGCTTACGCAGGTCGGTATTTTCAGCTTACCCGACACCGCCTTGTTGACGGCGATCGCGCTACCGGAGGACTGCGGCGCCATCAGGAACTTTGCCCCATCGCGGATCATGGCCGTCGCCTGGTCGACCGACTTCTGGGGATTTGTGCCGTTGTCCTGATGGCGCAATTCGAGCTTTCGCCCCAACACGCCGCCGCGTCCATTGACGATCTCGATGGCAAGCTTTGCCCCTTCGAAGGCGTCCTTGCCGACGTCCGCCGCCGCGCCGCTGAGGTCGAAAGTGCCTGCGATCACGACGGGCTCGCCTTGCGCTGCTACCGGGGTGGCGGTCAGCATCCCCAGACAGAGGACAAGCAAGGCTTTTCGCGCGTCGCGCTGCATAAGACGCATCCGAGTTTCCTCCTGTAAGACGATCGTTCTAGGCGTCGCCCGTGGATGGTCGTGAACCGCGACGACAAAGAGGTCATTTTCTACCCAAAGCACGTCGTCGTCGTGCGCATTCCTGACCTTGCCAAAATTCTGGTCAATGCGAAGAATTGTGTCAATACCTAACTGACGTTAGATTGCTGGCTAGGGCCTGGCGTGGCCGCGCAGCTGACCATCGAGTATTGTTGCTACCAAACCTGCCGCTCTTTACGTTGACGACTCTTGAACAGAATTGATTTCGGGAGCCTGGATGAAAATTCTTAGAGACGAAACGTTTGGTGATACTGCCCCGCTTTTGGCCGGACAGAATCGCCCAAGCCCGACCCGCGTCGAGATATTGGATGCGGCGGCGCGATTGATCGTGGATGGCGGATACGAGGCCTTCACCATGCGTGCCGTTGCGCTGCGTGTGAACATCAAGGCTGGAAGCCTCTATCATCACTTCAAATCGAAAGAGGAAATCGTCGCGGAAGTCCTCAATTCAGGGATCGCGATGCTTTTGGAACAGGTTGAGCAGAAGCTGAGTGCCGTCCGTCCCGATGCACCGTTTGCGGACCGATTCGGCGTTGCGATCCAAGCCCACATCGCCTGCATGCTGGGTCGAGACACTGTGCTCATGCAGGTTTACGAGCATCTTCCGCCCGTATTGAAGCGCAGGAGCCGGGCGATGCGGGACAAGTATGCGAAGCTCTGGTTCCAGTTGTTCGAGAGCGGTATCGCCGATGGAGATATCGATCCGCAGGTCAATCTGAACCTTTTTGTCCCCTTTTTCCTTGGCGGTCTCAATCGCGTCCCGGAATGGTTCCGGCAAAGGCGCGGTAAGAACAGCGATGTTGCGGAAATGGCGACACGAGCTCTTCTGTTTGGTGTGGCGTTGCGATCTTCGAGGTCAAAATCTGTGGCAGGACATCGCCGCTCTTAGCCGGGGCCATGATCATTGTAAGGCGTGCTCGAAATGTCCCCGCATCTGCGCCATGTCTGCACGGAGGGATAAGAAGAGGTGCAAATGGCTGAGGTAACCGATTTAGGATTTCTGGGTCTCGGGCAGATGGGCGGCGCGATGGCGGAACGCCTGCTCGGAAAGGATGTCCGCCTCCACGTCTTCGATCCATCTCCCACGGCGACGGCTCATTTCACGGAGCGCGGAGCCGTTGCGCATTCGTCGCCGCGATCGGTGGCAGATGCGGCTTCTATCGTCTTCGCCTGCCTTCCATCGCGAAAGGTGAGCGAGGACGTGGCCCTCAATGAGACCGGAGTCGCCAAAGGCAGGGCAATCAAGATCTACGTTGAGATGTCGACGATCGGGCGGACGTGCATCCAATCCATTGCCCAAGCTCTCGCCGACAGGGGTATTCGCACCATCGACGCTCCCATTAGCGGTGGTCCACCAAGAGCGCGCGACGGCACGCTGGCGATGATGGTCGCCGGCAATGCGGCAGACGTGTCGGCGGTCACCCCCTGGCTTCGACATATCGGCAAGGACGTCTACGTACTTGGAGATACGCCCGGGCAGGCGCAAATCATGAAACTCGTCAACAACCTGGTTATGGCGGCGAATATGGTTGTCGCGTCCGAGGGATTGGTCCTGGGCGCCAAGGCAGGCCTCGATCCGAGCCGGATGATGGATGTCTTGAACGCGGGAACCGGTCGCAGCGCCGCTTCTGCCGATATCCTCGCGCGCGCCGCATTGACGGGTGCGTTCGATTTCGGCGCGCGTTTGGCGATCGTCGACAAGGATGTCGCGCTCGGTCTCGATGAAGCGGAAGCCCTGGGTGTGCCGGTAGCTGCCATCGCGCAGGCGGGAAAGGCCTGGCGAGACGCTGCAACCGGCGGGCGGAGCGAAGACGACTTCTCGGCGATCATCAAACTGATTGAGGAAAGAGGAGGTGCCGTCGTTCGGGCTCGATGATGATCCCGCGACGCCGCGCGCGATAACAGAAGTCGGGAGATAACGCATGTCTCTGGAACCCGGGCAGTTGCTCGATCGCATCGCGATCCAGGATCTCATGGCTCGGTATGCAAGCGCTGTAGATCGAAGAGACTGGGCGCGGGTGAAAGACACTTTTCATGCCGATGCCCATGACGATCATGGGGAGTACAAAGGCGGTGTTGACGGTTTCATCGCCTGGGTCAGCCGTCGACATGCCGACGTGTCACATTCCGTGCATTTCCTCGGCAATTGTCTCATAGAGTTCACCAGCGCCGACGTAGCCCTTGTGGAGACGTATTTCATCGCCAAGCAGACCATACCCCGGGCCGGGGGTGCGGGATCCACAATGCTGGGCGAGCTCAAAGATGGGGGCGGCGGGTCCGAAGCGGAGATCTGGGGCCGGTACATCGACGTCGCCGAGAGGCGGAAAGGCGAATGGCGCACCGCCAAGCGCATCGTGGCATTTGAAGTGATGTACGCCGGACCAGTGAGCTCTCTTCCGTTGAAAGCGACTTGGGCACAATCGAAGAGAGATCTGAGCGATCCACTTCACGCCATGCGTGACGCCGCGCGAGCGCGTGCCGACGAGATGCGAAAATGAGTCACTGCGCGCGAAACGCGTAGCATTCTTGCCCGAATGAACGTTGGGCTGCTGACATTCGAACACTCGACTAAAGGGAGTGGCGTCGTGAACGACAAGCTTCAGCGTCTGATCGACAAGGATGAAATTCGCGATGTCATGTCGCGATATGCCCGGGGTGTCGACCGGGGCGATTGGGATCTGGTTCGTGACACTTACCATACGGATGCCACGGACGATCATGGCGACTACAAGGGCGACATCGACGGGTTCATCCGATTTGCCAAGGATCGCACCGGGGGCGCATCGCAGGTGATGCATTTCCTTGGCGAATGCCTGATCGAGTTTGCCGGTGACGATGCCGCTGTCGTCGAGACGTATTTTTTTACGGCACACACGTTGGGCCCGGGGGCTCAGAAGCAGTATCGCGTATCGGGAGACAGCTCGGTGCAGCTGTCGCAATACGGTCGATATGTGGATCTGTTCGAGCGACGTGACGGAGTTTGGAGGACAGCCCGCCGGACGGTCGTGTTCGAGGCGACACGTCTAGCGGTTGGAGAGGTTCCGCCGCTGAAGCCAGATTGGGCCAGTCAGCGGCGCGACCGCGAAGACCCCATCTACCAGACGCGAGCGGCCGCCGGACTGCGGTAGGATCAATTTCCCCCGTGCGGGATGACGACAGAATGAGGCGCTCAATGCAGAAAAACAATCCTCGCAAGTTCGACGTGGTTATCGTAGGCGCAGGTGTGGCTGGCATGTACGCCGTGCATCGGCTGCGTCAGATGGGCCTGAAGGTCCGCGCTTTCGAAAAGGGGAATGATGTCGGCGGCACATGGTACTGGAACCGCTATCCCGGGTGCCGTTGCGACGTCGAAAGCATGGAGTATTCGTTTTCCTTCGACAACGATCTCCAGCAGGAATGGCACTGGCCCGAACGCTACGGCACGCAGCCCGAGATCCTGACATACCTGAAGCACGTTGCCGACCGGTTTGACCTTCGCAAGGACATCGAGTTTGGCGTATCCATCAAAAGCGCCAAGTTCAACAGCAGCGACAGCCTATGGACGGTCGGCACTGAGGAGGGTGACATTATCTCGGCGCCTTACCTGATCATGGCGACAGGCAATCTGTCCACGCCACGTAAGCCGAACATACCGGGCATTGATGGCTTCCGCGGCGCCATCTACCACACAGGGCTCTGGCCGCACGAGGGCGTCGATTTCACGGGACTGCGTGTTGGGATCATCGGCACGGGATCGTCGGGCGTGCAGTCAATCCCGATCATCGCCAGCCAAGCCAAGCAGCTTTTCGTCTTCCAGCGCACAGCCAATTTCAGCCTGCCGGCCCGCAACGCGCCGCTGGATCCTGCAGTCGAGACAAAACACAAGGCAGAATATCCCGAGCGCCGGCGTGCCGCGTACGATACGCCATTCGGAATAGCCGGCTATCCGCCACCCACGGCCTCTGCCCTCGACGTTCCGGAAGAGGAGCGCCGCCAGACGTACGAGCAGAAATGGGGCCAGGGCGGCAGCATCAGCTTCCTGTATTCGTATAACGACCTGCTTCTGAATGACGAGGCCAACAAGACGGCTTCGGATTTCGTCCGCGACAAGATCCGCTCGATCGTGAAGGACGCCAAGACCGCGGAATTGCTGTGTCCGAACGATCATCCCATCGGCACGAAACGCCTGATCCTCGATACCAATTATTATGAGACGTACAATCTCCCGCATGTGAAGCTGGTCGATATCCGCTCCAATCCGATCCGCGAAATCGTGGAGGACGGTATCCGCACTGCCGATGCCCACTACGAACTCGATGTCATCGTGTTCGCCACTGGCTTCGATGCGATGACCGGCGCCATGAAGGAGATCGATATATCGACGGACAAGCAGCAAACGATCCGTCACAAGTGGGAGTATGGGCCGCGCAGCTATCTCGGCATCATGATGAACGGCTTTCCCAACCTGTTCATGATTACGGGGCCGCAGAGCCCTGGGGTGAAAAGCCAGATGATTCTGAGCTGCGAGCAGCATGTGGATTGGATTGCACAGCTGCTGCAGTATTTGGAGGACAAGGGATTGCGCGAGGCCGAACCCACGCGCATGGCAGAAGATGCCTGGGTAGACCACAACAACGAGGTTGCGAACGGCACGCTCTACCCGAAGGCCAACTCCTGGTACGTCGGTGCAAACATTCCGGGCAAGCCGCGTGTGTTCATGCCTTATGTCGGCGGCGTCACGGCCTACAAGAAAAAGTGCGATGAGGTCGTTGCCGCGGGCTACGAGGGCATCACCCTGAAATGATGCCACCGGATTAGAGAAAAGGGGGCCAAGGGAAGGTCGAACGCCAGGTATTCCGCCTTGTAGGCAGCCGCTATCGCGATCGCGACGTCTACGGGGTCACGGCCCCACGCATCCGATCTAGGCCGTCTTCCAGGATTGTGCGGCTCGGCTCGTATCTGTTCGGTACTTGCGCGATGATCTGAGGATCGCAACGGACCCGCATCTGATCAATGGTATCGCAGACGTCCGCCAGCTTCATTTCGACAGCAGCAAGATTGCCGCTTGCAACGAGGCTGCGCACGTAGATCAGATAGCCCGCGTCGTCCTCCGCGGTCACGGCGCGAAAATCGCGATAGTAGTCGGCATTCGGCGGCGGCGTGGTTACCCGCACGATGTCCATAGCCGCTTCGCTGAGGCCGAGCGCCTCCATGCGTTCGCGGCCCCCGCCGCCAGTCATCAGCGCATCGTGTAGGAGCGCTGCCTCCAGCTGGTCGCGATCCGGTTGGGGGTATCTGAGCCGAAGGCGCAGAGCGACGCGGCGAAAGTGCTCCGCCCAAGGGCGGCCATTCAAATCGGTCGCACCGGCGTGGCGCGCCTCAAGTTCGGAAAGGAGGCGCAGCCAACGGTCGTCTTCGGGTTCCAACCACATGCATCTCAGCCCTGTTCGATTGAGACTGGCTTCATGTTTGACGGCACGAGATCGTCAAGATCAATTTCAGGAAGACCGCGATGCAGAGAGCGCGAGAAAGCCAGATGTTCGGCTTCTTTCTGGTCGTCTGTAGTTGGCTGCCGCATTTCAGCCTCCCACGCGGCGAGGGCGGCATCAATGTCATCCGTCACGCCAAGCGCCAAAGCCAGCTTGACCGCATTTCGCAGACAGATGTTGGCCCCGCGCGCATGGCTGGAGGGCATCGCGTGCGCGGCGTCTCCAATCAGAACTGCGCGGCCATGCACCCACGCGGGAAGACGGATGGTGCTGTAACGGTCCACACGCGTCTCAAGGGGAGCACGCTCGAGAAGCGGTGAGAGCATCGGAAAGGAGGGCGCCCACAACTCAGCTTGGGTCGGCAGGGTCAGGCGGGCGGTATCTTGAGCAGACACCATCATCACCAGATAGCAGTGCTCCGAACTGCAAGGGCTGTAGAGAATACGCAAGGGCACACCCTCATACGACCAGAAGTCCTTGCTTGCCTCCCACCTGCCGGCCGGCAGGTCGCGACGATCGTGCAGCGCCCGAATGAGGCCATCCTGATGAACAACGAGGTGACGCTCGAGGCCGAGCTTGGCATACAGTCCCGAGCCGACGCCATCGGCACCGACCACTAGGTCAGCGGTGCGACGGCTGGCGTCCTCGAGGATCAAACTCCCGGTGGGTTCGACCTCGGCCACGCGCACGCCCGTACGGATATCGACGCCGGCATTCCGCGCCGCTTCGACCAGTAGTCCATGCAATTGCCCGCGGAGAGCTGTTCTGAAGACTCCGTCATTCTCGTGCGCGCGATGAAGATCGCCGTTGATCCAAGTCTCGAAACCGCGAGGCGCAAAGGACCGCTGGCGAAACGCCTCGCCTTGCTCAAGTTGGTTGAGCGCCCATAAGCCATCGTGAGAAATGTATAGGCCGCCGCCACCAGAGCGCAAAACTTCGCCGGCCTCATGCACAACCACACGCCATCCAAGCCGACCAAGCCCTGCGGCGAGCGCAAGACCTGCAAGCCCAGCCCCGGCGATTTCGGCCGTCCTCATGCCATAAAGCTCCATCGGATTGGTGCAATCATTGGACGAAGGTTGTCCCGGCGTCTAGCCCAACGCCGTTGCGGGCCGTGACGTCCTTTCGCAAACGCAGGCGCGCTCGCGGACAGATGATGCAAACATCTTCGGAAGCACGATCCCAAGCTGAGCCACCTGCCATTGACGTTGGCTTGACGCCGGACCCGCATGGCTTGGCGCAATGGGCTGACATCTGCTGCAGAATCGTCGCCAAGCAACACGCTCGACCTATTGCAGACACGGATGCCAACGGTCAAACTGGCGGCCGATCTCGGGGGGTAGGACATGCTAGGTTTTTTGATTCTCTTGCCGATGACAATGATCAGCCTTGTCATCGGTCTTCTTGTCCTGGCAAGTCCGCAGCTATCAGACTATGTGGATTTCCTCACGCAGCTCGACATTCCCGACAACAAAACGCAATGGCAGCACTTTCAAAGCGATTGGCGGTACTGGGCGCTGACGGCATCCCACTTTGTAGCCTACATTGCGCTATGCTTTGCCGCGATCGCGACAGTGCGGACAGTGTCTGTCCCGTTGTCGGAGGAAAGGCCTCCCTGGTTACGAGCCATCCAAGTCTTTTTGGAGGTGCTGTTCGTTACCATCCCGTCGTCGGTCCTCCTTTGGATTAGCGGACGCGCCCTTCTCGACGATCCCCTCAATCCGTTGCTGTGGATCATGACGGCAACGCTGAGCATCGGGGTGATTGTCTGCGTACTGCTGACGATGCAACGCAGAAGCATCGAGCTTTACGACTCATCCATCACGCCATTGCTGTTCACCAAAACCGATGCGGGGGCAGCACTAATCGTCGTGTTGATCGCTATCGTTGCTATGGCCTTCACGTTCAAACCCGAGGACGCTGCCGATATCATCGGCATGTTCCCGGTCGTCATGCTGGCGACCGCAATGCTTCTCCTGCTCATCGCCGGTCTATTCTCGCGCTACGGGTCTCCTGTAGCGGTGATATCGATGCTGGTCACGGTCATCGTGACGCTAACTCTCGTGGATCAGGGGCTGTGGAAGCGCCGCGAATTCACGCATTCCACTGTCCAATGGAGAACGTCTGCCAGCGACAGGACAGATGCGGAAGAAATCAAATTACAACGCAATATTCCAAAACTGAAAACCGCGCTTCGAGAATGGCTGGAGGTTAGGCGCCCGGCCATCGACGCCTATCATGCAGCCAACAAGACCTTCCCGATTATGTTTGCATCCGCGCAGGGTGGAGGCATCTACGCAGCCTTTCATCCCGCAATTACTCTTGCTCGCCTCACAGATGCTTGTCCCGAACTGGCGCGTCACCTTTTCGGCATGAGTTCTGTGTCGGGCGGGAGCCTAGGCGCAGCCATATTTGCGGAGAGCATTCGCGCTCTTCCAGAGCTTCCTATCTACAGCGCCTCGTCGCCTCAAAAGGGGTGCACGAACCGCGGGAGTCTCGGGCCTGAGAACACACAAGTCGAGACCTACGTCTCTAAGTTCTTCCAAACGGATCTGCTCTCTCCTGTTGTCGTTAGTGCGCTTATCTTTGATGTGCCAAGCATGGTCATACCCCAACTGCGGTTCGGGTACGATCGCGCGCGGGCTCTGGAGAACGGTGTCGAGGCTGCGTGGAAGAAGCTAGGCGAGCGTCGTTCTGACATTGGCATGTCCGCTCCGTTCTACGGACGATGGACGCCCTCGAGCAACGCGCCGGCGCTCTTCATGGCCACCACAGGTGTGAATTTTGGTGTGCCAGTCCTGCTGTCACAAATTGATTTTTCGCGCTCCCAGTTCGTGACGAGACCACGAAAGGCGACGGTCGCCGGGCCAGGTGGACAGAAGACCACGGAGGAGTCGGAAACGCTCAAGCGGGTTCGCGAGCAATTCGCGCAGTCAGGCGAAACGGTACAAGTGAGCATTGCCAACGTGCTCGATTTCAGGCCCGACTTACAGTTCGCCATGAGCACTGCCGCAATCTTGAGCGCCCGCTTTCCTTTTGTGACCCCGCCTGGGATCATCGGCGCGAACGCAAAGATTAAGCCGGCTCCGCTCTATCAGAACACGCAGTATCTCGAGCTTACTGACGGCGGCTTCTATGACAACAGCGGGGGCGCAACCGCACGTGAGATCATTCTGGAGATACAGCGATTGTTGCGGGAACCCGAGTTCGAAGAGTTCAGGGACCGCGTGAGCCTTCATTGGATTCGGTTTACACACACTCCCGCTCGCCGTCAGGTTGCTGGAAACGAGGGTGGCAACTACGAGCTGGTCGCGCCGCTGGTGGCGTTCGAGACTGTGCGGCAATCGCGGGGCGCCTTCCAATACTCTGCGCCAACCGGTGTCGAACCGATTGATTTGTACCTGCTCGACGAATGGTACGAAGGAACCTTGAATTGGCTTCTGTCGCACGGAACTAAGACTAAGATTCGAATCCGCAGCAGTTGGTTGAAAGGTTTCCAGAACGCGGAATGCTGTGTGGTTCGAGATCTCGCCACGAACGAGATGAGACGGATTCCACTTGAGGAATCTCAGCGCGAGGACCTTCGGCGCAGCGGGTTCGACTCCCAAACGATTATGCCCAATGCCGCGAGTCTTCTAAAGATCCTGTTCCGCGTGAGTGAGGGCGTTCCGCTTAAGACAGGCACGGCGCAGAGCCCTTCACAAGCGCCATGACGCGAGGCTGTTGCCCGCGACCTCGGGACACGTGCTTAGCCAAATTGCCCACTCCACCAGGTGCCGGCTGACGGAGAGGGGAGATCGTTCCGGCGGCAGAATCCCGGACGACTGGCTCGTCGCTCGCAAGACGAGCGTAAGCCGGTTGAGGGGTGCTGAATCTAAAAGTTCATCCCCTTAAATCGATCTGATCACCAAGCCCCGCCGCAGTACGAATGTGCTCAAGGGCGGCGGGGTTATCGAGCGAGGACAGATCGCCGGCCGGGCGGCCGGTATAGAGATTGCGGATGACTCGCCGCATGATCTTCAAGCTGCGCGTCTTGGGCAACTGGGGGACAACGTGTACGCGAGCCGGCCGGAACGGCTTGCCGAGACGGCCGGCGACGCGGTCCGCGACGTCGCGCTCGAGCACGTCGACGGCAACGGAGATGTCTCTCGGAACAACGAAGACGACCAGTTGCTGACCTTTGATTGCATCGTCGATGCCGATGGCGGCCGTTTCGGCCACGGCCGGAACATCCAGCAAAATCTCCTCGACCTCGGACGGTCCGACGCGTTTCCCGGCGATCTTCAGCGTGTCGTCGGAGCGGCCCAGAATGAAAAACACACCAGCTTCGTCGAGCATTGCGAGATCGCCGTGGATCCACACACCCTCGAACCGGCTCCAATAGGTCTCAAGATAGCGCTCGCGGTCATTCCAGAAGCGGTGGGTCATGCCGACGAAGGGCGCCAGGATCGCCAACTCGCCGATAGCGCCTCGAACTGGGGCGCCGTCGTCGTCGAGTACATCCACCTGCAGGCACGGCGAAGCAGAATTGAATCCAGACGGCACGATCGGCAGCGTGGGCACGTTTGATAAGATGGCACCCGACACTTCCGTTCCACCCGTATAGTTTATCAGCGGACAGCGGTCTTCGCCGAACACTTTGGCGAACCAGATGAAATGCTCCGGATCAATACGCTCTCCTGCCGTGACGAGAAGGCGTAACGTGGAGCGATCGCCGGCGAGCGACTCTATCTCGTTGCTGGCAAGGCCGCGGATGAGCGTCGGTGAAGATCCGAAATGCGTGACACGATGACGTTCGATCAGCCGGCTCATACGCGACTTATTGGGATAGTCGGGAGCCCCGTCGTAGCAGACGAGCGTTGCGCCTCGCATCAAAGCGCTGGCAAGCACAAGAGGACCCGCAATCCACCCCATATCTGCGGGCCAACAGAAAACATCGCCAGGGCCGATATCGAAATGAACCGCCGCGTCGTGAGCTATCTTCAGAGGGAAGCCACCATGCGTGTGCACCGCCCCCTTCGGCTTGCCCGTCGTGCCCGATGTGAAAATAGCCATCATCGGATCATCCGCCCGCATGCACGCAGGCAGGTCATCAGTGTTGTCGCCATGCACCGTCGCCCAATCCCGGCACCCGGGCGGTAATGCGGCTGCGCCTTTGACGATTATGGTGCGCAACTCGGGCAGGTCGCGGGAAACGTCCTGAACCATGGAGATCACATCGACGGTCTTGCCACGCCGAGAAAAGCCGGACGTCGCGATCAAGCCAACCGCGCCGCAGAGGGACAGGCGCGAAACAACGGCATCGCGACCAAATCCGGAGAAGAGTGGAACGGCGATGGCTCCGAGGCAGGAGATCCCCAGAAAGGAAACGACAGCCTCGACTCCATTTTCCATAAGCAGGCCAATTCTGTCTCCGCGACGGATGCCCTCCTCACGCAATCCTGCTGCAAAGCTTTTGACGCGCCTTTCCAGATCGCGATAGCTGAGCTGCGATACGGTCCCATCCTCCTGCTCCGCGATAACGGAAGTTCCGTCGCCGTTCTGATCTGCCCACGCGAATATGGTGTCGACCCAGTTCAGCTCACCCCCGACGAACCAACTGGGAAAGGGCTTTCCCAAGGAAAGATCGCAGTAGGCATCGTACGGCTGCGACCATCGGATATGCAGGAAATCCATCAAATGCGCCCAATACGCGTCGGGCGTTTCGATGGAGAGCTTGTAAAGCTGCGCGTAATTTTCGCAGTGCAGCTCAGCGGCCAACCTGGTGACGTTCGCTTTCGAGACGACCGCGGCAGAGGGATACCAGACCGAACTGCGCTGATTTTCCATGCCGTCCGTCATATCCGCAGCCTTTGCTGTGATTGCATCATCAGGGCGATTGCGCGGCGCGACGGCAGATGGGCGGAACTGCCTCTGCATTGCCTGACGGAAAATATCTAGACCAGACTAACGGTCGCTAATTTTCCTGTAAACGGCGATTTCTCAGACACGACCTCCGCAATTATCACTCGTGCTTGTGCGTAGAAGGATCCGTCGCGAGAGACCTTGGCAAGCCTCGCGAGTTCGTCCTATCATCGCCCAAACGGTTGTTAGGGAGGCAGGTGATGGTCCTACCAGAGAGCACGGCGCGCAGCGAGCGTGACGGTAGTTCCAACTACGACGTTATCGTCGTGGGCGCCGGCTTCGCCGGTTTGTACATGCTGCATCGCCTGCGCGACGCCGGCTATCGGGTCAAATGCTTCGAAGCTGGATCTGGCCCCGGAGGAACCTGGTACTGGAACCGTTATCCCGGATCACGATGCGATATTCATAGCTTGGGCTACTCGTACGCATTCTCCGCCGAACTGGAGCAGGAGTGGGAATGGTCCGAGATGTACGCGGCGCAGCCCGAGATAGAGCGCTACGCCAATCACGTCGCCGATCGGTTTGAACTTCGGCGGGACATCCAATTCAACACGCGCGTGGTTTCCGGCACGTATGACGAAGCCGGCCGCGCGTGGACAATCAAGACCGATACGGCGGAGACGGCATCGACACGTTACCTCGTCATGGCGACGGGTGGCTATTCCATTCCGGCAAAGCCGCAGATAGAGGGGATCGGTTCGTTCAAGGGTGAGGCCTACTTCACCAACCAATGGCCGCTCCACGAGGTGGATTTCACCGGAAAGCGTGTCGGCATCATCGGCACCGGTTCAAGCGGAACGCAGACCGCGACTGCGGTGGCAGCCGAGCCCATCAAACACCTCTATGTCTTCCAGAGGACTGCAAACTTCATCGTTCCGGGTTGGAACGCGCCGGCCACGCCTGAGTACACGCGCGAGTTCAAGGCTGGCTACGCCAAGTTCCGCGAGACGGCTCGGTGGTCGGGTAATGGCACCGTCTTCCCACAGGTCAGTACCCTGCCAAAGCTCACCACTGGTCCGATCGCAGACCTTGATGCCGACGCTCTCAAAGAGCGTTTGGAGCAGTTGTGGGTGACAGGCGGCCTCTATTTCTTCGGCGGCGTGTCGGATCTCATGACCAGCGAGGCGGCAAACACGCGCGTTTCGGATTTCTTCAGGCAGAAGACCCGCGATCGCGTGCGCGATCCGAAATTGGCCGACCTGCTTACGCCGAGAGGCTTTTTTATCGGCGAACGTCGTATCATCGCGGACAATGGGTATCTCGAGATCTTCAACCGAGACGACGTTAGTCTCGTGGACGTCAAGAGCGATCCGATCACCGCCGTAACGCCTTCGGGAGTAAAGACGCGCGACGGCGAATACCCCTTGGACATTCTCATCTTTGCGACTGGCTTCGACAGTGGCACAGGAGCGATGTTGAACATCGATCTCAAGGGCCGGAACGGCAAGCGGTTTGCCGACAAGTGGGCTGATGGCCCGCTCACCTATCTCGGCCTCATGGCTAACGACTATCCCAACATGTTCATGATCGCGCAGCCTGGCAGTCCATCGATCCGATCCCAGGTCCTCGTCTCGATCGAGCAGCATGTCGACTGGATCTTCGACATGCTACAGCATGCGCGCGAGGCCGGCGTCGTCGAAATCGAAGCGAGCCGCGAGGCCGAGGAAGCGTGGACGAAGCATGTTTCAGACGTCGCGGCGAAGTCGCTGTTTGCACGCGCCGACACGCAATACGTCGGCGCAAATATTCCGGGCAAGCCGCGCGTCTATCTCGCCTACCTCGGCGGCGTCGGCGTCTATCGCAAGACGTGCGACACGGTTCGCGAGAACGGATACGAGGGCTTCATCTTGAAGGCGGCGTCAAAAGATCTGACCAAGAGTAAAACTTGGGCTGGCGCAGGCGAAACACCTTTGGTCTGGGGCACGGCGGTGTAGTTCGGCTGGTCAATAACCCTTGGTCGCAGATACGGCCAGCGCTTACGAACAAAAATAACGCATACTTGGCCCCCTCCGGCACCTCACAGCATCAATCATTG
>CADEFX010000006.1:23855-27925 GCA_902826715.1 uncultured Hyphomicrobiales bacterium | reverse complement strand
GCGACGCACGCCTTCCGCAAAGGAGGCACTTGCACCCTGATGCGAACTAAGATGGCGCGGTCGCCTGACGGTAAATTACTTTGGAGCCACGAGGAATAATAACTGGATATTGCCACTGTTGTCAGACGTGAAGATGACCGGTCTACCGGTGCTGATCGCGGTCAGAGCGACACTGATGATCGCCTGCTCCTGGCCTCGCGGAACGTGGGCAAAGACGGGCGTTGGGCTGTTCGGGCACAATGCCTCGATGTACCCAGTCGGCCCGCCACTGGAGGCTTGAAAACCTGCGTAGGTTATTTTGCAATCCCCAGCATCACGGCGCTTTGCAAGCTCCATCGTGATGCTCCCCTTTTTGGTGGCGGTCTGAGCCGTGGCCGGCCAACTGAGGGCGCCGAGTTCTCCGCCAAGAAGTATGACGGTACACGCAACAACGAGCCAACGACGTTTCATGATGGATACCCCTGACGCGACATTGGCAACGACACCGTGTCGCCGCTCAACGTGCGAAATCTATTGAAGTCCCGTCATTGAAGCGTCAGAGGACCGTGAACAATTGGAGTGCGGAACATCGGAAGGTAACATCGGCTAGCATCAGTGGGCCGATGCCTTCATCGGTTGTATCGGGACGTCACTGCCGATCACAGCGAGTTCGACGCGGCGAAGCGATGGAGAATTACGAGAGCGTTCGCTGGCCCCGACGCATGCCTGAAGCCGGCACTTAATAGTCGAACTTTTGCAGCGCAGCGGGTCTGTCCGCTTTCGGGCGCTTGGTGAAGGTGCTCAAGCTACCCCCGGCCGTCCCCAGGGCCTAGTAAACGTCTCGGATTGGATCGAAAATCGAGCACACCTCGGCTTCGCGCGGATGATCCCGCTTCAACCGCTGCGCCTTGGCGAAGGCCAATGGAGCGACCGCCACAAGCTCCTCCATGATCTGCTCGGGAAGCCGCAGGCCCGAGCGACGAGCGGCAGCCTCGGCAAGAGTACGCACATCCTTGGGTACACCTGACGTGTCGGGCACCCAAGGCTTGGGGTTGATTGCGGCGGGCGCTGCCCCGTTCTTCAATGCGGGTCGGCGGTTGCAAAATCCGCTTGCTTGTTCGAAGGCGTGTCCGGCACGAAGGACGATCGCGTCATCGAAGGGACGTCCCGCAAGCTGCAGCGATAGAGGTAGCCCATCAGCCGTAAATCCGCACAGCATAGCCAAGGCCGGGCCGCCGGTGCAATTGAAGGGCGAGGTCAAATTGGGTGTCCGCCAGAAGGACAGCATGTCGTGCGCGTCGAGTCGCGGGGCCGGCGAACCGTTGGCCGTAAGAAAAAGGTCGTGACGATGATAGAGCGGGCGCATCTCGGCAAGCATGCTGCGCCGTTCCCGGCTTGAGCGCACATAATCCTCGGCCGTGAAAAGGCACGCGGGCAAGGCCCTTGCGCGAAAGTCCTGACCGAAATCCTGTGGCCGTGCGATGAGATCCGCAAGGTGCAGGGAGAACAGTTCGCTTTCGGCCGCGACGACCTTTACATCGGAGTAGGCGCGCAGCGGACGCATCGTCACAGTCTCGACGATGGCGCCCAGGTCGCGAAGAATGCCGATGGCCGTGTCCAAGGCCGTAGGCAGCTCGCTGTGAACTTTGATATCCGCCTCCCAGAAATGCCGGATAACACCGACACGCAAACCCTTGATCCCGAGATTGAGCGTCGCGGCGTAGTCCACGGTGGGACGCGTCGATGAGGCGGGATCTGCCGGATCATGGCCTGCGATGGCATTGAGAATGAGCGCGCAGTCCTCGGCCGTGCGCGCCATCGGACCACAATGGTCATAGGAATAAGAGTTGGGCAGCACGCCGGCCCGGCTGACGAGACCATACGTCGGTTTCAGTCCAGCAATGCCACAGAGGCCGGCGGGGCCGCGGATGGACCCTCCGGTATCGCTGCCGAGGCTGGCCGGGACCAAGCCTGCTGCCAAAGCGGCTCCGGAGCCGGACGATGAGCCGCCCGTGAAATGTGCGGTATTCCAGGGATTGCGGGCAGGCGGCCAGGGTAGATCGAACGACGGTCCACCATGTGCAAACTCATGAGTAGCAAGCTTGCCTGTCAATACCGCGCCGGCCGCGCGCAATCTCGCGACAGCCGTTGCGTCACGCTCGGGCACACGGTCGATGCAAATGCGGGAATGGCCGGAGGTCAGTACGCTGGCGGTGTCGTAGATGTCCTTCACGGCGAAGGGAATGCCGTGCAAGGGGCCGCGATAGCTGCCGCGCCCGATTTCGTTTTCGGCTGCTTGCGCAGCTTCGAGGGCGGCCTCCGGTGTTTGTGTAATGAACGCGTTGAGCTGGGGCTCCAGCTCGGCCGTTCGTGACAGCAATGCGCGGGTGTATTCAACGGGCGAGAGTTTGCGCGTGCGGATGAGGTCCGCTGCCTGAGCAAGCGTCAATTCGTGAACGGCACTTGGCGACATGCGGTTAGGCCTCCTGAAGCAGGTCTTGATCCCATACATCGGTGTACGGGGTGTCACAAACGGTGTTGTGCAATATTCAAAGCTCACCTAGCATTTGAAAACAGCTTTTTTTGGGGGTGGGCAGTGTTCGTAAGAACGGCGATGGCTCATCGTCGCGCGACGGGCACGGCCGTTCTGGCATTGACAGCGCCCTGAGCAATGTCCGTAATGTTGGATGTTCGAAGGATCGTCCGCTTACACCGTAAATATACGGACAGCGGGCTATGGGGAAATACATACACGGCTGCTTGTTTAGCTCATAGAATGAACGGGAAAGGTCTCGATGATGACGCAACGACTATTCGCCATCCTCTGCTCTGCGTCCATCGCACTGCTTTCGGCAAGCTCCGGTGCTTGGGCCCAGGCAAAAGAAAAAGTGCTGCGCGTCGCCATGACGACGGCGGATATCCCCTTGACGACGGGTCAGCCCAGCAATGGCCATGAAGGCCTGCGGTTCATCGGCCTTACCATCTACGACACGCTGGTGCGCTGGGATTTGACCAAGCAAAATGAGGCATCCAAACTTTTGCCCGGCCTGGCTGAGTCCTGGAAACCCGGCGATACCGACAAGAAAGTCTGGACCTTTAATCTTCGCAAGGGTGTGAAGTTTCACGATGGGTCGGACTTCACGGCTGATACCGTCGTTTTCAATTTTGAGAAGCTGATGCGCAAGGATTCACCGGCTTTCGATCAAGCCCAGTCGACTCAGGGCGCGCAATACCAAGGCGCCATCGTGGACTGGAAGAAGATCGACGACTATACGATCCAGATCATCACCAAGACGCCGGATGCGGTCCTGCCGTTTGCGCTTACGAACCTCCCCATGTCGAGCCAGAAGCGCTGGGAGGAGATGGGCAGGGATTGGGGCAAGGTCGCCGAGAAGCCATCAGGCACGGGTCCTTGGATGATGGACTTCTGGAAGTCGCGCGAGCGCGCCGAGCTCGTCCGCAATCCCAACTATTGGGATAAGTCGCGGATCGCGAAATCCGACAGGCTGGTTCTGCTGCCGATTCCCGATCCAAATTCACGCGCCAGTGCCTTGCTGGCGGGGCAGGTGGATTGGATCGAGGCGCCGCCGCCGGACGTCATTCCGCGGCTGAAGCAGGAGAAGATGCAGATTGTATCCAACATCTATCCGCACATCTGGCCATGGTGGCTGTCGTTTCTTGACGACTCGCCCTTCAAAGATATTCGCGTCCGCAAGGCCGCCAACCTGGCCATTGATCGCGACGGCCTGGTGAAGCTCCTGGGCGGCATGGCCGTGCCCGCCAAAGGACACGTGAACCCGGAGCATCCGTGGTTCGGCAAGCCAACCTTCGACATCAAGTACGACCCCGAGCAAGCGAAGAAATTGTTGGCCGAGGCTGGGTACGGACCCAACAAGCCTGTCAAGATCAAGCTTATCAATTCGCCGGCGGGTTCGGGGCAGATGCAGCCTCTGCCCATGATCGAGCTGATCCAAGAGAACTTCAAGGCGGTGGGCATCGAGGTCGAATACGAGATTCTCGAATGGGAAACCCTGCGATCGCGCCGCCGGATGGGCGCTGCTGCACCTGACAACAAAGGGCGCCACGGGATC
>CADEFX010000006.1:0-23845 GCA_902826715.1 uncultured Hyphomicrobiales bacterium | reverse complement strand
CGCATCGCATTGGCCGGTTCCAATCGGCTTCAACTGGGGCGGGTTCAAGAACGACAAGGTGGATGAACTGGCCAAGAAGGCTTCGGAAGCCTTCGATCCGGCAGAGCAAGACAAGATCCTTGCCGAGATGCACGGCCATGTCGTCGACAGCGCGGCGATGATCTGGGTCGTGCACGACCTCAATCCACGAGCGCTGCGCGCCAATGTGAAGGGTTTCGTACAGGCTCAGAATTGGTTCCAGGATTTGACGCCTGTCTACGTTGACTGAATGATGGCGGCGCCGCTCACGCGGCGCCGCCCTTTTGTAGGCACCCACCACGAGGCGGCAAGGCGGAGTTCATGGCCGTCTACATTTTGCGGCGCGTGATCTACACGATCCCGATTGCGATCGGCGTGTCGATCGTATGCTTTCTGCTCATCCACATCGCCCCGGGTGATCCCTTGAGCGCAGTTATGCCCGAGGGTGCCTCGGCGGCCATCATCGCACAGATCCGGGAAGCCTACGGTTTCGACCGTCCGCTGCCCGTCCAGTACTTGAAGTGGCTGGGCCATGTGGTGACAGGCGATTTCGGCATGTCGATCACGACGCGCCGGCCGGTGCTGGGCGAAGTGCTGCCCGCCGTTGCCAATACGATGATTCTGGCCTCGACGGCCGTGTTGTTCGGGTTCGTGACCGGCTGCGTGCTCGGCATCATTGCCGGGTACACGGCCGGCTCCCTGACCGACCGCGCCGTAACGGCCGTCGCCGTTACCGGCGTTTCCATCCCGCACTATTGGCTGGGAATGGTGCTGGTTGTCATCTTCGCCGTGAACCTCGGGGTTCTACCCGCGACTGGGATGGGAAGCGGCGGCTCTGGAAACTTCGCGCTCGACTGGGCCAGCCTCAGGTCTTTGATCCTGCCTGCGATCACTTTGTCGGTGATCCCGGCCGGCATCATTGCACGCTCTGTGCGCGCCACGATCGCCGAAGTGCGCAAGCACGAGTTTGTTCAGACCCTCTATGCGAAGGGCCTGCCTGGATCGCGCGTGTTCGTGCATGTGGTGAAGAACGCGATGCCGACAGTGCTTGCCATCATGGGGCTTCAGCTCGCCCAATTGCTCGGTGGCTCGATCCTGGTGGAGACCGTGTTTGCCTGGCCGGGCACGGGATTTCTGATGAACAGCGCGATCTTCAATCGCGATTTGCCGATTCTCCAGGGGACGATCCTGACGTTGGCCATGTTTTTTATCGTCATTAACCTGCTTGTCGATATCGCCCAGACCGCTTTCGATCCTCGGATAAAGCGGTCCTAGCTCATGGCCATCGACACAAGCGTCATCGCTGCCAGCGCCCCTCAAAAGGGGCGACGCCCGGTATCGCGCAGTTTTTGGCGATCGGTAGGCCGTCGCGTTGTCCGGGATCCGGTGACGATGGTTTGCCTCTCAATCCTCTTCCTGATCGCCTTGGCAGCCTTGCTTGCTCCGTGGATCACGTACCATGATCCCTACAAGACGAGCATCGCACGCCGGCTTCTGGCGCCGGGCGATGCGCGGCATTGGCTCGGCACCGATGAGCTGGGCCGGGATATGCTGGCGCGCTTGCTCTATGGCGGCCGTTTGTCGCTGCTGACAGGATTGTCGCCGGTAATCTTGGCGACCGCGATCGGCGGCACGCTCGGCATCATTGCCGGCTATCTGGGCGGCTGGATCAACATGATGATCATGCGGCTGATCGACGTGTTCTACGCTTTTCCGTCGGTGCTACTGGCCGTGGCGATCTCAGGCGCGCTGGGCGGTGGGATCGTCAACACTGTAGTGTCCCTTACACTCGTGTTCATTCCGCCCATTGCACGCGTTGCCGAGAGTGTCACGACACAGATTCGCTCCCAAGACTATGTCGAGGCCGCGCGGGCCACCGGAGCAGCGGGCTGGCATATTGTTACCGGCCATGTGCTTTCCAATGTGACCGGCCCGATCCTCATTTACGCATCGAGCCTTGTCAGCGTGTCAATCGTGCTGGCGGCCGGCCTTTCCTTTCTCGGTCTCGGCGTCAAACCGCCCGAGCCTGAATGGGGTTTGATGTTGAACACTCTGCGCCAGTCGATCTATGTCGCGCCCCTCAATTCCATTCTGCCTGGTGTGATGATCTTCGCGACGTCGATGTGCTTCAATCTGATGAGCGATGGTCTGCGCGATGCCATGGACGTCAAGCAATGACGACGGCCTCGGCACAGCCCATCCTTAGAGTGCAGGGGCTCAAGAAGCATTTTCCAATTCTGGGAGGGCTTCTCGGGCGTCCGCAGGCTTGGGTTCAAGCCGTCGACGGCATCGATTTCGCCGTAGCTCGTGGCGAAACGCTGGGCATTGTCGGCGAGTCGGGATGCGGAAAATCGACTTCAGCTCGCCTTCTCATGCGCCTCGTCGAGCCTGACGAGGGACGCATCGCATTCGAGGGCAAGGATGTTGGCTCCGCTGACGGGCAGTTGAGCGTGCGCGATCTTAGGCGCCGCCTCCAGATGGTGTTCCAGGATTCCTATGCATCGCTCAATCCGCGCCTGACGATTGAAGACTCGGTTGCGTTCGGGCCGAAGGCGACGGGGACCACACAGAGCGAAGCGAAAAAACGCGTGGCCGACATCCTTCGGATGGTCGGGCTCGAACCTAACGTCATGGCGCAACGCTATCCTCACGAGCTGTCGGGTGGCCAGCGCCAGCGAGTGAATATTGCGCGGGCGTTGGCCATGGGCCCGCGGCTCCTCATCCTCGACGAGGCCGTGTCGGCGCTCGACAAGTCGGTTGAGGCCCAGGTCCTGAACTTGCTGCAGGAGCTAAAGGAAAACCTCCAGCTCACCTATATCTTCATCTCGCATGACCTCAATGTCGTGCAGTACATCAGCGACCGCGTGCTCGTCATGTATCTGGGCAAGGTCGTTGAATTGGGGCCGGTCGGCGCACTTTATGATACGCCGCGTCATCCCTACACGCGCGCATTATTGTCCTCACGCCCGTCCATGGATCCGCGCAAGCGCGTCAGCAAACCTCCCCTGAGCGGTGATCCGCCCAATCCGATCAATCCACCAAGCGGCTGCCGGTTTCGCACAAGATGCCCGCTGGCCGAGGATGTTTGCGCCAAACGAGAACCCAGTCTTACGGCGCACAACACAACCAATCTGCATTGGGTCGCATGTCACGCACACACTGCAGCGTCAGGACACAGTCAGGCGCCTGTGGCGAAAGAGACCGCGCGATGACCGAAGCCGCGCAAAAATCGCTTGTCCAGGTCGAACACCTGAAGGTTCGGTTCGTGTCGCGAGACATGGATGTTTCTGTCGTCAATGACGTGAGCTTCAACCTCGAACGCGGCGAGGCGCTCTGCCTCCTCGGCGAATCCGGCTCCGGCAAAACGGTGACCTTGCGATCACTGATCCGGCTTTTCCCGCGCACCGCCCGCATAGGCGGCCGCATCCATATCGACGGCATCGATGTGTTGAATTTGCCGGAGCGCCGGCTGCGACAAGTGCGCGGCTCGCTCGTCTCAATGATCTTTCAGGAACCAATGACTGCGCTCGATCCCGTGTTC
Source organism: uncultured Hyphomicrobiales bacterium (assembly GCA_902826715.1). Taxonomy (GTDB): domain Bacteria; phylum Pseudomonadota; class Alphaproteobacteria; order Rhizobiales; family Hyphomicrobiaceae; genus CADEFX01. Next base: position 20,286 of record CADEFX010000006.1, on the reverse strand, counting down.
ACCGTGGGCGAGCAGATCGCAGAGACGATTGTCTACCATGAAGACGTGTCGCAAGCGGACGCCATGAAGCGCGCGCTCGAACTGATGGAGTTGGTGCAGGTGCCATCGGCGAAACGCCGGCTGAACGCCTACCCGCACGAGCTTTCCGGCGGCCTGCGTCAGCGCGCGATGATCGCATTGGCGCTCGCCTGCCGGCCGAAGCTTCTGCTGGCCGATGAACCGACGACGGCGCTCGACGCGACGGTCCAGATTCAAATTCTGCTGCTGCTGCGTGAGCTGCAGCGCGAATTGCAGATGGCCACGATCTTCGTGACGCACGACCTCGGTGTGGCCTGCGAGGTGGCGGACCGGATTGCGGTCATGTATGCAGGCCGCTTCGTCGAGACCGGGACGGCGGTCGACGTCATGACGAGCCCCAGCCACCCCTACACCGAAGGCTTGCTACACTCGACCGTACATGCCGGGAGACGCGGTCAGAGACTGGACCCAATCCCCGGGTCGCCGCCGGATCTGACCGACTTGCCGGCAGGCTGCGCATTCTCGCCGCGCTGCACCTACGTTCAGGACATTTGCCTGGCTGCTCCGCCTGAATTCAGGACCCGGCGGCAAGACCATTGGGTGCGCTGCGTACGCCAGCCGGAGCTGGCCAATTCTGAAGCGCCGTCGCTGGCGAACGGCCCATGACACAGAGCGCGCCACACGCCTTGCTAAACTCCGAAAGAACTTGTCCATGAGCGCATTGCATCATTTGAGCGTGACTGAGGCGGGAGCATTGCTCGCTGCGCGAAAGCTATCGCCGGTCGAGCTGGTCGATGCTGTTCTTGCCCGCATAGATGCGGTCGACAGCAAGATTCATTCCTACATAACCGTCAATGCCGACGGCGCGCGCAAACAGGCGAAGGCGGCCGAAAGCGAGATCATGGCTGGCCGCTGGCGCGGGCCTTTGCACGGCATTCCGTTTGCTCCAAAGGACAACTACTTCACAGCAGGTATCCGCACGACAGGCGCGTCTCGCCTGATGCTAGAGCACGTGCCGACCGAGACGGCCACCTGCATCCAAAAATTGGAGGCGGGCGGCGCCATCCTCGTCGGAAAGCTGAATTGTTGGGAATACGGCACGGGAGGCGGCGGCTTTTTCGTCTACGACGATCTGCCATTCCCGCTTGCGCGCAATCCGTGGAACACGGAGCGCTACACGGGCGGCTCGTCCACCGGCGCCGGGGCCAGCGTGCCGGCCGGGACCGCGCTTTTTGCCTTGGGATCGGACACCGGCGGCTCGGTGCGCCTGCCTGCTTCGGCTTGCGGGTTGCAGGGTTTGAAAGCGACGTATGGGCTCATCAGCCGCGCGGGCTGCCTGCCGAACTGCTGGTCGCTCGATGTGAATGGAGCGCTGACCTGGACCGTCGAAGACAACGCCATCGTTACGCAGGCCATGGCCGGCTACGATCCAAAGGACCCTGCGAGCGCGCAGGTCGAGGTTGCGGATCTGCGCAAGGAGCTCCACGCAGGTGTGCGAGGGATGACGATCGGCGTCGTCCGCGACTTGGGACTGGACGCGTCCATCATCGAGCCGAGCCAGACGCGGGCGTTTGAAGAGATGATCAAGGTTCTCGCGAGCAGCGGTGCGGTTATCCGGGAAATTGCGCTCCCGGCACCGCTCGCGAGCTATCAGCAGGTCGTCGGGACGATCAACGCCTCCGAGTCGCTCTCGATTCATGAGACCGATTTCATGCAGAGGTCTCATCTGATGGGGCGGTCTTTGCGTGAGAAAATGATGACGGGCTTTTCCGTGCGCGCGGTTGATTATCTTGCGGCCCTTCGCCTGCGCAGCGTCCTTGCCAAATCCACGGACGCCATGATCCGCGGTTGTGATGCGGTGATCATGCCAGGCGCATTCCATGTCGCACCCCGCTTTACCGATCATGATCTGGTGGGCCGCTTCAGCACCGAGAACTCGACCGGCATTTTCAATCTTAGCGGTCATCCCGCGATGTCCATCTGCACCGGCTTCGATGCTGACGGAATGCCGCTCAACGCTCAGATCGTCGGCAGGTATTTCGACGAAGCCACGGTGCTGCGCGTGGCCCAGGCTTATGAATCGGCAACGTCATGGCGTGCGCGCCGCCCGACCCTTTGAGGACAGGAGACCTTTACATGTCGAAGCCGCCCGCCATTACGGCCGCCGAGATCGAAATCATTGCCAGGCGCCACGGCCTGACGAGCTTTGCGCCGGAGCATATGGCGCGCCTGGCGGAGCTTGCCGAAAAGGTCGCCGAGACTGGTCGCGCTTTGCCCCGGCTCCCTTCGAAAAGCGACGAGCCCGCGCATGTTTTTCGCGTGCCGCAGAAATAGCGGCAAACCGGAGCACGCTCTATCCATGAAAGATCCTTGCTTCTTGACCGCAGCGGAGGCCGGGCGCCAGATCCGCAGCGGCAGTCTCACTTCCGAGGCGTTGATCAGATCCTGCCTCGACCGGATTGCCGCGCGCGATCCTGCCATCAAGGCTTGGCTTCATATTGACCCGGCTCAGGCGCTGGCACAGGCACGGGAGGTCGACAAGCGGCCGCCCTCCAGCCCGGTTCATGGCCTTGCCTTCGGCGTCAAGGACGTGTTCGACACGCGCGATCTCCCCACGACGCAGAATTCGCCGCTGTACCAGGGCCATCAGCCTGCCAAGGATGCGGCCTGCGTCGGCGTCGTTCGCCATAGCGGCGCGGTCATTTTGGGCAAGACCGATACGGTGGAATTTGCCGGTGGCGGACGGAAAGCGGCGACAAGAAATCCCTACAATCTGGCGCATACGCCCGGCGGTACGTCGTCCGGGTCGGCAGCGGCCGTCGCAGACTTCCAGGTACCCTTTGCGTTCGGCACGCAAACGTCCGGTTCGCACATCCGCCCCGCATCGTTCAACGGAATCTATGCCATGAAGCCGACCTGGGGCGTGGTCAGCCGCGAAGGTTTTAAGCAACTGGCGGCGATGCTCGACACCGTGGGATGGTATGGGCGTTCGGCCGAAGACCTTGCCATGGTCGGCGAGACGTTTCGCCTGCCGGGCTTTTCCGGCAGCAAGCCGGAAGCGGTCAAAGGCCTTAAGATTGCGCTGTGCCGGACACCGCGCTGGAACAAGATCGAGCCGGCCGGCGAGAAGGCGTTGAAGACTGCTGCCGAACGACTGGAGAAAGCGGGGGCTGTCATCGAAGAGTTGCAATTGCCCGAAACTTTCGCCGGTCTCAACGATGCGCAGGACACCATCCTCCAGGGCGAGGCCGCGGTTGCCTTCCTGCCGGACTATCTGGCGTCCAACGACCGGCTGCATGTCGAATTCCGAGACAAGGTGGAGAACAAGACTGGGATCACGCCGAAGGCCATGGCGGATGCTTACGACCTGGCCGGAGCGAGCAGGCCCGCCTTCGATCGGATCGCGAGCAAATACGACGCGGTGCTGACGCCCTCCGCTCCAGGAGAGGCGCCCGAGGGATTGGGCTGGACGGGAGACTGGGTGTTCAACGTCATGTGGACTTTGCTGCATGTCCCCTGCATCGCGATCCCTTGCACCGTCGGATCGAAGGGCTTGCCGGTCGGCATTCAGATCGTTGGGCCGCGCTTCGGCGACGGGCGGTTGCTGCGTGTTGCTGCGGCCGTTGCGGCGGCAATCGATGTCGAGGAGCGGCCGCGAACGGTCCAATGAGCAGCGCCCGAGAGGTGAAATTACATGAAGGAAACCGAAAGTATCGCGCACATCGCGCAAGCGGCAGGCGACATAGGAAGGGCTACGTCGTCGGTGGCGTCGATGCGTGCCCTCGATACTCTGGCGGCTGGCCTGATCGGGCACCGCATGTTCACGGGGCTGCTCTACCACCCCGATACGCAGGAGACGGAGCGCTTCTACACCAACCAGCCTGAGAAATATCCGCTGGGCGGCCGCAAGCCACCGCGCCGAGATCGATGGAGCAGCGCCGTCATCGACCGCGGGGAGATCTTCTTCCTCTCCAGTCCTCAGGACGTGAAGGACAACTTCGCCGATGCCGCCACTCTGATCGGCATCGGGATCGGATGCGGCATGTGTCTGCCCATCAGGCTTCACAACCGGACTCTGGGAACGATCAACGTACTGGCAGCGGAGGGCGCGGTGAGCAAGCAGCACGCTCCGATCGGCCTCATCATCGCGGCGCTTGCTGTTCCAGCTTTCGAGGCGGAGCATCGCGCCCTGCGCGAGCGCCACGGCAAGGCGTGAGGCGCCTGCCGCCGGCGAGGTTCGATCGGGTTACTCGCCGATCACCTCCTCCATCAGGCGCAGAACGTTTCCGCCCAGGATGCCTGCGACCTCCGGCTTCGAGAAGCCCTTGGCGAGCAGCGCCTCGGTCAATGCGGGGAGCTTCGTGCAATCTTCGAAGTGGGGAATATCGAAGCGCACGGCCCCGTGGTCCGTACCAATGCAAATGTGCTGGGGACCGACCAGCTCGGCGATGTGCACGATGTGCTGCATGAAAACGTCCAGGCTGGGCATCGGAAGTCGCCTGGTCACGAGCGAATCGTATTTGCCGTGCATGTCGCCGCCGTAGCTCCGCATCACCGTCGCGATGGCAGGCGTGTTCTCCTGAACCGAATCCCGGTCGGCCATGTCCTTCAACACCGCCGCCGCATGCTCCTCCATCGCGATCTGGAAAGCCGGGTAGATATACTCCGGGAACAGGGTAGGCCCGATGACGCCTCCGCGTGCGGCGATGGCTCGGATCTGACCGTCGGTCAGATTGCGCGGATGATCGTGCAGGGCCCGGACGGACGAATGCGATGCAATGACGGGTGCGCTGCTGGCATCTATCGCCTGGTCAGTGGCGCGGTCGGAGGCGTGCGAGACATCTATGATGATACGCAGGCGGTTCAATTCGGCGATTGCGGCGCGCCCCAAAGAGCTCAAACCGCCATGCCGTTCCAAATCAGCGGATGAATCGGCCCAGCCGTTTGTCGTGAAATGGGCAAGTGCAATGGAGCGGACGCCTTGGTCCCAGAGCGATTGGAGAGAGTCCAGGTTGCTCTCGATGGCTTGGGCCCCCTCTATGGTCAGAACAGCGGCAAGTTTGCCTGCCGCCGCCAATCGGCGGACGTCAGCTGCAGAGCGGGCAAGCTCAATGATACTTTCGTTACGTGCGCACAGGTTCAGCACGGCGTCGATAATCTGCTGCTGGCGGAGCCGGGCGGTGCCACGTTTGATGTTGTTGTAGTCAACGCAGCAGGCAAAAAATGCGGCCGTCAAATTGCCCCTCTTCATTCGCGGCAGATCCATGTAGCCGGGCGAGTTCGAGGAGGTGAGGTCGTGCGCCAAATCCAGCTGACGGAGAATCGTATCAACGTGCGTGTCGACGATGATCGCCCCGTGGTGGAAATCGAGAACAGATTGCGAGGCCGACCCGTCGGTGGCAGGCGCATCATTTTCAGCGGGCATTCGGCTCTCCATCACGGCAACGATTGAGTTGGGGCAAGCGGCAGCCTTCAACCGGCCGCGAACCGGCCTGCAAACCTTGAAGCAGGATCAGCATGCCAGAACCCATGACACCGATCGTAGTAGCGTTCGCAAGGAATTTCCCCTGAATGTCTGCTAACTCAGCACTGAAGCAAAGCGTCAAGAAAGCCGGCACCGGGAAGATCAAGACGGCGCTTGAGAACGTACGCCATGCTCTCATAGGTTGTTGGTTGATGCCCAGTGATATATCATCGGCCTCAAGCCGCTTAGGACGGCGCAACAGCATGAGGAAACGTCAGATGAGGCTTTCACGCCGCCGCGTCCTGAAGTCGCTCGCCGCCACCGGCGCCGCCGCCGCATCGCCCGGCGTTTTCATGCCCGCCCTCGCGCAAACCGGGCCTCTCAAGATCGGCATCCTGGCGCCACGCACCGGCATTGCTGCCAGCGCCGGCATCAGCGGCTTGGCGGCCACGGAGTGGGCCGTCGAGAAGTTCAACGCCGGCGGGGGCATTGCGGGCCGCAAGATCCAGCTGGTGGTCGAGGAGGAAACCAGTCCGAAGGACACGATCGAGCGTTTCCAGAAGCTGGTGCAGCAGGAAAAAGTCGAGTGCGTGATGGGCATCGTGTCGACTGGTGTCGGTCTGGCGCTCGGGCCGGTGGTGGAGGAGGCGCGCGCGCTGACGATCTACTGGGATGGTACGACGCAGGACGGCGTCGACGAGAAGCTGCTCAACCCGAAATACCTGTTCCGCAGCACCGATAACGAGTGCGAAGCGGTGATGTCCTCGCTGCTGGCTATCAAGCATTGGAAGGGCCAGTTCAAGCGCATCGCCGGCATCAACCCGGACTACTCCTACGGCCGCAACAACATGGCCGCGTTCATCGCCTTGCTAAAGCGGTTCGACATCGAGCATGAAGTGGTCACGGAGCAGTGGCCCAAGGTCGGCACCATGGAACTTACGAGCCATGTGGCTGCGCTCAAGGCGGCCAATCCCGACCTCATTTTCTCCTCGCTGCTGTTCGCCGATCTTCCCGTCTTCATGAAACAGGCGCACGCCGCGGATTTGACCAAGGGCACAAAGCTGGTGTTTCCGGCGGCCGGCTGGCAGCACACGCTGATGAAGAAGGATTTCACTCCGGAGGGCATGATCTTCGGCCATAACACGCTCTACTTCGACAATCCGCAGGCGACGCCGATGCAGAAAGAGTTCGTCGCCTGGTATGCGGAGAAGCAGAAGGATTATCCCAACTGGGAGGCCGATCGCGCCTACTTCGCTATCGCGTCCTACAAGGAAGCCGTCGAGAAGGCGTCAAAGGCCAAGAGCGGGCAGTGGCCGGGTGTCGATGACGTGATCGGCGCCATGCACGGCCTCTCGGTCGAAAGCCTTGGCGGCAAAGGCGGCTGGCGCAAGGACAACATCGCCGACCAAACTTTCGTGCAGGGTTTCTCTACGCACAACAACAAGTACGATTTCGTCACGCTCGACCCGGCAAAGATTGAGACCATGTACTCCGCCGATCTGCAGAAGCCGCCGGGTGCGAAATTCTGGGATTGGCTGAAGACGGCGCAGTTCAAGATCTGACGGGCCGGCCTGCGATCCATGTCCCTGATTGCCAACCTTTTGCTCGGTGGCATCTTTCATGCCGCCGTGCTGTTCCTGGTCGCGGCCGGGCTGCAGCTCGTTTTCGGCGTGCAGAAGATCGTCAACCTGGCCTGCGGCTCGTTCTACGCGCTGGGGGCTTATTTCGGCATCACGCTGGTGACCTTGGCCATGAACTTTGGCCTGCCGGCGTGGCTGCTGCTGCCGATCCTGCTGGTGGCCGGCGTGCTGATGGCAGCGGTCGGGCCGCCGATCGAGCGCCTGCTGCGAACCGTTTACGATCGCGATGAGAGTTTTCAACTGCTGCTAACATTTGCACTCGTCCTCATGTTCCAGGACGTGCTGCGCTTGGTGTGGGGCGCCAACCCGCAATCGCTCAACAACGTCCACCTCGTGTACGGCAAGCTGACCTGGGGCGACCTAAGTGTTCCGGTCTACAATTTGCTGGTGATTGCCGCGGCGGGTGCAACGGCGTTCTTCATCAGCCTCTTCCTGCGGCGCACAAATTATGGCCGCCTGTTACGCGCGACAGCCGAAAACCGTGCTATGGCGGAAGCGCTGGGCGTGAATGTGCGCAGTGTCTACGCCGTGGTGTTCACGCTCGGCACAATGTTGGGGACCGTCGGGGGAGCGCTGGTGGTGCCGACGTCAGCGGCATCGCTCGACATGGCGATCGAATTTGTGATCGAGGCGTTTGCCGTAGTGGTGATCGGCGGGCTCGGGTCCATGCCGGGAGCGCTCGTGGGCGCACTGCTGGTGGGCCTCATCCGCGCCGCATCGCTTGTCGTCTACCCAGAGTTCGAGATCCTCGCGATCTACGTAATCGTCATCGCGGTGCTGCTGTTCCGGCCCTCGGGGTTGCTCGGAAAGGCGGCGACGTGATGCGCGGCGCAACGGCCATGATTGTTGCCGCGGGCGTCGTGGCGCTGGGGCTGGTGCCGGTGCTGGCGCCGCCGTTCTATGCCAACCTGCTGATCCCCTTTTTCGGGTACGCCATAGCGCTGCTCGGCTTCAACCTGCTCTTCGGCTACACGGGGCTGCTGTCCTTCGGACACGCCATGTTCCTGGGCCTCGGCGCTTACGGAGCCGCCGTGATGGCCGGCGAGAATGGCATCAAGAGCTTCGAGGTCGTGCTGCTGGGCGTGGCATTGGCCGGAGCCTTGGTGGCGCTGCCCATCGGACTTCTGTGCGTGCGTTTCATCGGCATTTTCTTCGGTATGCTGACGCTGGCATTCGGGATGCTGACACACGCGATCCTGTTCAAGTTCTACCATCTAACCGGCGGGGACAGCGGTATGCGCGTTCCGCGCATGAACATCCTTGGTCTCGAATTCCAAGCCTACAACAAGATCGAGCTGCTGGCGGGCCCGTTCTATTATTATTGCCTCGGGCTGCTGGTGCTCTGTGGGCTTGTGATGTGGCGCATCGTGCATTCGCCCTTCGGCCTGCATTTGCGTGCGCTCAGCAACAACGCGCAGAAGGCAGAGTACCTGGGCGTGCGCGTCTATCAGTTCCGGCTGGCTGCCTTCGTGATTTCGGCAATTTATGGTGCGATCGGCGGTGCCATCCTGGGATTCCGGATTGGCCTGGCCGATCCGGAGATCGTGCATTGGACGCACTCCGGGCATCTCGTGTTCATGACGGTACTCGGCGGGTTCTCGAGCTTCCTGGGACCAATTGCGGGAGCCCTGGCGCTCACGCTTCTGCAGGATCAGCTGCAGTCGATCACGCCGTACTGGCGTTTCATCCTCGGCGCCGTCTTGGCAGCCGTCGTAATCTTCTTGCCGCGCGGGCTAGCCGGAATCGCGGGCACGGGCGCGGCGCTCGCGAAACGCAGGGCGGCGGCATGACGGCCATCGTCGAAACCAAAAACGTATCGAAGCGCTTCGGAGATTTTCGCGCGCTCGACGATGTATCCGTCGCCGTCCGCGAGGGCGAGTTTGTCTCGATCGTAGGGCCGAACGGCGCCGGCAAGACCACATTGGTGAACCTGCTGACGGGGCTTCTCATCCCGAGCAACGGACAGGTGTTCTTCAAAGGCACCGATATTGCGGGGATCGGCGCCGTCGCGCTGGCGAAGCGCGGAATGGCGCGCACGTTCCAGCTCGTGCAGATTTTTCCGCAGCTGACCGTCGCCGAAACCATCGCTGCGGCCGTGGTCTCCCAGCAAGACAAGGCGTGGCGGCTGTTCTCAAAGCTAGCCTCGGATGGTGCTGTGCGCGCGCGGGTCCGTGAGATCGCGGGCATCTTCGGGTTGGACGGCAGGCTCAAAAGCGAGTCGCGGCTTCTCTCGCAGGGCGAAAAGAAGCTGCTCGATGTCGCCTCCGCCTTTGCCTTGAACCCCGAGGTTATTCTACTGGACGAGCCGACCTCCGGCGTTTCGACCGCCGAGAAACACGGCCTCGTGCAAATCTTGATCGATGCGGCCAAGAAAGCCGGCGTCAAGGCGATCATCCTGATCGAGCACGATATGGATCTTGTCGCTGCCTACTCGCATCGGATCATCGCACTGTCGGAGGGCAAGGTGCTGGCCGACCTGCCGCCCAAGCCGTTCTTCGCCGACCCGGTTATCATCGAAACCGTGATCGGCCGGCGCAGGAGCACATGATGCTGAGCGTCAAGAACCTCGTCGTCGACATTGATGGAAGCCCGATCCTTCGCCACATCTCGCTCGAAGTCGCCGCGGGCGAGCTCGTGTGCCTCGTCGGCCGCAACGGCGCCGGCAAGTCCACAACGTTCCGCACCATCATGGGGCAAAGGAGGCCGGTGTCGGGATCGATCACGCTGGAGGGTCGCGACCTCACGCAGCTCTACCCCTTTGCCATAGCGCGGCTCGGCGTTGGCTTTGCCCCGGAGGAAAGCGAAGTCTTTGGCGACCTCTCGGTTGCCGATAATATCCTGCTGCCGACCTGGACACGACAGACCAGCCGCTCCGTGGATGAACGTGAGGCCTTAGCCTATCGCGTCTTCCCCCGGCTAGAGCGCTATCGCACTCGAGGCGGGCAGCAACTTTCCGGCGGCGAGCGCAAGATGGTATCCATCGCGCGCGCCCTGGCCCTCGACCCCAAGCTACTGCTGCTCGATGAACCCACCGAGGGCCTCTCCCCCGCCATTGTGCCGTCCATCGTCGAAGGCATAGCGTCGATCCTGCAGCTCGGTCACGCCGTTCTAATCGCCGAGTCCAACATGCATCACGTTCCCGACTTCGCCGACCGGCTATACGTCATAGAGCGCGGCGAGATGGTGTACGCTGGAAAGCCAAACGCCGTTCCGAAAAGTCTTAGTGCACCGAATGGGCCCGACGGCGAGTGAAGAGCCGTTTGTTTGCTCCTGGCACGCCGTGTTCCGTCTAAAGCCGCTCGCGCGACGTCAAGCCGAGCGACGAAATGCGCGACTGTCCTCAAGGTCGAGAGGCCTGAATGATTCCGAGAAGCTCAAATTCAAGTTGGCTCGGAAACAAAATGCGACAGCGCGGCTGACCTGCGTCCGCTGTGGTTCTGCAAGCTGACAATGGTGGGCCTCAACCCACTTATAGGCTTCTTCCTTGTCTTGGAATATCACGGGTCATCGGAATACCTACGATCCCAACTGATCGGATCAAGAGCTAGCCATCGCTGTGCTAGCTTGGATCGAATCCCAAATCATGAAGGGATTGCCGGCTTCTCGACAGTGCCTCCTCGAAAGTCGCGATGGTCGCGCGGTTGCGCGCGCTCTCGTGCACCGCGAAGTCGTAATGTTCAGCGGCGAGCGGGATGAAGCCGAGGCCAAGCGCGTCCGCTACTGGCTCTATGGCCACACCCCAGTCGGCGCGCTCCTGCGCGATTGCCGCGGCGACGGCGTTATGGGAGCGCGGCTGGTTCCAGTAGCCGGGCGGCCGCGCCCTCTTGAGCAGCTCATCGATAAGGGTGCGTGTGCCGGCCCCTTGGTTGCGGTTGACCATGATGCAGTCCCTGTCTGCCAAGGCGGCCGCGATCGATGCCGCGAGGTCCCTGCCTTCGAAACGCGCGTCTCCCTTTCGGAACACGAAGCCCTGCATGCGCTCCCAGCCCGGGATGAGCCTCATTCCCCGGGAAAGGAATGGCCGATTGTAGATGCCGCTCTTTGTATCCAGGAGGTGGATCGGCGCGACGTCGCATTCGCCGCGCTGCAGGGCGGTCAGTCCACCCAGGCTGCCCATATTCAGAACGCGCGCCGAAAGCCGCTGCCGCGACAACTCGCCGACAACCGCGTCGAGACCGACGCAATGGCTGCCCATGATGACGAGATCGGGTGCGCGCAGGTGCGGGCTGAACAGCTGCACGGTCATCGTCGCGCCCGCGCTCACGGAATCGGCGAGTGCATCAATGGCGACGAAGCCGTCGGCCTGCGAGAACGCCGTCACCGCGCCGGAGCCCTTGCCCACGGCGTGCGCGACAAACCCATCCTCGGCCGCAGCGAGCGCCACCATGACAAACTCGGTGCGGCCAAGCTCCGACGCGATGCGCATTGGGATGCGTGCCGTCACGTTTCCTTCAGCCCGCTCCGGGAGGCCGGCCAGGATGCGCAGGAGCGGCGCCACTATGTCGTGAAACGTGAACATCGCCGACGTGGGGAAGCCCGGCAGAACGACGACAGGCTTGCCGTCGCAAACGGCCAGGCACAGCGGCTTGCCGGGTTTCAGCGCGACGCCGTGAACGACAATGCCAGGCCGGCCCAATCGGTTGATGATCCGGTAGGTCAGGTCGCCGGCCCCCTTCGACGTTCCGCCGGACAGGATCACGGCATCGCAAGCCCCGAAAGCCTGCCGAATGCCGGCGTCGAGGCGTGCTTCGTCGTCGGGAAGCGCTTGGAATCTCACTGCCTCGCATCCATTCTCCTCGAGCGCCGCTGCGATGACGGGCGCATTCGAGTCATAGATCTTGGCCGGTGCCAGTGTCTCGCCCGGCTGGACCAGTTCGTCACCGGTCGACAGCACGCCGACGCGCGGCCTGCGCCAGACCTTCGCCTTGGCGCAGCCGACAGCCGCAAGCATGGCAATCTCTCGGGCACCGATGACTGTGCCGCCTCGGAGTAGAGTCTGGCCCCGCGCGATATCGGACCCCGCGAACGCTATGTTCTGGCCCGGTCCAACAGCACGCAGGACCGTGATTTGATTGTCTCCCTGAGGGTCCGTGTGCTCGATCATCACGACGGCATCCGCGCCACGCGGAATCGGCGCTCCGGTCGCAACCGGCGTGGCATGGCCCCGAGTGACGGCCTTGGTCGGCGCCCGGCCGCACGGGACGACCTCGCCAGTCAGAGTCAAGGTCACCGGCACGCCGGCTGACGCGCTGGCAAGATCGCCCGCAGAGACGGCGAAACCATCGACAACCGATCGATCGAATGGCGGCGCGTCCACGGGCGCAGCGACGTCTTCGGCCAGGACGCGCCCGAGTAGCCGATCGAGCGCCATTTTCTCGACGCCGAGAGTGGTTGGCTGCAGCGCCTCGCGAAACGTGGCGATAGCCTCATCGCGTGAGAGAACCTTCAGGAACTGAGCCTGGACGATCGCGCCGTCCTGTTGCCTCGGCGTCATGGCGATTGCTCTTGGTGAGAGAAGCCGAAGGGATTGTCGAGACGCACAGCATCGATGACCTCGCCGATCGCATGCCCCTCCACCCCGGCCGGAACGAGGTAGTAGGCGTCGGACTGCGCCAACGCGGCGAGCGTGATGCTGCCAATCGCCGTCGGATTGAGCTTCCCCTCACTGCTTCGCAATAGCACCAGCTCGGTCATGCCGATGGCGGATGCAACCTTGCGCGCCAAAGGTCGCTTGAAGGCACAGATGCGCTGTGCCGAGAGCCCGGCCGCGATCGGGATTACCAATGCGAGGTAAGCGGCGATGAAACCATCGAAACGTCGCGGCATCTCGATCCGCACCGCGCCGTCAGAAAGCACCTCGATCCAAGACGAGTCGCCGGGTTGAAGCGCCAGACGCGGCTCGTCCTGTCGGGTGTCTCGGATAACGAGATCGGCTGGGTTGCTATGCTCGACCAGGTTGCAGCCAAGAGCCGTCAAGCGCGTGCGCAACCAAGTCTCGTGGGACTGATTTCCAACCTCGACTGACAGAGCCGGCCGCCGAACCCCGACGGTCTCAATGCGGGCCAATCGGCAGGCGAGGAAAGCCTCCGGCGTAACGCGCGATCCAGCCGGCATAAGCAGACCGCCACGTTGCAAATCTTGTCCGACCAGCCGCGCATTCATGCCGGGCGTTGCCTCGTCGGCAGCGAGCAGGGTCGGAACCGCGCGGGTTACGATGTCAGGATAGACAACCGCATCGCAACCCTCCGGCAGTTCGTCACCCGCAGTCACCGGCGGCGGCGCACGCGTCAGCATGACCGGCGAATGCGCCGATGCCCCGACGAGATCGAGCGACGCGACGGCGAGACCCGATCTCAGCGCCACGGCGCGCAGGGGGACCGGCGCCACACCGCACACCGGCTCCGCCAGCGTCAATCCGAGCGCGCTCCCGATCGGCAGCCTGCCGGGCGCGACGGGCGCCAGTCTTTGCAGGATCGGTTCCAGGACATCGGGCACAGGCTTCAGCGGCGCGCTCATGGCGCCCATCGGATGCTGCCGGCTTTGGAGACATCGAGACCGCCAAGCTCGGTAGCGCGCTGAGCCAGCTCAACCGACCGCAGCATCTTAACAAATGAGGTCAGCGGCTCTCTATAGCTGTCGCGCTGGCGCATGAGGATGTCGAAGCTCTCGGTGGTCAGCGGCACAAAATGCAGATCTGCGGCCTTGGCAATCGCGCGCGTGGCGATGCCACAGTCTGCATGGCCGGCGCGGATGGCCTGCGCAATATCCGGGCCGGTCGGCGCCACGAGTGCGACGTTGAGCTCGTCCTCGGCAATGCCGGCCTTCTTGATCAGCGCGAGAAGGAACTGCTGCGCACCAGCCCCCGCAGGCCGAACGGCAAATCTCGGTCTCGTGCGAGAAAAGTCCGACACCTCTTGCAAACCGAGCGGGTTGCCTTTCGCCACCACCATTCCCTGCTCGCGCGAGCAGAAATGCAGCAGCACGGCGTCATAGAGCATCGGTTCTTGCGAAACGACTGAAACGTTGGCGTCCTTGCCGAGATCGTCCAGGTCGTGGAAGTGGATGGCGGCGGCGATGACCTCTCCCTTCAGGAAGCGCCGATAACCAGTCTCGCTGCCTTCCGGTAGATTTGCCAAGCCTGCTCCGCTCTTGATCAGCGCCCACTGTAGCAGGGGATCGTGACTGCCGCCCACGATGGGCGGCGGATCGGCGGGCACGACGCCGAGAGGGCGTGCCATGCCGGCCAGCAGCCAACGGTCCAGGTCGGCACGCGGAAACAGCCACTTGCCGGTGACCTTGGTGCACGGGATCGCGCCGTCTGCCACCAGCTCGTAGAGCTTGCGCTCCTTGATCCGCAGGTAGTCGGCGGCCTCCATCGTCGTGAGAAGTTCTAAGGCTGCATTACGTTGCATATTGTTGCGTATTTTCCGCTTCTTGACATTGACGAGGAGAACACGGCTTTTTGAAGCGGTCAACTTCCTCGTGGGGACACGCGTGGACGGCGCCACTGCCTTTGACCTCATCCTGTCCGGCGACCGCACGCTGTTCGCCATTGTCCGGCTGTCGCTCACTGTCACGGTGCTGGCGACGCTGCTGGCGGCCGTGGTCGCCATGCCGCTCGGTGCCGCAGTAGCGCTGACGCGCTTTCCCTTCCGCAATGTCGTGATCGTCGTCCTCAACGGCCTCATGGGGCTGCCGCCGGTTGTCGTCGGGCTGATGGTCTTTCTCATGCTGTCGCGGTCGGGCCCGCTCGGGGAGATGGGCATCCTGTTCACGCCGACCGCGATGACGATCGCGCAGGCCATTCTTGTCGCTCCGATCATTGCGGCGTTGACCCGGCAGCTGATCGAGGATTTGTGGACCGAGTACCGCGACGAGCTGACGGCCATGGAGGTCGGCCCGATCGGCCGGGTGCAGACGCTGCTGTGGGATGCGCGCTTCTCGCTCGTGACGATCCTGCTTGCCGGCTTCGGCCGCGCGGCGGCGGAGGTCGGCACCGTGATGATCGTCGGCGGCAACATCGACGGCTTCACGCGCGTGATGACCACGACGATCGCCTTGGAGACGTCCAAAGGCAATCTGCCGTTGGCGATCGGCCTCGGCATCGTGCTCATCGCGCTGATCCTGGCCGTGAATGCGCTCGCCTGGAGCGTCCGGGAATGGGCGGAGCGCCATGCTGGATAGCGTCGCTTCCGTCCGAGACTTCGCCTTTGCCGCACGCGAGACGTCAGCGCTGCCGATCAGGTTCGAGGCGGTCACCTTCGCGGCCGGCCCGACGCGCATTCTTCATGGCGTCGACGTCACGCTGGTGCCAGGCAGCCCCACTGTGCTCATGGGGCCGAATGGATGCGGCAAGACCACCCTGCTCAAGTTGGCGATGGGCCTCCTCACGCAGATCGGCGGCGCGATCACGTTCGCCGGCGGCCCGGCGCCGGCGGGCAGCCGGGCCATCGTGTTTCAGAAGCCGATTATGCTGCGGCGCACGGCAGCGGCCAACGTCGCTTACGCACTACGCGCCGCGGGCAAACCTGCCGACGAGGCGAACGTCCGCCGCCTGCTCGACCTTGCTCAAATCGCACCGTTAGCCGCTCGTCCGGCGCGGCGCCTGTCAGGCGGGGAGCAGCAGCGCCTGGCGCTAGCGCGAGCGCTCGCCTGCGAGCCCCAAGTGCTTCTTCTCGACGAGCCGACATCGAGCCTCGATCCGGCCTCCACAAAGCTCGTCGAGGACATCATTGCGCAGGTCTCAGCGTCGGGCATCAAGGTCGTGATGGCCACGCACGATATCGGGCAGGCGCGCCGTCTGGCAGGCGACGTCGTCTTTCTCGCCAAGGGCCGGCTGATCGAGCACGCGGCCGCCGACCGCTTCTTCAACGATCCGGTGAGCGAGGAGGCGCGCAGCTTCCTCGCCGGCAATCTCGTTATTTGAAAAGGAGACCTGGAATGAAGGCCCATGGATTGCTCATCGCCTTTGCGGCAACTTTGCTGCTGCTCACGCCCCAGGCGCAGGCGCAGGACAAGTCCATTGTCGTCGCATCGACGACCTCGACGCAGGACTCCGGACTGTTCGGGCACATCCTGCCGATGTTCAAGGCCAAGACCGGCATCGACGTGAAGGTGATCTCCCAGGGCACCGGCCAGGCGATCGACACGGGACGGCGCGGAGACGCAGACGTCGTGTTCGTGCACGCCAAAGCGCAGGAGGAGAAGTTCGTTGCCGAAGGCTTCGGCGTGCGCCGCTTCGACGTGATGTACAATGATTTCATTTTGATCGGGCCCAAGAGCGACCCTGCCGGCGTCAAGGGTGGCAAGGACATCGTAACGGCGCTCAAGGCCATCGAGGCGAAGGCAAGTCCGTTCGTCTCACGCGGCGACAAGAGCGGCACGCATGCCGCCGAGCTGGCGCTGTGGAAAGTAGCGAGCATCGATCCTGCAGGCACGAAACCCTCCTGGTATCGCGAGATCGGCCAGGGTATGGGCGCCGCGCTCAACACCGCATCAGCCATGGGCGCTTACGTACTCTCCGATCGCGGAACGTGGCTTGCGTTCAAGACCCGCGACGCACTGGAGATCAGCATCGAGGGCGACAAGCGGCTCTTCAATCAATACGGCATCATCCTTGTGAACCCGGAGAAGCATGCGCACGCGAAGAAAGAGCTGGGCCAGGCATTCATCGACTGGGTGATCTCGAAGGAGGGTCAAGCTGCGATCGCATCGCACACGATCAACGGCGAGCAGCTCTTCTTCCCCAACGCCGGCGGCGCAACCAACTGAAGGTGCCGGCAAGCGCAGCATGTGGCCAATATCTACACCTCGCTGGCAGACAGCGCGCGGAGTCGCACCGGAAGTTTCCGCGCACTGATCGATAAGGGTCTACTCGTCGAGCCTTCAATTTAGGGCCTCCGCACGATATCGGCGCCCATGATCGATAACTCCAATGACGCGATAGCTGATACCTATCGTTAAATGCCTGAACGCCATGTGCAAATCGGCGTCAGCTCGTTAGGATGCAAGAGCAGTTCCCTGGTATACAGGAAGCTGTCGGTGCTCAATTGCACATGCCTCCAGCGCGCGAGATTGGAATGTCGGATAAGAGCGCCAGCAATAAAGTGCAACGCTTCGAGCACCCTGGCCAGGGCCGCAAGCGGGCCAAGCCGGTACCCAAGGGGCGGCAGATCGCCCCTGTTGCGCAGGCCGAGATCGCCGCGCTGCTGGGAGATCGGCCGCGGCGGCGCGACCTGCTCATCGAGCATCTGCACCTGATCCAGGACACTTATCACCGCATCTCCGCGGCCCATCTGGCGGCGCTTGCGGATGAAATGAAGCTGGCGTTCGCCGAGGTCTTCGAAACAGCGACGTTCTACGCCCACTTCGACATCGTCAAGGAAGACGACCCCGACGTCCCGCCGTTGACGGTGCGCGTCTGCGACAGCATCACCTGCGCGCTGCACGGTGCCGAGGATCTGCTCGGGGCCTTGAAGAGCAGGCTGGGATCGGACGTGCGCGTCATGAGAGCGCCGTGCGTGGGGCGCTGCGACACGGCACCCGCAGCCGAGGTCGGCCACAACTTCATTGACCATGCCACGCCCGAGACGGTCGGCGCTGCGGTGGCCGCCCGCGACACGCATCCGCATCTGCCCGCCTACATCGACTACGACACCTACGTCGCGCAGGGCGGCTACAAGGTGCTCGATCAAGTTCGCAGCGGTCAGCTGAGCGTCGACGACGTGCTCGCCAGGCTGGATGCGGTGAGCCTGCGCGGCCTCGGCGGCGCGGGGTTCCCGACGGCGCGCAAATGGCGGTCGGTGCGCGGCGAGCCTGGCCCGCGCCTGATGGCGATCAACGCCGATGAGGGCGAGCCCGGCACCTTCAAGGACCGCTTCTATCTCGAACGAGATCCACACCGCTTCATCGAGGGAACGCTGATCGGCGCCTACGTCGTCGAAGCCACCGACGTCTATATCTACTTGCGCGATGAATATCCTGTCTGCCGCGAGATCCTCACGCACGAGATCGCAAAGCTGCCGCCCGGCGGCCCCACGCTGCACATGCGCCGCGGCGCGGGCGCCTACATCTGCGGTGAGGAGTCTTCCCTGCTCGAAAGCCTTGAAGGCAAGCGCGGCCTGCCGCGGCACAAGCCGCCCTACCCGTTCCAGGTCGGACTCTTCGGCCTGCCCACGCTCATCAACAACGTCGAGACGCTTTTCTGGGTGCGCGACCTTCTCGAACGGGAAAGCGAGTGGTGGACGAGCCAGGGCCGCAACGGCAGCAAGGGACTGCGCAGCTTCTCGGTGTCCGGGCGCGTCCGCGAACCCGGCGTCAAGCTGGCGCCGGCCGGAATCACTGTGCGCGAGCTGATCGACGAGTTCTGCGGCGGCATCGCAGACGGCCACACGTTTCGCGCCTATCTGCCCGGCGGCGCATCGGGCGGCATCCTGCCGGCGACCATGGATAACGTTCCGCTCGACTTCGGCACGCTCGAAAAGCACGGCTGCTTCATCGGCTCCGCCGCGGTCGTGATCCTGTCCGACAAGGACGATGTCAAAGCTGCGGCGCTCAACCTGATGCGCTTCTTCGAGGATGAGAGCTGCGGCCAGTGCACGCCCTGCCGCGTCGGCACAGAGAAGGCGGTCAAGTTGATGGAGCGCCCGCAGTGGGATAGGCCGCTTCTCACCGAGCTCGCGGACAACATGCGCGACGCATCGATCTGCGGGCTCGGGCAGGCGGCGCCCAACCCGCTACTGTGCGTCATAAAATATTTCCCTGAAGAATTCGCGACCGAGGCAGCTCGTTCATGACTCAAAAAATCACCTTCGAGCTGGACGGCCATTACGTCGAAGCCTCGCCCACCGAGACCATCTGGCAGGTGGCGCAACGGCTCGGCACGACCTTGCCGCACCTGTGCTACTCGCCCGCGCCCGACTACCGGCCGGACGGCAACTGCCGGGCATGCATGGTGGAGGTGGAAGGCGAGCGCGTACTCGCCGCATCCTGCAAGCGCAAGCCCGCCATCGGTATGAAGGTCAAGACGCAGGGCGACCGCTCGGTCAAGGCGCGCAAGATGGTGATGGAGCTGCTGCTGGCCGACCAGCCGGAGCGCGCGACCTCGCACGACCCCGATTCCAAGCTCTGGCAGTGGGCCGACAAGCTCGGCCTGCAGTCGAGCCGGTTCCCGGCTGCGGAGCGCTGGAGCGCCGACAGCAGTCATCCGGCGATGCGGGTCAATCTCGATGCCTGCATCCAATGCGGGCTCTGCGTGCGCGCTTGCCGCAAGGTGCAGGTCAACGATGTCATCGGCATGGCGTACCGCAATCACGGCGCCAAGATCGTGTTCGACTTCGACGATCCCATGGGCGAGAGCACGTGCGTCGCCTGCGGCGAATGCGTGCAAGCCTGCCCGACGGGCGCGTTGATGCCGTCGGCGCTGCTCGACAGCAACCAGACGCGCGTGCACTGGGCCGACAAGAAGGTGGATTCACTTTGCCCCTTCTGCGGCGTGGGTTGCCAGGTCACCTACCAGGTCAAGGACGACCGGGTCATTTATGCCGAGGGACGCGACGGGCCGGCCAACCACAACCGGCTGTGCGTCAAGGGCCGGTTCGGCTTCGACTACATTCACCATCCCCACCGCCTCACGGCGCCGCTGATCCGTTTGCCGAACATCCCCAAGGATGCCCGCGATCAGGTCGATCCGGCCAATCCCTGGACGCACTTCCGCGAAGCCACATGGGATGAGGCGCTCGACGTCGCGGCGCGGGGCCTCGTCGCCGTCCGAGACAAGGATGGGCCCAAGGCGCTGGCGGGCTTCGGCTCGGCCAAAGGCTCCAACGAGGAAGCCTACCTGTTCCAGAAGCTCGTGCGCACGGGCTTCGGCTCCAACAACGTCGATCACTGCACGCGCCTTTGTCATGCATCGTCCGTCGCCGCCTTGATGGAGGGCCTGAACTCGGGCGCCGTGTCCGCGCCCTTCGAGGCAGCACTCGACGCCAAGGTCATCATCGTCATCGGCGCCAACCCGACGGTCAATCATCCGGTGGCCGCGACCTACATCAAGAATGCAACGAAAAACGGCGCGAAGCTCATCGTCATGGATCCGCGCCGCCAGACGCTGTCGCGTCACGCCGCGCATCACCTGGCGTTCAAGCCCGGCACGGATGTGGCGCTGCT